>PLRW01000050.1 GCA_003164955.1 Actinomycetota bacterium
AGGCATCGGCGCCCTGCCCGGCGCCGAGGTCTTGCGCGAACCCCAGATCAACCAGGGCCTGGTGCGCTTCACCGACCCCGGCGGCGATCACGACAGCCGCACCGACCGCCTCATAGCGCGCATCCAGCAAGACGGCCACGCGTGGTTCGGAGCCACGACCTTCAACGGGATACGCGCCATGCGTATCTCGGTGGTCAACCACCGCACCACCGGCCGCGACATCGAGCAGGCCATCGCCGCCGTGCGCGACGCCCTCAGCCGAACCTGACCAAGCGCCTCACGAAGGGCCAGTAGACAGTGAGCCATGCATGTGGAGGCGCCCGCTCGGACCGCCGGAAGCTACCGCTAGCCGTGTCCGTGACCTCACCAGAGGGGCCTTCATCGAGGGCATTCCGGACGGAGGCTGTAGAACCGTCGCTTGCGCCCGGGCAAGGCCACGGCGACTCCTCCGAACCGATCGCGCCGTTACCGTCACGTTGTGCGGCCGGGTGGCCCGAACTGGGCATTGAGGTCGCTACGGTTCTCGTAAAGAGCCGCGTTCCCGCAGATCAAATCGGCGGCATGAGAGAAGCTCCGTCGCCTGGCCAGCCCGTGCTAGCCCTCCTGCTGCCGCCAGGTGACCTTGACTGTGTCAGGGTCGAACGCCCGCCGCGCGCCCCGGCCCGGCGAGCACAGCGTGATCGTCATCAGGGTCCTGATCACCGCGCGCTTGCGGGACAGGTCCAGGTCCTCCCACACGCTGGCCGCGTTCCCGGCGGCGACCAGCGGTGTCAGCACGTTCTCCCGTGCCGCGCCCTCCACCTCGGCCCCAATCTCGTCGAGCCGGATATTCGCCCGGTCGGTGGCGGCCAGCATCTGGGCCCGGTCGATCCGGCCCAGGACCCGGTCGGCGGCCATCTCCTCCAGGTTCCGGCGGATCGCGGTCGCCTCTTCTCGCAGCGCCGCTACGTCCGGACCGCCTTCCGGCACCGCGATTAGGTCGGCGGCGTCCGGCCGGGACAGCCGGGCAATCACCAGTTTCTCGATGAAGTCCTCGACCGGGGCGGCCTGCCGCGCCACATGCCCACCGGGATGAGCCCGGTTCCGGGTGGACGGGGTGCACCGGTAAATGTGCTGCCCGGTGTGCGACGGCATGCTGGTCACCACGTTCCCGCACGGGCACAAACAGCTGGAGCAGCAATATTTGGCGATATGCGCGGAATATCTGATGCCGTCGCGGGGCGGCCAGGTTCGGTGTCCTTACGGTAGCGGGTTGTCAGCAGAGGTGACTGTTGCGCTTTGCCATCTCCC
Organism: Actinomycetota bacterium; assembly: GCA_003164955.1. Lineage (GTDB taxonomy): Bacteria > Actinomycetota > Actinomycetes > Streptosporangiales > Streptosporangiaceae > Bog-532. Next base: position 1,291 of record PLRW01000050.1, read on the forward strand.
CAGCCCGTGACTATGCAAGTTTCTAAACCTGCGCATATCGGCACGATCCTCTTTGCCGGCATCATCATCGGATGAAACGGCTCAGAGGATGGCGGCTCGAACAACCCGAACCGGGCATCTTCGCCTGGGTCACGCCCGCGGGCTGGACCTAGATCACCGGCTCGGAACGCTGCGCCGCCTGATCCAGGCGAACTGCGCTCGGGACGGGCATGCAGTAAGGCACCCGGCGACCACCCGCGTACGGCCAGCTCGGCCAGGTGACGGGATCTCGCGTCCCTGCGCTGGACCCGGCGTGCCGATGTGTCCGGTGTGCGCGCCAAATCAACCGTGGGGAACGGCAGTTCGGAACGCACTACGCTCGCTTTCGTGAGCACAACGGGTCTCGAACGCAGGGTGGTGGCCGCCGCTGAGGAGGCGCTGGCCCGGCAGAAATTCGTCAGCGTCGCCGACGTGTGCATCGGTATCGGCTGGCTCCATGGCCGGCACGTGGATAGCTGGCGGCAAGGCCGCGCTCCGGAATTGGAGTCCTTCCTGCCGGTACACGGCGACAAACTGGCTCAGATCCCCGCATATCTTCAGCACTGGGCAGAAGCCCAAGCGCTGAAGCCGGTCGAGACCGACTACGTTGCCGCCTCCAGGGACCGGCGTCCGCTGCGCTTCACCTCTGCCGGTGACCCCTTTACGGAACGCGCCTGGCGGACGCACTGGGTCTCGCCTGACCTATCGGCCCCGCAGCGTGAACGCATGGCTGCGCCACCCGACCTGGTTGTCGTCCAGCCCGCCGGGGACTGGTCCTGCGCCGAGTGCGGCGGCACGGGGAATCTGCTGATCATGGACGATCACGAGCCGCTCTGCCTGACGTGCGCCGACCTGGACCACCTGGTGTTCCTTCCGGCCGGCGACGCGGCGGTCACCCGGAGGGCGAAGAAGGCCAGCCGCCTGTCGGCGGTGGTCGTTCAGTGGAGCCGCACGCGGAAGCGGTACGAGCGGCGGGGCATCCTGGTCGAGGAACCGGCGCTGGAGCAGGCGGAGCAGCAGTGCCTCGCTGACGAGGACGCCCGGATGCGGCGCCGCGAGCGGGACCGTGAGCGCCGGGCGGACTGGGATGTGGATCTGCAGGCTCGCGTCGCCACCGAGATCGCGCGGCTGTTCCCCGGCTGCCCAGCCGGGCGCGCCGAGGCGATCGCCCGGCATACGGGCCTCAGGGGCAGCGGGCGGGTAGGGCGTTCGGCGGCGGGAAGATCGCTGGACGAGAAGGCAATCACGCTGGCCGTGGTGGCATCGGTGCGCCACGAGGACACCGATTACGACTCCCTGCTGATGTCCGGCGTCCCGCGTGACGTCGCCCGCGAGCGGATAAAGTCCGCCATCGAGCAGGTTCTCGGCGCCTGGATGCTCGGGTGACGCGGGTGCGTGACGGGAGCGTCAGCGGGAGACCGGCGCAACGGGCGGCGGAACGTAGGGTGGAGGGGTGGTAGTCGCACCTGAGGGGCGGCGGATGCTGCGGGTCGAGGCCCGGAACAGCCAAGTCCCGATCGAGAAGAAGCCTCCGTGGATCAAGACCAAGATGCGGACCGGCCCGGAATACACGGAACTGAAGAAACTGGTGCGGCGCGAGGGGCTGCACACGGTCTGCGAGGAAGCCGGCTGCCCGAACATCTACGAGTGCTGGGAAGACCGCGAAGCGACGTTCCTCATCGGCGGGGACCAGTGCACCCGGCGCTGCGACTTCTGCCAGATCGACACGGGCCGGCCCCAGCCGCTGGATACCGACGAGCCGCGCCGGGTCGCTGAGTCGGTCGCGACGATGGGGCTCGCCTACGCGACGATCACCGGCGTAGCCCGGGACGACCTGCCCGACGGCGGGGCCTGGCTGTACGCGCAGACCGCGCGGGAGATCCACGCGGCCGTACCCGGCTGCGGTGTCGAGCTGCTGATCCCCGACTTCAACGCCGAGCCCGACTGGCTGGCCGAGGTGTTCAGCGCGCGGCCCGAGGTGCTCGCGCACAATATCGAGACCGTGCCGCGGATCTTCCGGCGGATCCGGCCCGGGTTCCGGTACGAGCGGTCGCTGAACGTGCTGACCCGGGCCCGGTCGGCCGGGCTGGTCACCAAGTCCAACCTGATCCTCGGCATGGGCGAGGAGCGTCACGAGATCAGCGAGGCCATGGCCGACCTGCACGCGGCCGGGTGTGATCTGCTGACGATCACGCAGTACCTGCGCCCAACGCCGCGCCACCACCCGGTCGAGCGCTGGGTCAAGCCCGGGGAGTTCGTCGAGCTGCGCGAAGAGGCCCTGGAAATGGGCTTCGCCGGCGTCATGTCCGGCCCCCTGGTCAGGTCCTCGTACCGCGCGGGACGGCTCTACCGTCAGGCGGTGCAAGCCCGGGGGGACGGTGCTGGCCCAGGGGGGACGACCCCCCTGGAACCCCCCGCTGCGCTCCACGCCCCGCTGCGGTAACTGGCCGACACACCGGCCGCTCACCGGGCCCGGTTCGCTGGGCCGGTATGAGCGCCTCGCCGTAACCCGCCGTGGCTGACGTTAAAGAACCTGCTGGGGTCGATGTCAGGGCGGTTTTCCACTCGGGCTCCGAAACCCATATCCTGCCGTTCATGGCGAAGCAGAAGAACGCGGACGACGAGGCTACGCCCGGTCGTATCAAGCAGATACGCATGGTGGCCGGGCTCGTGCACAAGGCCAACCCGAGGGCCTTGCCGATTGTGATCGGCAGCGGCCTGGGAGTGCTGGTCGTGCTCGTTGTCGTCGGCCTGCTCACTGGGCTCGGCGGGTTCCTTATCCCGCTGGGCGTCCTGCTCGGCATCCTGGTCGCGGTGTTCCTGTTCGGGCGGTTCGCCCAGACGGCCCAGTACTCGGCGATCGAGGGGCAACCGGGCGCGGCCGCGGCGGTGCTGCAGAGCATGCGCGGGAACTGGACCGTCACCCCGGCGATCGCCGCCAACCGGAACATGGACGTGGTGCACCGCGCGGTCGGCCGGCCCGGCGTCGTCCTGGTCGGCGAGGGCTCCCCGAACCGGGTCGGTGGCCTGCTCGCGGCCGAGAAGAAGCGCGTGGCCCGGGTCGCGTTCGACGTGCCGATCTTCGACTTCCAGGTCGGTGAGGGGCAGGGCCAGATCCCGCTCAAGCAGTTGCAGCGGAAGATCATGAAACTGCCCCGCGACCTGAAGGGCACACAGGTCGCCGACCTCAACTTCCGGCTGAAGGCGCTACCGCCCTCGCTCCAGGCCCCGAAGGGCCCGATGCCGACGCGCGGCCGCCAGCCCAAGATGCCGCGTCCCCGGTAGCCGGTTACGTCCGGCCGACTGCGCCGCGTCCCCGGTCGCCGGCTACATCCGGACGACGATGGTGTTGGCCGCCTTGTCGTGCAGTCCGCGCCGGTCCCGGTCGTAGACCAGCGGGGGCACCACGGCCAGCAGGAGCAGCGTCCGCACCAGGCCCCAGCCGGCCCCGACGGGGCGGCCGTCCAGCCGGGCGACGCGCAGGCCGAACAGCCGTTTGCCGATGGTGGTGCCCGTCAGCACGGTCAGGATGTAGGTCTCCGCGGCGAAGATGGCCAGCGCCCAGTACTGCGAATGCAGCAGCGCGCTCGCGATGAACGCGCACAGGATCCAGTCCACGAACAGGGCACCGAACCGGCGCCCCATTCCGGGCACCGAGCGGGGACCACTTTCGGGCAATCCAAACTTCTCACCCGGATAGCTGGAAACGACGCGCCCGTTCGCCGTCTGGGTCCCCCCGGCCGGGCCGACGCCGGCCCACTGTTCATCGGCCACCTCACCACGGTATCCCCTGCCCCGTGCGGAGTGCGCGCGGCCACCGTCTACCCCGCTGAGCACGGTCCTCTCCGCATGCGTAACATGTGCGAAACACGAGAGACACGGACCGGAAATTGCGAGCGCCTAGCGTCCAAGGCGCGTCCACCTACTGCGTACCGATGAATACTGATATGCGTGCCCCGTCAGGGAGGGTTAATGTTCCAAAATGCCGACGAGGTTCTGAGATTCGTCGCAGATGAGAATGTGCAGTTCATTGACGTCAGGTTCTGCGACCTGCCGGGAACGATGCAGCATTTCACCGTTCCGGTCGAGGTCTTCGACGAGGACGTGTTCACGAACGGCCTGATGTTCGACGGTTCCTCGATCCGCGGCTTCCAGGCGATCCACGAGTCGGACATGCTCCTCCTCCCTGACCCGACGAGCGCCAGGCTGGACCCGTTCCGTACGTACAAGACGCTGAACCTGACGTTCTTCGTGCACGACCCGCTGACCCGCGAGCCGTACACCCGTGACCCGCGGAACATTTCGCGCAAGGCCGAGGAGTACCTGCGGAGCACCGGCATCGGCGACACCGCGTTCTTCGGGCCGGAGGCGGAGTTCTACATCTTCGACTCGGCGCGGTTCGAGACCACGCCGAACGCCGGGTATTACTACATCGACTCGATCGAAGGCGCCTGGAACACCGGGATCGAGGACGGCGGCAAGAACCTCGCGCACCGGCCCCCGTACAAGGGCGGCTACTTCCCGGTCCCGCCGATCGACCACTACACCGACCTCCGTTCGGAGATGACGCGCGCCCTGATCGAGGCGGGCATCCAGGTCGAAATGCAGCACCACGAGGTGGGCAGCCCCGGCCAGGCCGAGATCAACATGCGATTCGGCTCGCTGCTGGACACGGCCGACCGGCTGATGCTGTTCAAGTACATCATCAAGAGCGTCGCGGACAAGAACGGCAAGACCGTGACGTTCATGCCCAAGCCCGTCTTCGGGGACAACGGCTCGGGCATGCACTGCCACCAGAGCATCTGGAAGGACGGATCACCGCTCTTCTACGACGAGGTTGGCTACGCCGGGCTCTCGGACCTGGGACGGCACTACATCGGCGGCCTGCTCAAGCATGCCCCGTCGCTGCTCGCCTTCACCAACCCGACGCTGAACTCCTACCACCGGCTCGTGCCCGGCTTCGAGGCGCCCGTCAACCTGGTGTACTCGCAGCGGAACCGTTCGGCGTGCGTGCGGATCCCGATCACCGGCACCAACCCCAAGGCCAAGCGGATCGAGTTCCGCGTGCCGGACCCGTCGGCCAACCCGTACCTGGCGTTCCCGGCGATGCTGATGGCCGGCCTGGACGGCATCAAGAACAAGGTCGAGCCGCCGGAGCCGGTGGACAAGGACCTGTACGAGCTGCCGCCGGACGAGGCGCTGGCCATCCCGCAGGTTCCCGGTTCGCTGGAAGCGGTGCTCGACACGCTCGAGGCCGACCACGGCTACCTGACCGAGGGCGGCGTGTTCACCGAAGACCTGATCGAGACGTGGATCGATTACAAGCGCAGCAACGAGATCGACCCCATGCGGCTCCGCCCGCACCCGCACGAGTTCGAGCTGTACTACGACGTGTAACCGGTCGGCGGAAGGCCGCCAGCTCTGCGCTCCGCAGAGCTGGCGGCCTTTTCGTTTCCTAGCGCACCCGGCCGAGCAGGCCCTCGGCCTGATCGAGGTCGTCGCGGCAGCGTGGCAGCCAGGCCTCGCCCCAGAAGAAGTTGCAGCTCGTCTCGGCGCGCAGGACCCGCCAGTAGGCCTGGTCGAGCGTCCCGGGATCGGTGGCGGTGCCGCGGGCCGCGTGGATGGCCCGGCTGGTCTCGCCGAGGCGGGCCAGGGCCTGCCGCTGGGCCGCCGACCCGGTCCACTGGGTGAAGCCGGACCCGTTGTGCCAGCCGGTGTTCCACGCCCCCGTGCGCACCGTCACCTCACCGTACGCGCCGTGCCGGTCGAGGTAGTCGTCGATGAACGCCGGGCGGATGCCGGCGCTGCGGTCGTCCCGGACCCGGTGCAGCAGGCTCTCGTAGAACACACGCCAGAAGTTGGCCTCCGCGCAGGTGTTGCGGAACCAGCCGCCGTTGTCCCCGTCGGTGCAGGTGGTCACCAGCGGCGGGAAGTCGCAGTGCCTGGTCCGCTGCGATACCTCCTGGATGAACCAGTCAGCCTCCATCCCGGACTCCTGGGCGTCGGACAGCTCCCGGTCCCGGACCACGACGATGATCTCCTCGCCGCCGAACCGCGCGATGTGCGGGCGGTAGCGCAGTTCGGCCCAGCTCATCGGGCCGACCGGTGCGACGTGGTCGCTGTCGACCAGCACGTAGCGGTAGCCCCGGCGTTTCAGCGCGGGGATGAGCTCCATGCAAAAGCCCATCTCGGGGGGCCAGAAGCCGGGAAAGCCGGTGCGACCGAAGAGGTTCTGGCCGATCCCCTGCCAGCGCCCGAGCTGGTCGTCCCAGTCGGCCTCGGGGATCAGCGGGAGCACGGGATGGTAGTAACCCGTGCCCAGGATCTGGATGATGGCGGTGTTCTGCAGGTGCCACAGCAGCGATCCGCAGTCGGCGATGCCGTAGACGCGGCGCTGGAAGCCGGGACTGGCCAAGGTCTCCAGCAGGGTGCCGGAAAGCGACAGGTGCACCCGGCCGACATCGGCAAAGGTCCACAGCGACCGGGGGATACGATCCAGCGCCCACAAGATCTCGCTGGCTTCCCACTCGCGGTGCTCGAGCAGATCGTCCAGGTTGCCAGCGGGCTGATGCAGGTTGAGCACCAGGGCAAAAGCGGTGTCGGGCATGGAGGCTCCTTGCTGGTCAGAAGTCGTGGGTGATGATCTCGATGGTCCGCCGGGCCAGTTCGGCGCCGTACTGGGTCCAGACGCCCTCGCCCCAGTAGCGGTAACAGCTGGTCTCGGCGGTGAGCAGGTGGAACAGGGCGTTGCGGTAGCGGGGGTCGTCGGTGGGGATGTCTTTGGCCAGGACCCGCTCGTGGAACAGCGAGCTGGCTTCGTCCATCGGGGCCAGCACCTGCTCATAGCCGCGGACCCAGGAGATGTTGTTGGTCCAGCTGCCGCCTTCCACGTTGAAGCGGTTGTCCTCGTCGTGCAGCTGCCTGATCACCTCGGCGAGCCGGTCCGGTCCGTCGCCGGGGGTCATCCGGCCCCAGATCCTGGACTGGAACAGCGGCTGGATGACGGGCAGATCGCCGGGGCCGAGGCCGGCCGAGTAGAGCCGTTCCAGGTACTCGGTGGCGTTCATGGCCGGCGTCCGGGTCCCGGAGCACTCCCGGATCGCGTCGAAATACTTGGGCGGGAACTCGTTCATCATCACCCCGCCGTTTTCCCCGTCGGCGATCTGGGTGACCAGCGGCGGCACCCGGCGGCCGGCCAGATCCTCCGGGGAAAGGCCCTTGGCCTCGTAGTACGGCTGCATCTGGGCGACCAGCTTGGTGTCGCTGCCCTGGGTCTTGACCACCGCGGTGATGCTGGCGACATCTCCCCGTGAGCTGGTGCAGACCAGGCGGTGCGGCAGGTGCGGCTGCCGGATCCCGGCCCCGGCGGGATCCTCGACCGTGTGCTCCTGGACCAGGACCCACTCGTAGCCGCAGTCGGTCAGGGTCTTCACGAACTCGTAGGCGACGTCGGGGTGGTTGGGCAGCGCCATCTCCGCGGGCGAGAAACCGCGGACCCGGCTCAGCGCCTCCAGGCCGAAAATGGCGGCGAAATGGTGCTGCCAGGCCCGCACGTGCAGCCGGAAGTCCTGGACCGGGGTGGAGGGCGCCACCGCGTGCCCCCACGGGCAGCCCAGCCACTCGGCCGCCTGCCGGTTGCGCGGGTCGTTCGTGATCCCGGCCAGGGTGTCGAGCACGTGGCCCGCGCCCATCTGGCGCAGGCCGTGCAGCAGCGTGCCGGAGTATTCGAGCATGATCCGGGGCGCCAGCCCCTCATCGAGCAGCTCCGGGAGGAAGCGGCCCATCCGCTCGTAGCAGTCCACGAACACCGGGGCGTTGTGGTTGTCGCCGATGCCGGGGTTGTCCATCATCCACTGCAGGTTGCCGATGATCGGCGCGGTGCGCAGGTCGGGTCCGCCGGCCGGGATGAGCGGCTGGTGCATGTGCAAGGCGGCGGCGAAGCCGCTGCTCTGGTCGCCGAACCCGGCGGACCCGGGCGGCAGGAAGACCGGATCGGCGGCCCGGGCCCGCATGGCCTCGGCGATGCGCTGCTCCGAGCCGCAGATGTTGGGCAGGCCATCGATGTATTCGGCAAGCTCGGCCATGGGGTCCGGTTCCTTTGACTGTTGGATGCGGGTCTACTTGTGCCGGATGTAGTCGTAGATGTTCAGGTAGTCCTGGCCGGGCCGGGCCCACGAGTAGTCCGATCGCATGGACGAGGTCATGAGGTGGCGGAACTCGGCCGGGTGGTGGTACCACAGGCCCAGCGCGCGGTGCAGCGCCGATTCCACGCCCATGTTGTCGGCCTGATGGAACACGTACCCGTTGCGTTCCCAGGGCGGCCGCGGCGAGTAGTCACGGTCGAACACCGTGTCGATCATGCCGCCGGCGGCCCGGACGACCGGCACCGTCCCGTAGCGCATCGCGGTCAGCGGGGCCAGCCCGCACGGCTCGAACATGCTGGGCACCACGACCAGGTCGGCGCCGGCGTACACCAGGTGCGCCAGCTCCTCCTGATAGCCGATTTCGAGGTGGCAATCGGGATTGTCGTTGAGGTAGTGCTTGAGGTGCCAGAAGTGGCTGCTGATCTTGTCGCCGTGGAATCCGTCGCCCAGCAGCACGAACTGGCCGCCGTGGGCCAGGGTGTAGAACAGGGCGTGGTGCACTAAATGCATGCCCTTTTGCTCGTCCAGCCGGCCCACATAGGCAACGATGGGGCCCCATTTGTCCTGAAGCCAGAACCGGTTCCTGAGCGCCCGCTTGTTCTCGTACTTGCGCTCGATGTCGCCCGCCGAATAGCGGGCCGGTATTAACCGGTCGACCTCGGGGTTCCACACGTCGTAGTCCACCCCGTTGAGGACGCCGCCGAACTTGCCCTGATGAGTCCCCAGCGCGCGGGCGAGGCCGAAGTCGGCGCCGCCCCACTGCACCTCGCTGGCGTGGCTCGGTGACACGGTGGTCACGAAGTTGGAGTACACCACGCCGCCCTTCAACAGGTTCGCGGACCCGGAGTACGTATCATCTCCCAGCCGGTCGGCGTGCAGGAAGTGCTCGGGCCGCCCCAGCCCGGTGGCCGACAGCACCTTCGAGCAGGTCACCCCCTGATGGCGGAAGTTATGGATCGTGTAACAGACCCGCTGGTCGGGCAGCGCCGACCGGTACTGCTCACACAGCAGCACCGGGACCAGCCCGGTGTGCCAGTCGTGGCAGTGCAGGATGTCCGGCCGCTTGCCCGACTGCAGCAGGTACTCCAGCGCCGCCTTGGAGAAGAACGCGAACCGCTCGATGTCGTCGGCGTACCCGTAGAGGCGGTCCCGGCCGAAGAAGTTGTCCGCGACGTGCGGCTCGATGAAGAAGCACTTGCGGCCGTGCACGAAGCCGACCCACACGGTGCAGCGCGCCGCGCCGCCATGCCACGGCACCCACAGATCGTGGTGGACGGGCTCCAGCCCCCAGATGTCGTCGTACCGCATGGTGGTGTACTTGGGGAGGATGATCTCTACTGTGTTTCCCCGGATTTCCAGTTCCCGGCTGAGCCCGAATACCACGTCCCCGAGGCCGCCCGTTTTGGCCGCCGGGGCGCATTCGGGCGCGATCATGACTATGTACAACGAACGTTCACCCACTGCATCAGCGTCTTAAAGTCCCTGCCGTCATCTGGGCCGGCGGGTGCCGGCCTGGACGGGGTTACTGTCCCCCTCGCCCGGGTCGTGGAGCCATTGCGCGCTCCGCCTAAGGCGGTGATGGTCTGTGCCGATTGACACTCCGGTCCGCGTCGATCGGGCGCCCGGCACGTCGCCATAGTTTGTGCCGATCTGCCCGACCGGGCAGGGTCGAAGGTCCCATACCGCGTATAGTCACCGGTACTGTCGATGCCAGCAGCGTCGGACGGGAAGGATGATCCGGCTGTCGCTCCGCTGGCGGCCCCGTAAGCGGCCGCCGTTGCCGCGCACCAGAAACTTGTTACCGGCGGGTAGCCAATGCCGCCGGCGCCGGTCTACTCTTCGGTCATGGCAGGCCTCGATTACGACGTCATCGTCATCGGATCGGGTTTCGGCGGCAGTGTGGCCGCACTCCGGCTGGCCGAGAAGGGCTACCGGGTCGCCGTGCTGGAGGCCGGGCGCCGCTTTGACGACCCGTCCCGCGACGCGCCCCGCGAACGGCACCGCGCGCTGCCGCGCACCTCCTGGCGCGCCCGCCGCTACCTGTGGGCGCCCGCGCTGGGCCTGACCGGCATCCAGCGGATTCACCTGCTGCGCGGCGACAAGGGCGCCCGGGTGCTCGTGCTGGCCGGCGCGGGCGTCGGCGGAGGATCCCTGAACTACGCGAACACGCTGTACGAGCCGCCGCCGCCGTTCTACGCCGATCCGCAGTGGGGCCACATCACCGACTGGCGCGCCGAACTGGCCCCCTACTACGACCTGGCGAAACGGATGCTCGGGGTCACGGTCAACCCGACCATGACGCCGGCCGACAAAGCGATCAAGGACGTCGCCGAGCGGATGGGGCGGGGCAGCACGTTCCGGCTGACCCCGGTCGGGGTCTACTTCGGCGACCGGCCCGGCGAGGAGACCGCCGACCCCTACTTCGGCGGGGCCGGCCCGCGCCGTGTGACGTGCACCGAATGCGGTTCCTGCATGACGGGCTGCCGCTCGGGCGCGAAGAACATGCTGACCGAGAACTATCTCTATCTCGCGGAACGGGCCGGGGCGCGAGTCATCCCCATGACCACGGTCACCGCGGTGCGGCCCCGGGCCGGCGGCTACCAGGTGGACGTGGTGACGACCGGCGCGGTGCCGCGGCGCGGCCGGACCCTGACCGCGGGGCAGGTCGTCTTCGCGGCCGGCACCTACGGGACACAGAAGCTGCTGCACCGGATGCGGGCCACCGGCACGCTCCCCCGGCTGTCCGCCCGGCTGGGCGCGCTGACCCGGACCAACTCCGAGGCCATCCTGGGCGCCGAGCGGTTCCGGTCCCGCGGCCCCGACCATTCCCGCGGTGTCGCCATTACCTCCTCGTTCCACCCCGACGACGACACGCACATCGAGCCCACCCGCTACGGGCCCGGCTCCAACGCCATGGGCATGCTGCGCACACTGCTGGTCGACGGCGGCGGCCGCGCGCCGCGCTGGCTCACGTTCTTCGGCCTGGTGGCCCGCCGGCCCTGGGACATCGTCCGGCTGCCGAACCTCCGGCACTGGTCCAGGCGCACGGTGATCGCGCTCGTCATGCAGACCAGGGACAACTCGGTGACGGTACGCGCGCACCGGGGCCCGTTCGGCTGGTCCATGCGGTCCAGCCACGGTCACGGGGAGCCGAGCCCGACCTGGATCCCGGCCGCCCACCGGGCCGTCCGGATGCTGGCCGAGGAGCTCGGCGGCATCGCGGGCGGCACCTGGCTGGACCTGTTCAGCATCCCGACCACGGCGCACTTCCTCGGCGGGTGCGCGATCGGCGACTCACCCGCGTCCGGCGTCATCGACCCCTACCACCGGGTATACGGGCACGAGGGGCTGCACGTCGTCGACGGCTCGGCCGTCTCGGCCAACCTGGGGGTGAACCCGTCACTGACCATCACCGCCCAGGCCGAGCGGGCCATGGCGGCGTGGCCGAACCGCGGCGAGACGGACCCGCGCCCGCCACTCGGCGCCGCCTACCAGCCGGTCACCGCCGTTCCCCCCGCTCACCCGGCCGTACCTGGGGAGGCCCCCGCGGCCCTGCGCTGACGGCTGTGTCATCACGAAACCCCGGGATGCCCATCGACGTGCATAGGCTCTATCCATGGGGTTGAGTAGGGGGGTGGATGAGTCCGCCACCATCGAACGGATCGACGCCTTCTGCGACGCGGTACCGCGACGCCGGACCCGCGCGGAAGAGCACGGTCCGCTGGTGCTGTTTGTCCCGACCGGGCCGGGATGGCCCTATTACGCGCGTCCCCGCCGGCTCGCCGAGATCTCCGGAGGCACCGCGGCCTCCGGGGGCACCCTCGGAACGATAACCGCCGAGGACATCCGCGCCGTCCGTGCCCGGCAACGCGAACTGCTGATTCCGGAGTCTTTCGAGTGGATCGACGAGGCGGCGCCGGGCATGACCGCGGCCGCGCCCGGTGCCGGGCTCGCGGCACGCGCGCATCCGCTGATGGTGCTCAGCGAGCTGGCACCGGCCCCGGTGACCGAGCCGGGCATCACCGTGCGCCTCGTCTCCCCCGACGAGCCCGAGCTGGACCGGATCTGGGCGGTGCCGGCGGTCGCGTTCGGGCACCCCGGGACGAGGGCGGGCCTGGCCGGCACGATCGAGCGCGACAAGATCGCCGCCAACCACGACGAGGGCGCCGCGGACATGCTGCGGGAACGCCTCCGGTCCGGGCAATCGGTGGTGGCCGCGGCGTTCGGCCCGGATGGGCCTCTGGCCGCCGGGAGCTGCCAGCCGCTGGGCGGGGTCGCGGAGATCACCGGAGTGGGGGTGCTGCCGAGCGCGCGCCGGACGGGGCTCGGCGGTGCGGTGACCGCCACACTGGCCCGAGAGGCGCTGCGGCGTGGCGTGCAGACCGTGTTCCTGTCCGCCTCGGACGATGACGTGGCGCGCGTCTACGCCCGGCTGGGGTTCGAGCGCATCGGCACCGCCATGATCGCCGAGCCGGATTCCTAGAAGGCCGGTCCCGCGCGTTCGCGGACCAGCGCGGCCGGGGACAGGCCCGCCAGCCGGGCCGTCTCCCGGGTCAGGTGCGGCTGATCGGCGTAGCCGCTGTCCACGGCGGCCTGGGCCAGGCTCGCGGGGCCACCGGCCGGACCTCCCGCGGCCCATCCGGGGGTCCAGCCGGCGGAATCTACCAGCGAGACGAACCGGCGGAAACGCAGCACCCGCTGGAGCATCTTCGGCCCGTAGCCGACCGCCGCCTCGGACCGGCGCCGGAACTGGCGGCCGCTCAGGCCCACCTGATCGGCGACGTCCTCGGTGCGGACGCCCGGGCGGCCGAGCAGCCGGCAGGCCTGCAGCATGGCGGGGTCCGGTGGCCGCTCGGCGGCGAGGCGCCCGGCCACGGCCACGAGCGCGCCGACCGCGTCCGCGGGCTCCAGCGAGGCCGGAAGCTGGCGGACCACGTCACGCCGCACATCCGCGAGGCCGACCCGCAGGTCGCGCAGTTCGCTGAGCGGGACCCCCAGGGCGCCACCGCCCGCACCGGGCCGGAACCGCACCCCGACGAACACGGTGCCGGGCGCCAGCAGCGTCGGCACCGGGCCGGTGTCGGGGCCAGCCACGAAGGCCCCGCTCCCCCGTTCCCAGATGAGGTCGGTGCAGCCATCGGGCAGGACCAGGCTGGCGCGGGGGCCAGGGCCGCCCGGGCCAGTCCCGCCGGGAACGACCCGTGTCCACAGGCAGGCCAGGACGTCCCGCAGCGCGGCGGGCGGTGCCCACTCCCGGTAGCCCACGGAAAAGTCCACGGGATCCAGCATGCCGCCCGGTGGGCGGGCCCGCCACCGTGACCCGGGGTCCCACCGTGACCCGGGGGCGCCGGCCCACGCGGGATGGCCGTTTCGTTCAAGACGGCGGCGCTCCCGGTGCGATGTGATGAGGCCATGACGACTCCGGACATCGGGAAAGCGGTCCAGTTCCTGGCCGCGAACGCGCGCGTGGTCGACCGCCGCCGCTACGAGCGGCTCTTCGAAGGCGGCGGGGCGCAGCCCGTGCGCGACGCCGTGGCCGCCTACCGCAATCCGGACGGCGGCTTCGGCCAGGCCCTGGAGCCGGACGGGCGTGCCCCGGCCAGCCAGGCCGCCGCGGTGGAACTGGCCTTGCGGATCCTGCACGAGACCGACGTGTGGGACCAAGCCCTGGTCGCGGGCGCGTGCGCCTGGCTGGAGGCCACCGCCCCGGCCGAGGGCGGGGTGGTGTTCGTGGACGCAGACGCCGGCGCCTGGCCGCACGCACCCTGGTGGGTGCCCGAGGAGGGCCGCCCGCCATCGCTGGTCATGACCGGCCTGATCGCCGGGACACTGCACGCCCGGGACGTTCAGCATCCATGGCTGGACCGCGCCACCGGGGTGATGTGGTCCCGGATCGGCCAGATCACCGAGCCCACCGCCTATGACATGTTCGGCGTGCTGCACTTCCTCCAGGACGTGCCCGACCGCGACCGGGCGCTGGCCGTGTTCAATCAGATCGCGCCGCTGATCACGGACAGCGGCATCGTCACGCTCGACCCCGGCGCGCCGGGCGAGGTGCACTCACCGCTTGACTTCGCGCCGCTGCCCGATTCGCTCGGGCGGGCCCTGTTCGACGAGGCGACGATCAAGGCGCATCTGGATCACCTGGCCCACGCTCAGCTCGGCGACGGCGGCTGGACGTTCAACTGGCTGGCCTGGTCCCCCGCGGCCGAACGCGACTGGCGCGGCTACCTCACCGTCGACGCCCTCCGCCTCCTCCGCGCCAACGGCCGCCTATAGGACCGCGCAAGGGCATGACCACCATGGATCTGCCCGCGACCGGCCGCTACTATCAGTTAGATGTGGAAGGAGCTTAAGTCATGACACTCCAGAGCAAAGACGAGCCGAGCAAGCCATGGCCACCGCGATGGACAATGATTTACTTTCTGGTCCTCGGGTTCCTCTTGGTGGGGGGAAGCCTCATCACTCTGCATGGTTACCGCCAATGGTGGGTGGACATCTTTTTCATCGTGGCCGCGGCCGGCATTCTCGGGGGCAGCATCAAGCATCGAATGGGGGGGCAGAGGTCCCATTAACTTACCTGCCCGCTGGAGACACACATCGTTCCAATAGCGGCAGATACGACCATGGTGCCATTGGTTCCGGCGTCGTCGGCAAGTTTCGCCGCTAACTGTTGTATGGTAGCCGAGCCGCCACAGCGCGTCAGTCCTACGATAACTGCCGCCCCGACCGGGGCCCCTCAGGACCGCTCATGCCACTCGTCGCGGCGCACGGCCCAAGCAAGCCGCCCGGTCGCCGAACACCCACCGGTCATTCCTGAACTTATTGAACTTTCCGTAATACCGGCCGGCGATCCAGCTTTTCGGCTTGTTCGGGTGGCTCCAGCACGCCCACTTGCAGGTGAGCTTCCACAGGTACTCAGCCGGGGCAGCGAACACCCTGGTCGATACCACCGCCCGGTAATAGGCGGCCCAGTCCCGTGTGATCGGGACAATCCTCGCCAGTACCGCTGCGACGTTGGCCCCGCGAAGTGCGCGGAATTCCTCCGCAAGCCTGTTACGGCACCTCTTAATAGCCGTGACGCTCGGCTTGATGAGCAGCTTGCCATTCGGCAGCGGACACTGGGGTGTACGCGTTGGCGCCTTTACTGCTGAAGCCGACGGGCGCGGGTGTGGAGATAACGCTGCTGGATGAGGTTGGTGGCCTGGCGGGCGGCCGCCTCGAAGGCGGCGCGGGCGGCGGCGCGATCACCGGACAGCTCGAGCAGGTGGGCGCGGACCGCGCTGAGCCGGTGGTCCCCGGCGAGCTCTTTACTCGCCTCCAGCTCCGCGAGCAGGGCGAGCCCGGCCTGCGCGCCCTGGGCCATGGCCACCGCGACGGTGTAGTTCAGCTTCACTACGGGGCCGCCGGAGAGCCGCATCAGCATCTCGTACAGGGCGACGATCTGCGGCCAGTCGGTTGCGGTCACGCTGGGCGCCTCGTCGTGCAGCGCCGCGATCGCGGCCTGGAGCTGGTAGGGGCCGGTGGCCCCGCGCGGCAGGGCCGCCACCAGCAGGGCCTGGCCCTCGGCGATATGCCCGTGGTCCCACCGGCTCCGGTCCTGTTCGGCCAGCGGAACCAGCGCGCCGTCCGGGCCGGTGCGCGCCGGGCGGCGCGCGTCGATGAGCAGCATCAGCGCGAGCAGCCCGGCCACTTCACTGCCGCCTTCACTGGCGCCTTCACTGGCGCCGGGCCGCAGCCGGTGCAGGAGCCGGGCGAGCCGGATCGCCTCGCCGGACAGCTCGCTGCGGTGCAGGCCCGGCCCGGACGTGGCGACGTAGCCCTCGTTGAAGATGAGATACAGCACATGCATGACCGCATCGAGGCGTTCGGCCTGCTCGGGTCCCGGTGGCAGCCGGAACGGGATGCCGCTGTCCGCGATGGCCCGCTTGGCCCGGGTGATCCGCCGGGTCATGGTCTGTTCGGTGACCAGGAAGGCGCGGGCGATCTCGGCGGTGGTCAGGCCGCCGACCGCGCGCAGCGTCAGCGCGATCTGCGAGGCCGCCGACAGCGCGGGATGACAGCACAAGAAGAGCAGGATGAGCGTGTCGTCGGAGTCCGGCGCCGGGTGGTCCGCCGGGCGGGCCAGCCACTCGCCGGGAAGCATCCGCCGGGCGGCCGCCTCCTCACGGCGCTGCCGGGCCTGCTCGGCCCGCAGCAGGTCGGTCAGCCGGCGCGCGGCCACCGTAATCAGCCAGCCTCGCGGGTTGCCGGGAACGCCCGCGTCCGGCCACTGCTGGGCGGCGGCGAGCAGCGCCTCCTGGACCGCGTCCTCGGCGGCACTGAAGTGCCCGTAGCGCCGCACGACCGCGCCGAGGACCTGCGGCGCGAGCGTGCGCAGCAGGTCCTCGGTGTCCTCGGTGCCACGGCCGGGCATCGCCGGTCAGAACTCCAGCTCGTCCCGGGAGTCGGCGATCGGCCGTACGTCCGCGAACGGCGCACGGGCCTCGGTGAGCCCGGATGGCCCCGGGCAGGCCGACAGCCGGGCCGCGATCTCGGTGGCGCGGTCGAAGCTCTCGCACTCGACGATCCAGTAGCCCGCCAGGACTTCCTGGGTCTCGGCGTACGGCCCGTCGGTGACGACAGGGACGCCGTGGTCCTGCTGAACGCGCCGGGCGTGCACGGGCGCCGTCAGGCCGCGTGTCTCGACCAGCTCCCCGGACTCGGCCAGTTCCTTATTGAACTTCTCCATGAACGCCCCCATGGCGGCGAAGTCCTCCGCCGACCAGGCTGGCCCGCTGGAATTGGCCTGGCCCGCCAGGGCGTCGTAGTCCTGCTGCGAACCGTACGCCAGGATCATGTACTTCACGGGTTTCTCCTTCGTGCGGGGCACCGGAGCGGTGCCTCTCACCCGGGACGTCGGTTCCGGATTCCCGGATCGGACATCGGCCCCGGGAAAAGCCCGTCACCCGTAGAAGCCGTCACCCGTAGAAGAGGCGGTCCATGACGGCGCGGGCGCGCCGGGCGGCTTTCCGGTAGTCCTGCTCCAGGGCCTGGCCCTCCGCCGGGCCGTAGCCGAGAACCCGGGCCACCGCGCCCTGCTCGCGGACCGCGACGGGGATCGTGTCCGAGGCGGTACCGCGGACCAGCATCACCGCGTCCCTGATCCGCGCCGCGAGCTGCCACGACTCGGCCAGCACGACGGCGTCAACGGGGGCGATCAGGCCCGCCTCCCGCGCGGCGGCCAGCGCCGGCAGCGTGCGGGTGGTCCGCAGTCCCGGCACCGCGTACCCGTGCCGGAGCTGCAGTAGCTGGACGGTCCATTCGACGTCAGACAGGCCGCCGGGGCCGAGCTTGACGTGCAGCGCGGGCTCGACGCCGCGGGGCATGCGCTCGCCCTCCATGCGGGCCTTGATCCGCCGGATCTCCCGGACCGCGTTGTCCCCGACACCGCCGTCGGGGTAACGAACCTCGCTGATCATGCGGGTGAACTCCTCGCCCAGGCTCACGTCGCCGGCGACGGGCTCGGCCCGCAGCAGCGCCTGCGCCTCCCACGGACGGGACCAGCGCCGGTAATACGCCAGGTACGAGGCGAGCGTGCGGACCAGCGGCCCCTGACGGCCCTCGGGCCGCAGGTTCGCGTCCACGACCAGGGCCGGGTCCGGGCCGGGCAGCGCCAGCATCCGGCGCAGTTCCTGCGCGACCGCGTGCGCGGCGCGGGCCGCGTCGGCCTCGGCCACGCCCGGCCGCGGATCGTGGACGAACATGACGTCCGCGTCGCTGCCGTACCCCATCTCATGGCCGCCGAACCGGCCCATGGCGATCACGGCGAACCGGGTGGGGAGCGGGCCACGCAGCTCCGTCTCGATCTTCTTCGTCGCCGCGCCCAGGGCGGCACCGATGCTCGCGGCGGCCACCGCGGTCAGCGCGTCCGCCGTTTCCGCGGTCTTGAGCAGGCCGAGCACGTCCGCGGCGGAGATCCGCAGCAGCTCGCGGCGCAGCAGGGAACGGACCGCGGCCACGGCGGTTTCCGGTTCCCCGTGCCGCCGCACGGAGGCTTCGGCCTCACCGCGCAGGGTGGCCACCGAACGCGGCATGAGCTCGGCGTCGTCGCCGAAAATGGCCACGGCTTCCGGCGCGCGCAGCAGCAGGCCGGCCGCGTACCGGCTGGAAGCCAGCACGCGGGCCATCCGCTCGGCCGCCTTCGTCTCGTCCCGCAGCAGCCGCAGGTACCAGGGGGTCGCCCCCAGCGTGTCGCTCACCTGGCGGAACGCGAGCAGCCCGGCGTCGGGTTCGGCCGCGTCGGCGAACCAGCCGAGCAGGACCGGGAGCAACGTCCGCTGGATCGCCGCGCGCCGGGACACGCCGGCGGTGAGCGCGTCGATGTGCCGCAGAGCACCGGCCGGGTCCACGTAGCCGAGCGCCTCGAGGCGGGCCCGGGCCGCAGCCGGGGTCAGCCGAGCCGCCTCGCCGGGCAGCCGGGCCACCGCACTGAGCAGCGGCCGGTAGAAAAGCTTCTCGTGCAGCCGCCGTACCTGGAGCGCGTACTGCCGCCACATCTCGGTGAACTCGGCGGCGGGATCCGCGCTGAGCTGGGCTCCGTCCACCCGCGGGCCGCCCACGCCGCCGGGCTGCCCGGCGGTCCGCATCGCCCGGCCGAGCCGGCGCAGGACGTCCCGGTCCTCCGGCAGGGTGTGGGTGCGGCGCAGCCGGTAGAGCTGGAGCAGGTGCTCTACCTGGCGGAGGAACCGGTACGCGTCAGCCAGGTCGCTGGCATCATCCCGGGCCACGTAGCCGCCCTGGGCGAGGGCCGCGAGGGCGGGCAGCGTCGCCGGGCTGCGCAGCGACTCATCGGTGCGGCCGTGCACGAGCTGGAGGAGCTGCACGGCGAACTCGATGTCGCGCAGGCCGCCCGGGCCCAGCTTGATCTCGCGCCCGGCCCGCGCCGCGGGCAGGGCCTTTTCCACCCGGCGCCGCATGGCCTGCACGTCCTCGACGAAACGTTCCCGCTGGGCCGCCTGCCAGACCATCGGGGCCAGCGCGTCGACGTACTGCTGCCCGAGTTCCATGTCCCCCGCCGCGGGACGCGCCTTGAGCAGGGCCTGGAACTCCCACGTCTTGGCCCACCGCTCGTAGTACGCGATGTGGCTGGCCAGCGTACGCACGAGCGGGCCGTTGCGCCCCTCGGGCCGCAGGTTCGGGTCGATGGGGAAGATCGTGCCCTCCGGTGTGGGCCGTGAGCACACCGCGATCAGGCCGGTCGCCAGCTTGGTCGCCGTGAGCAGCGCGGCGTCCGTGCCGTCACCGGGATCGGTCCCGGTCCCCGGGGCATCGCCCACGAAGATCACGTCGACGTCGCTGGCGTAGTTCAGCTCGCAGCCGCCGCATTTGCCCATGGCCACCACGGCGAGGCGGCACGGCGGGGAACCGGGGGGCAGTTCCGCACGGGAGACCGCGAGAGCGGCACACAGCACCGCGGCGGCGATGTCCGCGAGCTCGCGCGCGACGTCCTCGGTCGAGGCGGCCCCGGTGATGTCCCGCGCGGCCAGGTGCAGAATGTGACGCTTGTACGCGACGCACAGCGCCGCCCCCGGGTCGGCGCCGCCCAGGACGATCAGGTCCGCGACGGGGTGCTCGTCGAGGGGGTTCGCGCCCACCGCGTACAGCAACGCCGCGCGAAGTCCGGCTGGCGCGGGCCGCCGCACCGCGTCCGCGCCGCGCAGCAGGCAGCAGTCCTCCGGATGCCGGGCCAGGTGATCGGCGAGGGCCACGCTGACGCCGAGCACGCCGATCAGGCGTTTCCTGAACCCCGGTTCGGCGCGCAGGGCGGCGCGGATCTCGGCCACGTCCGCAGCGGCGCACGCGCTCGTTTCGCGGTCGGCCCCGATGATCCGGGCCAGCCCGCGCAGCGCGAGATCGGGATCCGCCGCCCCCGCGATCGCCTCCAGCACCGGGTCGTCCTTCGGCGGCCCGCCGAAGCCGGGGGTGGTACCGCCCGGTTCACCGTGGCTGACGTCGAGAGCTAGATCGGTGGTCAGGAGGCGTTCCGCCTGGGCGGCGTCGCCGAAACCCATCCGGGCGAGCCGCCCCGCCAGGGTCGTCGTCCGCGTGCCGCTTACCCAGGTACTCACGCCATGACGTTAATACGAATGGCCCGCTTTCCACGAGCGCGGGCCGGCCCGCTCCTGCGGTGACCCCGGCCGTCTGTCCCGGAATGGGGTGGTGCGCCCCATTCCGTCTGTCCCGGAATGGGGTGGTGCGCCCCATCCGGAAAGGGCCATGGCGGGTGAACGACGACCTCGCGGGAACGGTGTAGTGGCGCCGGCCGATCCCGCGGCCGAGCACGCCATCGACATCCACCTGGACGAGGTCTGGACGAGGTGCTGGCCGCGCGCGGGATGACCCTCACCCAGCTGTCCGAACTGGTCGGCATCACGATTGTCAATTTGTCGATACTGAAAAACGGGCATGCCCGCGCGATCCGGTTCAGCACGCTGACCCGGCTGTGCGAGGTCCTCGACTGCCAGCCCGGAGACCTGCTCACCTGGCGCAAAGAGCGCGGTTAGACCGCGGAGCACCGGACCGGCGAGCGGCCAGTGCTGTCGGCGCGCACCAGTGCGGGTTACGGCGAGCCGATCGTTACCGGCTCAGCGACCCCGGGCCGAAGGTCCAGGTGAGCGGCCGGTGCTAACGGCGAGCACCGGCCGCGGGTTACGGCGAGGCGCTCGTAACCGGCCCGGCGAACCGGGCCGTCAGGCCCGGTGNNGAGTGGCCGGTGTGCCGGCGAAGTACCCCAGCGGGGCGCGAAGCGCATGCGGGGGGCTCCGAGGGTCGCCCCCCGGGCCAGCACAGCCAATACAGTATCCGTATGGCTGATCTCATTCCCCGCGATGTCTTGTTTGGCAATCCGGAACGGACGCTGCCGCAACTGTCTCCTGACGGGAGCCGGCTGGCCTGGATCGCGCCCCATGAGGGTGTGCTGAACGTCTGGGTCGCGCCGCTGCGGGCCACCTCGGACGAGGCGGTGGACTGGTCCGGGGCGCGGGTCGTCACCGACGACTCCGATCGCGGCATCCGCATGTTCGGCTGGGCGCACGATGGCCGGCATCTGCTGTACATCCAGGACAACGGCGGGGATGAGAACTGGCGGCTGCACGACGTCAACCTGGAGACCGGGCTCCGGCGCGACCTGACCCCGTTCCAGGACGTCCAGGCCCGGCTCATCGCCTCGAACAAGAGGTTCCCGACCGAGGTCCTGATCGGGCTCAACCGCGAGAACCCGCAGTTGCACGACGTCTTCCGGCTCGATCTGCTCACCGGCGAAATGACGCTGGAGGTGAAGAACCCGGGCTTCGCGGGCTGGCTGGCCGACGAGGACATGGTCGTCCGGGCCGGGTTCGCGCCCAAGCCCAACGGCGACATGGACCTCATGGTGCGCGACCGGACGCTGGACGACTGGCGCCCGCTGATGACGATTCCGGCCGACGACGTGACCGCCAGCGATGTCGTCTCGTTCAGCACCGACGGCCGGTCACTGCTGGCCATCACGCCGGTCGACGCGAACACCGCCCGGCTGGTCCGGATCGACCTGGCCAGCGGCGAGATCGAGGTGCTGGCCGAGGATCCCGAGGCCGACGTGGAGGGCGTGGTGCTGCACCCCGACACCCGCGAGCCGCAGATCGTCACCGTAATAAAGGACCGCACCGAGTACCTGGTGCTGGACAGCTCGGTCGAGGCCGACCTGAAGACGATCCGGGCGCTGCACCCGGGTGACCCGTCGATCGGCGGCCGCGAGCACGCCAGCTCACCCTGGCAGGTCGGGTTCAACAACGACACGGGCTCCGCGACGTACTTCGTCTACGACCCGGCCGCGCACACCGGCCAGTTCCTGTTCAGCGTGCGGCCGGAACTGGACCGCTACGAGCTCGCCGCGATGGAGCCGTTCAGCTTCACCGCCCGGGACGGGCTGACCGTGCACGGGTACATCACGTTCCCGCCCGGAGCCGACCGCTCGGATCTGCCCGCCGTGGTCGACGTGCACGGCGGCCCGCAGGTCCGCGACGAGTGGGGCTTCAACCCGGAGGCGCAGTGGCTCGCCAACCGGGGCTACGCGTGCGTCCAGGTCAACTACCGCGGCTCAACCGGCTACGGCAAGGCGTTCGTCACCGCCGGCGACCACGAGTGGGGCGCCAAGATGCACGACGACCTGATCGACGCGGTGGACTACATCGCCGGGCAGGGCTGGGCCGACCGGAAGCGGGTGGCCATCTACGGCGGCTCCTACGGCGGGTACGCCGCCCTGGTCGGCGCCGCCTTCACGCCCGACGTGTTCTGCTGCGCCGTCGACATCGTCGGCCCGTCCAACCTCAAGACGCTGCTGGAAACCATCCCGCCGTACTGGGCGCCGATGATCGCGCAGCTCTACAAGCGGGTCGGCAACCCGGAGACCGAGGCGGACTTCCTCTGGTCACGCTCGCCGCTGTCGCGGGCGCACGACATCCGGATTCCGCTGCTGATCGCGCAGGGCGCCAACGACCCCCGGGTCAAGCAGGCGGAGTCGGAGCAGATCGTGGCCGCCCTCAGGGAAGCCGGGATCGACTACAAGTACCTGCTGTTCCCCGACGAGGGCCACGGCTTCGCCAAGCCCGAGAACCGGCTGAAGTTCTACGCCGCGGCCGAGCGCTTCCTGGCCCGTTACCTGGGCGGCCGCTTCGAGGAGTAAGCCCCGGGAGTAAGGCCCGCGATCGGTAACCATTCTCGCCCACACCGCCCGCGAGAACCGGTCGCGCACCACAGGCACGCGCCCCTACCCTCGCGCGCATCTCATCCGCCAGCGGTCTAACCATTTCCCGGGGGATGGGCAAGTCGGACAGGTGCCGGTCTCTAGCGGGATCATGTCCAGGACACGCCCTCACCGGTGTCCCGGCCTCCGTGCAGGCCACCAAGACCGGGACGGAAGCAACCCGGTGCGGGGCTGAAGCGGCTTTTGCCCGGAGCCACCCCCGGGTAACGGAAAAGCTCGATTGAGGTCTCTTCCTTGACTTAATCGGGCAAACTTCGAGGTGATGAGCGAAATGGCTGCCGCCAGTCCCGCGTTCCCTCACCAGCCGCAACAGCGGCCGATGGGCGCCTCGTGGGCACGGCGGACACACCTGGAGCTCGGCGCGCTGCGGGGTGCCGTGCCCTGCGCGCGCCTGCACACCCGGCACGTGCTGTGGGAATGGGGCCTGTCCGATCTGGACGAGCCGGCCGAGCTTGTGGTCTCCGAACTGGTCACCAACGCCATCCAGGCGTCGGCAGGGCTCGGCCGGGAGGTGCCCGGGTACGAGGAGGAAAACCTCGGTGTCCCCTGCATCTGGCTGTGGCTCGCGTCCAACGGGCGGCAGCTGGTCGTGGAGGTCGGCGACAGCAGCCCTCGGCCGCCTATCCCGGCCGAGACGGAGCACGACGTCGAGGGCGGCCGGGGCCTCCTGCTGGTGGAGACGGTCAGCCGGCGGTGGGGCTACTACTTCCCCGCCGAAGAGGACGACAGCCAGCGAAAGATCATCCGCAAGGTCGTCTGGGCGCTGATCGCAAAGTCCTAGCCCGGGGGGACGCCCCCCCGGACCCCCCGCATGCGCTGTGCTGGCCCGGGGGGCGACCCCCCGGACCCCCCCGCATGCGCTTCGCGCCCCGCGGTGGTACTTCGCCGGCACACCGGCCNNCGATCGCCTCGCCGTAACCCGCTGCGGTGCTGCCTTGCACCGGCCATTCACCCGGACCTTCGGCCCGGGCTCGCTGGGCCGGTAACGAACGCCTCGCCGTAACCCCCAGCTGCGCTCCGCGCCCCGGACCGTAACTCAGATGCGGCGGAGCACGGAGACTACGCGGCCCAGGATTTTTGCCTCGTCGCCGAGGATGGGGTCGTAGATGGGATTGTGCGGCATCAGCCATACGTGGCCGTCGCTCCGCTTGAAGGTCTTGACGGTCGCCTCATCCTCGTCACCCCGGCCCTCGAGCATGGCCGCGACGATGTCGCCGTTCTCGGCGTCCTCCTGCAAGCGGACCACCACCCAGTCGCCGTCGGTGATGGCAGCGTTGATCATCGAATCGCCGCGGACCTGGAGCAGGAAGTGCTCCCCCTCGCCGACCAGCTGCTTCGGCAGCGGGAACGTGTCCTCGATCTGCTGCTTGGCGATGATCGGCCCACCGGCCGCGATCTGGCCGACCCAGGGCACGTACGCCGCCTCCTGGGACGGGATGTCGAAGACGGGCGGACGGACCTCGGGTCTTTCCGTGGCGGCCGGTCCGGGCGCCGGTTCGGCGGGCGGCCCGGACAGCAGCTCCGTCGTCCTCGGCTGTCCCGAATGCCGCTGCAGGTACCCCTTCTTCTCCAGCGCTCCCAGCTGATAGGAGACGCTGGACGTGCTCCGCAGGCCCACCGCTTCTCCGATCTCGCGTATCGACGGCGGATAGCCATGCTTGCGCACGGCGTCCCGGACGAACTGGAGCACCTTCTCCTGGCGCACGCTCAGCACATGACCGGAACCGGCACGGTCGGGGCTGACCGGGCTGAGGGTCGCCGGGCCGGGGCTCGCCGGCCTGAGGGTCGCCGCGCCCCCGCCATCGCCTTTGCCTGTCATCTGCTCCCCTTCGCCGATCGTTACCTAGGTCGAAGAGTAGCATTCCGACCGCCGCACGCTCCATACTTTGTTCGAACGACTGCCGCGGGGCGAAGGGCGCGACTTTGTTCGGGTAAACCGTCCGCGGGACGGAGGGCGCGCGCTAGGTCCGTTTCGGCTAAATCAGCGACCTCAGCCGCCGCCAGCGCGCCAAGTTCCCAGCAGGCCTCAAGATCCGCCTTGCCGGGCGCCCCGGTGACGCAGACGGGCGGCCGGACCGCGCGCCACCGCAGACCGGCGGTGATCGATTCCACGGCGCGCACCGCACCGCCGGTGTCCAGGCCGCCGTGCACGTACAGGCCATAGGGGCGGCGGCGGGTCGCCTCCAGGCACGGGTAGTAGATCCCGTCGAAGAAGTGCTTGAGCGCCCCGGACATGTAGCCGATGTTGGCCGGGGTCCCGAGCAAATAGCCATCCGCCTGGAGCACATCAGCGGCGCCTGCCGTGAGGGCCGGCCTGATCACCACCTCGACACCCTCGATCTCGTCGGTCCGGGCGCCGCTGACCACGGCCTCGAACATCTCCTGCAGGGCGGGGCTTGGTGTGTGATGGACGAGCAGCAGAGTCGGCATCAGCGCTGAGCTTAACCGGTGGGCCCGGGGACGCCGCATGGGCGGGCACGCCATCGAGTGTTCACCGCGCGTTCCGCAGTAACGGTTTGCCGCCCACCCGGCCGGTGATGTCAGGATGAGGTATGCCGTGGATCGAACTCGAAGGTGCCGTCAACGTCCGTGACCTGGGTGGGCTGCCCACCTCAGACGGGGGCAAGACCGTCGGCGGCCGGTTGCTGCGCGCCGACAACCTGCAGGAACTGTCACCCGCCGACATAGCCATGCTGGTCGGGGACATCGGGCTGACCACCGTCATCGATCTGCGCAGCACGGCGGAACTGACCGCCGAGGGCCCGGCGCCGCTCGACGCCGTAGCCGGTGTCCGGCACGTCCATCTTCCGGTGCTGCCCGAGCGAGGGCACGCCACCGACGTCGTCGCGGACGTGCTGCTGACCCGTGACGACCGGGACCGGTCCCGCTTTCCCGGCGATCCCCGGGCCGGGCATTATCTGGGCTATCTGGAGGACCGCCCCGGCCAGGTGGTGGCCGCGGTGCGGACCATCGCCGGCTCCGGGGGGGCAGCACTGGTGCACTGCGCGGCAGGCAAGGACCGGACCGGGGTGGTCGTCGCGCTCGCGCTCAGTGCCGTCGGCGTCCGCGCGGAGGCCGTGATCGCCGACTACGCCGCCACCGCGATGAGGACCGAGGCGATCATAGAACGTCTGCGGAGGTCACCGACGTACGTGGGTGACGTCACCCGCAAGCCGGCGGACTCGCATCAGCCGCGGCCGGAGACGATGACCGCGTTCCTGGAACAGGTGGACGCGCGCTACGGCGGGGTGGTTCCGTGGCTGAACGACCACGGGTTCTCCGCCGGGGACCTGCACCTGCTGCACACGAGGCTCCGCTCGCCCTAGGACACCCTCGGGGCAGGCTCGCCCTGGGACACCCTCAGGGCAGCAGGGCCAGCTTACCGGTTATCTGCCGTTTGGCCAGCGCGTTCAGCGCCTCGGCGGTCCGCTCGAGCGGATAGGTCTGCGGCGGATGAGGGTGCAGGGTCCCGGCCGCGATCCGGCCCAGCACATCGGCCATGAGCCTCCGGTTCCCGGCCGGATTCTCGCGTGACCAGGCCCCCCAGTCGACCCCGGCGATCGTGCGGTTCTCCAGCAGGACGCGGTTCAGCGGTAGCCGGGGGATGGACCCGCCGGTGAACCCGACGACGAGATAGCGGCCGAACGCCCGCAGGCTGCGCAGCGCGGGCTCGGCGAACGGGTCGCCCACCGGGTCGATCACCAGGTCGGCCCCGGCCCCGGTGATCTCGCGGACCCGGGCCTTCAGATCCTCGGTCTCGTAGTCGATCGCGGCCCGCGCTCCGGCGCTGAGCGCGGCGGTCCGCTTGGCCGGGCTGGACGCGGCCGCGATGACGTTCGCGCCCAGCGTGCTGGCTACGTCGACGGCGGCGAGCCCGATCCCGCCGCCGGCCCCCAGCACCAGGACCCACTCGCCGCTCCGGACGGTGGTCCGGGTGCTCAGCGCGAACAGCATCGTCGAGTAGCTCTCCAGCGCGGTCGCGGCCACCTCGTAGGTGACGGCGTCCGGCAGCGGAACGATCGCCTCCGCGGGCACGATCCAGTGACTCGCGTACCCGCCCATGCCGAACGTGCTGCCCGCCACGCGGCGACCGGCGCCCAGGCCGGGTACGCCCGCGCCGGAGGTGAGCACTTCACCGGCCGCAACCAGGCCGGGGGTGAACGGGAGGGGCGGCCTGAGCTGGTACATTCCGCCGGCGATGAGGCCGTCGACGAAGCTCACGCCGGCGGCATGGACCTTGACGAGGACCTCGCCGGGACCTGGTTCCGGGTCCGGGGCCTCCTCCAGCGTCAGCCGGTCCGGCGGGCCGAACTCACGGCAGACGATGCGGCGCATCGCGGCTCCCCACGGAAGGCGGACGGGCCAGGCGGGCCAGCGGACATACTCCGCTGACCCGCCTGCCTTTATTTGTATCCTGGGCGGCTCCACTGGCCGCCCGAAGTGGTGTTCCGTTAACGGTCAGCAGCCGTCGTAGGCCGACCAGTTGGACTGGCCACCCGCGGCGATCGCGTTGTTGAACACCTGGTTCTGCTCGGCCACGCTGGCGTTGCCGAACGACGAGGGGGAACCTCCGTACTCGGCCCAGGTCGAGGCGCTGAACTGGTAGAGGCCGTAGTGGCCGCTGCCGTTCATGACCTGGCTATTGCCGCCTGATTCGCTGGCAATCACGCACGACTGGAACGAGCCGCTGCCGGAGTACGTGGCTGCCGGCGCGGTCTGCGCAGCCGGCGCGGAGTACTGCACCACTGCAGCCTGGACGGGCGCCGCGCTTGTCTGCGCCGACGCCCGAGCCGGGGCCGGGGCCGTCTCAGGCCCGAGCCGTGAAGGCGGATTGGGTATCCGCGCTGGCTTGGCCGGGACCTTCAGGACCTGCCCGACCCCGATTTCATTCGCCCAGTGGATCTGGCGATGGTTGGCCCAGTAGAGAACCGGCCACGCTTCCGTGTTGTGGTAGAAGCGCTGGGCGATCGCGGCCAGCGTGTCCCCCGACCGGACGGTGTAGTGGGTCGGCAGGCTGATGTGCGCCTCATGCGCTACGTGCGCCATGTGCGCCTTCTGCGCCGCGGTCTGCCGGGCCGCGGACATCAGGTTTGCGGACGCGGAGTCCGTTTGGCCGGCGGCCGCAGCGTGAGACGCGGCAGCCGGGACGATTGCTGCACCAGCAGGGGCCTGTGCCGCCATGCAAAACGCTGCGGCCAAGCCGAACAATGTAGGCACGGCCGCAATCGGCAGCCGGTGCGAACGTCGGACAAGTTCGGGTTTTCCTGGGCGGCCCAAAGGGCCTCCTTCCCGCATTGGACGCGCTCACCGTGGAGGCCGGCCGTAGTGGTGCATTTTGGTGTCACCGGTGCGGCCAACCTTCGGAGCGCCTGACAGCCGGTGAGCCTAAACGGATGGATACAAGTAAGTCAAAGATGGGTAAAAATATGCGGACAAACGCTCACATGGGCGCTGCCGTGGGGATCCGTCACCGGATCCGGGGGCAGAAGCGGCAGCGGCAGTGAGGCCGCCGACCGGCCGCCGTGGGCGGCCATCACCACAAAACCCGGACTCACCTGGACATATGTCAACTGGAGAGGACCGATTTCCGGACGGATCAACAGGCCCGGAACGGGCACGAAGAGCGCCACAGGGGGACGATCGGGATGGCCGCCGTGGGCCGTTTACCTAGTGACAGAGTTCACATTTACTGGCCCGGGTGTGCGTGGTAAAGGTGAGGCGGTTAGCTAGCTAAGGGCGATTCCCGCGCGCGACGGGTTTGTGGGGTTACTGCGGCGGGGTTGTTGCGGCCGGGTAGGGGTTACTGCGGCGGGGTGGGGTTACTGCGGCGGGTGGGGTTACTGCGGCGGGGTTACTGTCCTGGCGCCGGGCGCATGCCTGCGCCCGGCGCCAGGACGGCGGTCAGATGGAGACCAGGTCGCAGACGAAGATGAGGGTCTCACCCGGGGCGATAAGTTTGCCGGCGCCCCGGTTCCCGTAGGCCAGGTCCGGCGGAATGATCAGCTGGCGGCGGCCGCCGACCTTCATCCCCTGCACACCCTGGTCCCAGCCGGCGATGACGCGCCCGGCGCCGAGCTGGAACTCCAGCGGGTCGCCACGGTCCCAGCTGGCGTCGAACTCCTCCCCCGTGGAGTAGGAGACCCCGACGTAGTGGACGCGGACCGTGTCTCCCGCCTTGGCCGCGCCCCCGTCGCCTTCCCAGATATCGGTGATCTGCAGCTCGGCCGGCGGCTCGCCGCCGGGAAAGTCGACCTCGGGCTTGCCGATGCTCATACTGGCTCTCTCTCGGTTGCTGGCGTGACTGGATCTTTCGAGATCCCGTCGAGGGTAGCCGCGAACCCGGGAAAGAGTTGATCAGGCCGGCCGTATGGCCGGCTACGCCTGCGGCTGGGAGATGTTGACCAGCCAGGAGACGCCGAACTTATCCGTCACCATGCCGAACTCATCGCCCCAGACCTGCTTCTGCAGGGGCATGGTCACGGTCCCGCCGTCGGACAGCCCGTCCCAGTAGCCGCGCAGGACCTCGTCGTCACCGCTCAGGCTCACCGCACATCCGGCCATGGGCTGGTATTGCATGTCGCTGGGGACGTCGGCGGCCATGATCGTATAGTTGGCGGCCGTCTCGAGCATCCCGTGCATGATCCGGTCGGCGTCCGGTGAGTCTTTGGCCCCGAAATCGCCGAACGTGCTGAGGTTCACAGTCCCCCCGAACACGCCCTGGTAGAACTCCATTGCCTGGCGCGTTGTGCCGTTGAAGTTGAGGTATGGATTCAGCTGAGACGCCATCGTCTTCTCCCGTCGTCCTGTCCGGGTGACTCGGCCTGCACCCGGTCGAGGTATACGGAGAGTGAGCGTAACAGGGGGGTCTGACAATGGCGCGGCTCCGCGAGGCGGGCGGCCGCAGTACCCGGCCCGGCCCCGGCGCAGGCGCCTCCGGTACCCGGCCCGGTCCCGGCGTACCCGGCCCGGTCCCGGCGCAGGTGGCCGCGCCATGTCGGGCACTGTCGCAATTCGTGCATATCGGGTTATTGTCCATGTTTAGTCGCATAGTGGCGTTCGTACGCAATGGAGCGTGGTCGTGATGAGGCCGAGCCGGATAGGTGCAATTGTCGTGTCCGCCGCCCTGCTGACCGCCGGGCTAAGCACGGCGGGGCCCGCGCTGGCCAGCCCGTCGTGCGGCACGTCCGGCGCGGTGACCACGCTGAACGGCTCGCTCCCAGACGGCGCGACCTACGAGATTCAGTGTCCGTCCGGCCCGTGGAACGGGACGCTCTTCCTCTACAGCCACGGCTATGTGGTACCCGGCTCGGCGAACCCGGCGCAGGATGCCGGGGATCCGGTCACCGGCGGCTGGCTGCTCAGCCACGGATACGCGCTGGCCGGGTCCTCCTACGCCACGACCGGCTGGGCGATCCAGCAGGCCCTCCCGGACCAGATCAGCACGCTCAACGTGTTCGACCAGACGTACCGCACGCCCACCCGCACCATCGCGTGGGGCCACTCGCTGGGCGGCATCATCACCGCGGGCCTGATCCAGCAGTACCCGAACCGGTTCAGTGCCGCGCTGCCCATGTGCGGCGTCCTCTCGGGTGGCGTAGCCACCTGGAACACCGCGCTGGACGCGGCGTTCGCATTCCAGCAGCTGGTCGATCCGTCGGTGCAGGCCGTCAACATCACCAGCCCGGGCACGAACCTGGCCGGCGCCGAGGCGGCCGCGAGCTCGGCGCAGCAGACCCCGCAGGGCCGGGCCCGGCTGGCCCTGGCCGCCGCGCTCGGTGACACGCCGGGCTGGTTCACCCCGCTCTCCCCCGAGCCTTCCGCCAGTGACTTCACCGGCCAGGAAGCCAATCAGTACCAGTGGGACACCCAGATTGATTTCCCGTTCATCTTCGATTTCCGCGCCGAGCTCGAAGCCCGGGCCGGCGGCAACCCGTCCTGGAACACCGGCGTGAACTACGTCGCGCAGCTGGCCAAGTCGTCCGACCTGAGCGAGGTAGTCGCGCTCTATCACGCGGCCGGGCTGAGCCTGACCCACGACCTGCAGACCCTCAACCGCACCGCGCGGATCAGCGCCAAGCCCTCCGCGGTGAACTACCTGGCGCAGAACATCGCCTTCGACGGCCAGATCTCGGTGCCGGTGCTCACCATGCACACCACCGGCGACGGCCTGGTGGTACCGCAGAACGAGCAGGCCTACCAGCAGGTCGTCGACCAGGCGGGTAACGGCCGCCTGCTGCGGCAGATCTTCGTGGACCGGGCCGGGCACTGCGCGTTTACCCCCGCCGAGACGATCACCGCCGCCCAGACCCTGCTGAACCGGCTCAGCACCGGGCACTGGAACGACGAGGCGCTTACTCCCGCCGACCTCAACGCCGAAGCTGCCGCGCTCGGGCCCGCGTACAACATCTTCTCCACCGGCAGCGCGGTCTCCCCCACCGCTCCCGCGTTCCTGCGGTACCGGCCCACACCGTACCTGCGGCCATTCGACCTTCCGGCGTGGTGACAAGTCCCGCCGCCGCCCGTTTCGGTGGAGTGATCCCGGGTCTGGCCGCGGTCAAAGGCGGGGCCGCGAGCGGACGCTGAAAGGCGCGTGGGACGCTGAAGGCAACCGCTGGGACCGCCGACCACACGGGAGGGGCCGTGACCCAACCCACCGCACCTAGCCGCGTTCCCCGGGGCGCCACGCCCGACGGCGACGGGATCATCGTCGGGAACGGACCGGTCCGGATTGACGCCTATATCGACTTCCTGTGCCCGTTCTGCCGGCAGTTCGAGCTGTCCGCGGGACCGGCGCTGGCCTCGCTGACCGCCAACGACGAGGCCAGCATCGTCTGGCACCCGATGAACTTTCTCGACGAGGCCTCGACCACGAACTACTCGACGCGGGCCGCGTCGGCGTCGGGCTGCGCCGCCGACCAGAATCGGTTCATGGAATTCGCGCACGTGCTCTTCAGCCACCAGCCGCCCGAAGGCGGCCCGGGGCTGAGCGATGTGGAACTGGCCAGCCTCGGTACGGAGGCCGGGATCGGTGGCCCCGCGTTCGCCAGTTGCCTGGCCGCCGGGCCGTATCTGGAGTGGCCGCCCTACGTGACCGCACGCGCCGTGGCCGCGGGCGTCGCCGGAACGCCCACCGTCCTGGTCGCGGGCGATGCCGTGCGGCCCGACCAGGAGAAAATCACGGCCGCCGTATCCCGGGCCCGGGGAAGAGTCTGACCGGGCGCGGCTGGGCCCTTACCGGAGCCTGACCCGGGCCCGGCTGATGTTAGCCTGCGGCTCATGTCCCAGTTGCCATGGCCGTTGCGTGCCTACCAGGAGTGGCAAGCGACGTGCGACACGCTGCATGCGCACACTCAGCTTCTCGGCAAGCTGGCGGTGAAGCTCGCTCCGCCGGAACCGCAACTCCAGCACGCGGCGCTCCGCCTGACCGCACGCGGGTGGGAGACGCTGCCGCTGCCCGCGCCCGACGGCTCCGGGTCCCTCGTGGTCGCGCTGGACCTGCGGGCGCACGAGGCGGTGACCGAGCACAGTAACGGCCAGGCTGAACGGACGTCGCTGGGACCTGACCGGGCGGTGGGCGCGGTCACCCGGGAGGTGCTGGCCGCAGTGCGCCGGATGGGCGGCTACGTGGAGATCGACCCCACGCCGCAGGAGGTCGCCTGGACCGTTCCGCTGGACGAGGACGACGAGCACGCCCACTATGACCCCATTCAGGTGGCCGAATACTTCGCGGCGGCCACGCAGGCCGCACTGATCCTGGCTGCCTTCCGGGCGCCGTTCCGCGGCCGCTCGACGCCGGTCAACGCGTGGTGGGGCTCATTCGACCTGGCGGTGAACCTCTTTTCCGGGCGCCCGGCCCAGCCCCCTTCGGATGACTTCATCATGCGCAACGCCATGGACGCCCAGGAGGTGGCCATCGGCTGGTGGCCAGGCGACGCACGGCACGGCCAGGCCGCGTTCTACGCCTACGCCCATCCCGCGGTGGACGGCTTCGACCGCGCCGCCCTGGCCCCCGACGGCGCGCACTGGGACGGCGCCCTGGGCGAGTACGTCCTGGAATGGGACGACGTTCGGTCCGCCCCGGACCCGCACGCCGCGGGCCTGGAGTTCGCGCGGTCCGCGTTCCGTCACGCCTGTTCGGTCTGCGGATGGGACATGAGCCTCGCCGCCAGCGCGGAGGGCAACCCGCCCCCGGTGAGATGAGCGAGGCCAGTTAGCGGGCCCGGGGCTGTCTCGCGCCGGAGGGGACCCTCATGCGCGCCTTCCCGGGTGAGGTCCCGGGGGGGTGTCCCGATGTTCATCCGGATCGGCCTCGTCCACGGCCCCGACCCCGACCAGTTCGCTGCGGCCGCCAGCAAGGTCGCGGTCTTCGGAATCCACGCCGGCCCGCCATCAATCCACTGACTCAGCGCGCCGAGCCGGGCAATCTGCGTGCCACGGCCCGGTGATGATGATGACGGCAGCGGGGAGCTTGGTTCCATACGCACATTTGTATACGGAGCTGCGATGACAGCGGACGACTGACGGTTTAGCCCGGTTCAGCCGTGTGCTGGTGACGGTCTACGTGCACCGGGAAGGATCCCTTGTACATGTCAGCCTCCCCGGACTCCACCGGGGCAGGGCCGTAGACTCTGTTGCAGGCCGAGTGAGGAGCACCACACATGACCCTGGACGAAATCCGGGCGATGGGGACGCGGCTTGCTGATTTGTGCCAGAAGTACGGGATAGCGGAGCTTTCGGTGTTCGGGTCCATAGCACGCGGTGATTCACGGCCAGACAGCGATGTTGACTTGCTCTACGTACGCGTGCCCGGCAACGATCTGGGCATGTCCTACTTCGATCTGCAAGAGGACCTGGAAGAGCTTTTCGGGAGGCCGGTCGACCTTGTCTCCAAGGAAGGCTTGCACCGCGTGATCCGGGATCAGGTCCTCTCTGATGCCCAGGTCCTGTATGCGGCGTGAGGAACTGTACGTCGCCGATCTTGCGGACAATACGAGGGCCATCCAGGACTACCTGGATGGTGTAAGCCGTGCGCAGTGGGACGAGGACCGGCTGCGCCGGGACGCGGTGTTGTACCGTCTGCTTTTGCTGGGTGAGATCGCCAGCGCTCTCCCGGAAGACCTGCGGAAGCGCTATCCAGATGTGGCCTGGCGGCAGATCCGGGCCTTCCGTAATCTCGCGGTGCACAGGTACTTCGGGGTGGACTGGGCGGTCGTATGGAAGATCGCCCAGGACGAGGTGCCAGTTCTAGCGGAGCAGGTCATGATCATCATGCGCACGGAGTTTCCTGACCTGGCACGTGACTATGAATCAGAGTAGGCATCATGGGCTGGGCTGGGCGTGGCGCCGGGGTGGTCCGGGTCCTCAGCATCGACGCCGCCGCGGCGTCAGGCGCGCTGCACCACGCGCTGGAGGCCGGCCTGCTGCAGGCGGGCTCGGTGTATGGCGAGCTGGCTGCCGTGGCGTCGGGGCGGCTGGCCGGCCCGTACCGCCGACGATGAGCTGACCGTGGCCGACCTTACCGGCGTGGGCATTCAGGACGCGGCGGTGGGCGCCCTCGCCGCCCGGTTCGCCGGTGAGCACGGCGTCGGCCGGGATATGCCGCGGAGACTGGTGACCGTGGCGAGCCCGATCAGGCCTGGGCGCGAGCATTCAGCGGCGGAGCACCACCGAGCAGGCCGCCGACGCCGTCCGGCAGGCCATCTTGTCCGGCCGGCTGCTGCCGGGCATGCCGCTGCGTGAAGCCGCCGTCGCCGCTGAAGTCTCCCGCAGTACCCTCCGCGAGGCCGCGTGGACCCTCGCCAGCGAGGGCCTGGTCCGCTACCAGATGAACCGCGGCATCGTCGTCGCGGACATCACCGGGCCGGATGCCGCAGACATCTACGCTGCCCGTGCCGCTGAGCCCGGTAGCCACGGCCACCCGACCGGTCACCCAGCTCTTCTTACCGGGTGCGCGGGTAACGGACTTCTACCAGGCTGTCGTCGGGAAACCGGCCGTCGTTTTCCTCGTCCATGCGGCTCCATCTCCGGAGCCACCCGGACGACGTGTGTCATTATCACAACCTCGGCGGACTATGGCGGCATACGCAGATGTCGCCTTGAACTGCGAAAATAACCTAAGGGCAGGGCGCGGGGCGGCGGGCGAGAGGACGCGGTGGCTGCTGCAGCCCATGACGGCCGCGGAGGAACGACGCACTGCGGGAGGTATCAGCGCCTGCTCGGTCGTGGCGGACAGCCTGCGCTCTCGGGTGCCCCTGCGACATTTCACTTGCCGCAATGCGAATGCATTACAATGGTCGTGTGTTCAAGGCCGTCCAGGACAGCGAGTGGTCCGCCAGCCACATCGCTGCGCACGGCGTCACCTTAGCTTAGTTGAGGTACGAGAAGCGATCCTCGAACGCCCCTACTGGGCGGCCCCTGGCCGGGAGGGGACGATCTTGGTCTATGGCCGCACCTATGCGGGCCGCTACCTGCTGGTGGTGGCCATCGACGAGAACGGGGCCGCGTTCATCGTGACCGCCCGCGACATGACCGATGCCGAGAAGAAGACCTTCCGCAGGAAGGCACGATGACCATGACCAAGCACACCGGAAACCTCCCCCGCCCAGCAGCCGACCTGGAACGGCTGGCGGGGTACTACGACACTCACGACACCAGCGCGGAGATGGAGCACGGCGAGTGGGCCGAGCCCCAGCCCATGGCGACGACCTCGCTGCGCTTGCCCGCCGAGGTCATCGACGAACTCAAGCGGCAGGCGCGGGCCAGGAACATCCGCTACACCAGCTACGTCCGGTCAATCCTGGAACAGGCTGCCCAGGGCGGCTCGCCGCCGGACATGGCTGAGATCACCAAGCGGCTTGAGCGAATTGAACGGGCCGTCACCAGCGGGCAGGCTCAAGACGATCAAAAGACAGCCTGACGCAGGACCGGCTGTCCCTTCGGCGGGCAGGCCAATCGAGGTGCTGTCGGTGACCTCGGCGTGCCTGCTTCCAGTGGTGTCTGTGCACTTGCTGGAGGTGGCAGGCTTGGCGGATGCGTCAGGTGACAGACGTCGAGGCGGAGGCGCTGCTCGCCCGGTTCGGATCGCTTCAGCAGCATCAACGGCAGGACGGGCAGCGTTCACCGCACAAACCGCTGCTGGTGCTGCTGGCGCTGGGGCGCCTGGCCGCGATCGGCTCCAGCGAGTTGCCATGGTCCGCCGCCGAGTCTGCCCTGGGCGAGCTGATCGCCGAGTTCGGGCCGCCCTCCCGGGCAAGCCGCGCGCAAAGCGCCGCCTACCCGTTCACCCGGCTGCGCAATGACCAGGTATGGGTACTCGACCAGGACGTGCGGATGGACCTGGTGAGGCCGCTTACCAGCCGGCGCGTCACCGGCCGGTTTGATCCGTCGGTGGAATCGGTGCTGCTGGCCAGGCCAGCGCTCATCAACGCGGTGGCCCGGGACTTGGTGGTGAGCAACTTCCCGGGCACCCTGGCGCCGGACGTGCTTCTGGCGGTCGGCTTGGACCCGCCCGAGGTGCTGGCTGCTGCTGGTGCGCCGCCGTTGTCTGCCGCTGTGCCGGAAGGGCGGCGGCGTGATCCGGCCTGGCGGGCGGTGGTGCTGGAGGCCTGGGACAGGCAGTGCGCGTTTTGCGGCTACGACGGGCAGCTTGCTGGCGCGAGCGTAGGGATCGAGGCGGCACACGTGTGGTGGTTCGCCTTCGGCGGGCCGGACACGCCCGACAACGGCCTGGCCTTGTGCAGCCTGCACCACAAGCTGTTCGACCTCGGCATCCTCGGACTCGACCGGGGACTGCGGGTGATGGTCTCAGCTATGTTCTCGGGCCGCACGCAGGCCGGCCGCGCCGTCTATGACCTGCATGGCCGGGGGCTGTCACCCCGTCCGGGAACTACTCTGCCCGCGCCCGGGCACGTGTCCTGGCATGCCAACCAGGTCTTCAAAGGCAAGCCGCTGGCAGCCTGACCTGATGCAACACCGATCGCGTGGTGCCGGGGTGGTGGTAAACGAAGATCGCGTTCTGCGGCTGCTCCGGGCGAACCTGGCCACCAAGGACCTCACAACGTAGCTCAGGCCGGCTCCCAGCGCCAGCCGTCCTTGTCTTCGCACGTGATGGCCTTGCCGTCGCCGGCCACGCCGGAGGCGCCGTGGTCTGCGTCACGGCAGAACTCACCCGGCTCGTAGCAGGTCCCCTCGTTGCTGAGCGGGTAACAGTGCGGGGCGGCCGCGGCGGTCGTAGGCGGTGGCGGGGCGGGATGACCCGTCGG
>PLRW01000018.1 GCA_003164955.1 Actinomycetota bacterium
GTCTGCTTGAAAAACACGTTTCCCCCGTCATGGACGCGGATGGTGACCGCAATGGCCGCGAAGGCCGGCAGCAGGATAAGCAGAGCCAGGCCGGCCAGAAGCCGGTCGAGGGTGCTTTTCACCAGAAGCTTGGCCCCGCTGAGCTCGGCCTGATCCACGTGCAGCAGCGGCAGTCCGGCGATCGGGCGGATAGTCGTCCGGGGGCCGGCGACGTCGAGCAGGGCCGAGGCGACACACAGTTCGGTGCCGGTCTCCTCGAGTGCCCAGCCAAGCTCGCGCAGCCGGAGGCCGTTCATCTCCGGGCACGAAAGCACCGCCACGGTGTCGGCGCCGAAACTGTCCACGGCGTCTGACACGCTATCCAATCCCCCGAAGACCGGGACGTCTGCGATGCGCGGCGGCCGCCGGGATTCGGCCAGGCAGGCGCCCACAATGGACATGCCGTGATAACTGCTGCGGCGCAGCATGTCGGCCAATTCGACGATGGCCGGCCCGTGACCGACTACCACGACTCGCCGCAGGTAAAGGCCGGCGTTGCGCATTTTGTGCAGATGCTTGCGCAGCCAGTACCGCATGACCAGGTCGAGGAGTGTCGCTGACGGCATGGCCACGGCGACGTAACCACGGGCAACGTTGAGCTTGAACACATAGGAGGCGATCGCCACCGCGGCCGTCAGGCTCACGCCTGCGTTGAGGATCCGGCGGAATTCGTCGGAGCCGACGCCGATGAAGCGCGCGTCATATCCGCCGGCCACGGCTATCGCCGCAGCCCACAGAAGCGGGATAGCGCAGGTGAAGATCAGATATGCCGCGGGCTGGGAGCCCTGGCTCAGAAAACGGGCCTGAATAGCCAGGACACCGGCCAGGACGGCGCACGTCACATCGCCGACGGCGGCTCGCCAGAAGTAGGTCCGGCTCCAGGCGGCGGAATCCCTGGAAGCTCGCAGGGCGTGATATCCGGGAAGATGGCCTCTAACGGCCGATTGCTCGGCCATCTTTACCCGTCCCGGCCCGGTCGGCTCATCGTTCCGGCGCGGCACCGGTAACGGTGCGTGCGCCCATGGATTCCTCCCGTACTGTCCTCGCCGCATACCGGCGAATTCATCGATGCTGCCATGAGGCCATCTCCCCCTCTGCCAAGCTGTTTCATGCGGGACCGTTACTACTCCCGGGTCCGCGTTCAGCGGGTAAAGCGGCTTAGGGAGATCTTGGTTTTTGCGCGGCCGGTAAAGGCAACGCAAACAGCAATGGGGCTTACGCAGGCGGCAGAAAGCCCCACCCGATCGGATATCCATGCTGCGGTGCTGGCGCATCCCCTCCCACAGGCCCTGCGTGCCAACCGTGCATGTACAAAGAACTCCCGCGGCACGCGCCTGATACATGCCGGGCACGCCTCTTCAGAAAAAATTCTGCAACTGATAGAGCACTTTGCGTATCACTGCTGGTCAAAGCCTAAATGCCATAAGTGGCACGTTAATTACCTTGGGTTAGTTTTCTGGGGTCGGCGGCTACCTCACGTTCTGAGCCGCCCCGGCTTGTATCAGCACCGGCCGTTCGGCGCTCCTATGCGCAAGGACCTCATGAGCAGCGGGCGAAAGCAGGCAGAGGACGTATGTTGCCCTTGCATCTGGCGATGCCGCGGGACAGGCCGCTGTCCGTGCTCGCGATTGGCGCGCACCCCGATGACATCGAAATCGGCGCGGGCGGGATTCTGCTCAGCCTGGCCGAGAGCCAGCCGGGATTGCGGGCCCGTTATGTCGTCCTGACGGGGACACCGGAGCGCCAGCAGGAAGCACGGAATGCGGCCAGGGCCTTCCTGCCCGCCGCGGACCTCGTCGTCGATCTCCACGATCTGCCGGAAGGCAGGCTGCCCGCGGTCTGGGGCGAGGTGAAAGAGGCGATCGAAGAGGTCGCGCAGACGTGCTCGCCTGATCTCATCATCGCGCCGGGGCCCGG
Organism: Actinomycetota bacterium; assembly: GCA_003164955.1. Lineage (GTDB taxonomy): Bacteria > Actinomycetota > Actinomycetes > Streptosporangiales > Streptosporangiaceae > Bog-532. The sequence continues at coordinate 1,957 of PLRW01000018.1, forward strand.
CGACGCGCATCAGGATCATCGGACGATCGCCGAGATCGTGCCCACGGTCTTCCGGGATCGGCTGTTCCTCGCCTACGAGATCCCCAAATGGGACGGCGACCTCGGGCGGCCGCCGGTGTACTTCCCGCTGCCGGACGCGGTGGCGCGCCGCAAGGTGGAACTGCTGCACAAGTGCTTTCCGTCCCAGCGGCATCGCGACTGGTGGGACGACGAGGTCTTCCTGGGGCTGGCCCGGTTGCGCGGCATGGAGTGCCGGGCACCCTACGCCGAGGCGTTCCACTGCGCGAAGGTCCTGATCGGGCCATCGGATTAACAGGGCCATCGGATTAACAGGGCCACCGACCGCCCGCTCAGGGGGGCCCGTGGCCTGTTGTTGCGCCCGGCTAGTCCGCATTGGGGCTAGTCCTGGGCTAGTCCACCGGGCGGCGGGAACGGGTCACTGGTCTGCCGGCGCAGCATCTCATCGAGAAGGCCCGCGGACAGCAGTTCGCGGATCCGGCGCAGCCGCACGAAGCGGGACGACGTGAAGTCCTCGTAGGTCAGGCCGCCCTTGGTGTACGCCTCGATGAGCTCGCCGATCCCGTCCCGTACGGTCCAGCGCAGGTCCAGACCGGGGAAGGTGTCGGCGAGCTTGGAGAAGTCGACCTGATAG
>PLRW01000292.1 GCA_003164955.1 Actinomycetota bacterium
GGCAGCCGCACGCGGCGTCCGCAGCACCGGGCGGCGCGGGAACGACGACGCCGCTGCCCTGGTCCGCGAGCTTGTTCCCAGCGCTTTTCTTGCTACCCGAGGAGCCGCCTTGTGACCACGTGGGACATGCGGTTCCGGGCGCTGCCCGGGATACCGCTCATCCAGCCCGGCGATGACCTGCCCGCCCTGATCGCCAAGGCCGCCGAAGCCGACGATCTCGCTTTCGCGGACGGCGACGTTGTCGTCGTGGCGCAGAAGGTCGTCTCCAAGGCCGAAGGGCGCATCGTCCGCCTCGATGACGTGGCCCCCACGCCGGAAGCGGAGGAACTGGCCGAGCGCACCGGGCGGGATGCCCGGCTGTGCCAGCTCTACCTGGACGAGTCAGCGGCGATCACCGAAGTCCGGGGCCGTCACGTGGTCACCGTCCACCGGCTCGGATTCGTCGGAACCGGCGCCGGGGTGGACATGTCTAACGTCGCCGACCGGGCCGAAGGGTACGCGGTCTTGCTGCCTGCCGATCCGGACGCTTCCGCCCGGGGTATCCGGGCCAGGCTGCACGAGCTGACCGGCGCGGCCGTGGCGGTGATCGTGTCGGACTCCTTCGGCAGCCCGGTACGCGAGGGCGCGATCGGCGCGGCGATCGGCATCGCCGGCATCCGGCACGCCGAGGAACCGCACGGCGACGCCGACCTGTTCGGCAACGCGAGCAAGCCGATGATGAACCGGGTCGATGAGATCGCCGCCGCCGCCTCGATCCTGATGGGGCAGACCGCCGCCGCCCGCCCGGTCATCGTCGGCCGCGGCGTCCCCCACACCGTCGATGAGAACGCCTCCATCGCCCGGCTGCTCACCCCGCAGCCGGCCACCCGCCAGGACGGCAGTCCCGCCCCCGGCGCATGATCAGCGTCCGGCACGCACCCGGGCCGGACGGCCAGCCGGTAGAAGTCGTGGAGCGCAAGGGCCTGGGGCATCCCGACACGCTGGCCGACGCCCTGGCCGAGCGGATGTCGGTGGCCTACTCCCGGTGCTGCCAGGAGCGCTTCGGCGCGGTCCTGCACCACAACCTCGACAAGCTGTACCTGCGCGGCGGCCACTGCCAGACCGGGCTGGGCTCCTTCGAGATGACCGCTCCGGTCACCCTCACCATCGGGGGCAGGGTCTCCACCAGCTTCGGCGGCCAGCCTGTCGGCCACCGGGAACTGTTCGAGGACGTCGCCCGCGGCTACCTCAGCGCCGTGCTGCCGCGTTTTGATCATGCCCGCTGGCTGCGCGTCGAGCACGCTACCACCGACCGGTCCCGGTTCCCGGCCTGGTTCCACCCGCTCAGCCTGGACGACCTGCCCGAACTCGCTAACCCCGCCGCCAGCGACACCGCCGTCGTCACCGCGTGGTGGCCCGAAACCCGGGCCGAGCGGGTCACGCTGGCCCTGGAACGCCACCTCAACCAGGAAGGCGCCGGCCCCCGCTACCCGGAGCTGGGCCAGGACATCAAGGTGATGGCCATCCGCCGCGAAGAACATCTCGACATCACCGTCAACGTCGCCGTCCACCCGCTCGCGGCCACCGACACCAGCACCTACGACGCGATCATCAGCAACCTGCACGGCGAACTCGACCAGCTCGCCGGCCGCGTGCTGGACGGCACGATGGACCACCGGCTGAGCCTGAACACCGGCGACAGCAACCCCTACCGCGGCAAGCGCTGCTACCTGCTCGGCAGCGGCTCCTGCCTGGAGTTCGGCGAAGAAGGATTCGTCGGCCGCGGGAACACCCCCGCCGGGTACATCCCCCTGCACCGGCCCAAAAGCGCCGAGGCCGCCTTCGGGAAAAACCCGGCTTACCACTCGGGCAAGGTGTATGCCATCTACGCCGGGCAGATCGCCCGCCTCATCTTCGAGACGACCGGCGCGCCCGCGACCGTCACCATCGCCAGCCGGCACAGCGACCCGCTACGCCAGCCGTCCTTTGTGGATGTCGCGGTGCACGGTGACGCTGACCCGCAGGCAGTACGGGAAATCGCCGGGACGTCCCTGGCCACGGCTGATCACCTGTCGCTCGCCCTAAACGGCTGGCTCATGCCCCGGTAGAGGGCAGCGTAATCACCAGCCAGGCGGTCAGCGCCGAACCGTGCCACGGCGGCCGCCCGGCACTGGCCACGGCTGATTCCCCCGAGTCCGGGCAGCTTGTCCAGCAGGCCCGGCAGGTCATCAGCGATCAGGCCAGTCACCCCATCCGTCACCAGTTCCGGCAGGCCGCCCCGGGCCAGCGCGAGCACCGGCGTCCCCGTCGCCAGCGCCTCAAGCGCCACCACAGGGCACGGGTCCTCATAGTTCGGCAGCAGCACCAAAGCGGTGCTGCCACCCAGCAGCTCATACTTCGCGGCGTCCCGCATCGGCCCGAGGAACTCGGCGTGCCCTGCCCGCAGATGCGGCACCACGGCAGACTCGAAATACTGCCGGTCACCATCCTGCACCACCCCGGCGATCTTCAGTGGCAGCCCAGCCTGGCGCGCCAGCCCGATGGCCTCGGCAACACCCTTCTCGCCGCTGATACGCCCGAGAAACGACAGGTACGCAGGGCTCGCGGCCACGCGCCGGAACGGCACTGAGACGGTATCGACCCCGTTGAGAATCACCGTCCCCGGCAGTTCCGGCACCCCCGCCGCCTGCGCCTTGCTCACGAACACGAAAGACGCAAGCGGCCCATAACCGCCGTAGTAGCGGCGTACCGTGCCGGGCGCCCCGTGCAGCGTCGCAACAACTCCAGCCTGCGGCCACTCCCGCCTGGCCACCGCCGCGCCGCCCAGGTCGAAGAACTCCCGGCGATGCACCTGAATCACGTCCAGAGCCGAGTCCGCGGCGATCTCAAGCGCCAGATCGACCTGCTCGGCGTACCCGGACGCTCCGCTCACCGGCACCAGGCCACCGTCTACTTCCGACCCCTCACGGGCAATCGTGGCCACGTCATGACCGGCTGCGCTGAACCCCTTGTCCAGCAGCAGGACCAGGCGCTCTATGCTGCCGTACTCCATGTCATCCCGGATCGGCTGATAAAGCGGCGCCAGATGCAGAATCCTCAAGGGCCTCACCCGTTCACCAGCTTCCCGTCCAGCCGCCACCCGGCCCCGCTCATCCTGGCTACTCCCCCGGTAGCTGCCCTGGGCGGCACCGTGCCCGGCGGTAACAGTACCGTCGCCACCGTGCCACGAAATCTAACCGCCTTGCCATGCGTGTCATGCGGCCTGCCAGAGGTAGCCGGATTACCTTTCTGCCATACGGTTGCTTACTGGAGGCACGACTCGCGGGCATGGGCTACGAGGACGAGATCAGCAAGGGCGTCCAAGACGAACGCCGCCGGGCAGAACGCAAGCAGCAGCAGGACGACGAGCAAGAACGCCACGCCGAAAAGCGGGCGGCCCACGCGGCAGGGCTCTGGCCGTACCTCGAGCGGTACCGGCAAGCCGCGCGGGCGCGACACGACCCGGACACTATTGAGTGCGCCAAACCGAGGATGCTCGGGAGCGGCAGCAAGGCCAGCCACCGCAGGGCATGGCTAATCAGCCGACATTCCGGGGCCGCAG
>PLRW01000267.1 GCA_003164955.1 Actinomycetota bacterium
GCGCCTTTGCCCAGAGTTCGCGCGAACTGAAGGGTCCGTTGCAGGAACTGAGGAGGCTTCACGCTCTACGGGCTGTTCTGGTCCTTGGGTTCGCGGGAGCCGGAGGGGGCGTGCTGTTCGGCGGCGGTCTGCAGGAGCTGGCGTGCGATGGCCGCGTACTTGATGGCGGTGGTGTCATCGATCCCGAACACGGCGGCGAGGTGCAGGGGGTCGGCGCCGCAGGTGAGGGCTTCTTCGAGCTGCCGGTCGACGCGGAGCCGTTCGAGGGTGGCCGTGAGGCCGCGGCATGACTCGGTCAGCCAGTTCTCGCTGACCGCCCGGGTGGTCATGGCGGTCTGCTGGTTGATGATCAGGTGCGGGTTGGCGGTGCCGGGCCAGCGGCGGCCGCGGTGCTGCAGCCAGGCCAGGAGCAGGCTTGTGGTCAGCTCGTCGAGCGGGCGGGCCCTGCCCGCGATGACCAGCCGCCGGCCGCCGAGGTCGATGTCGCCGAGATGCAGCTCCCGGATGGTCTTGGGCCTGGCGGCGTGGACGGCGGCCAGGGCGACCGCGAGGCGGGCGGCAGGCGTGACCGCAGCGGAGGTGGCCTGGTCTATCTCGGCGGGCTGCAGCGGCTGGATGAGGATCAGGGGACGCTGGCCGTCGTGGACGCCGCGGGTGGGGTCGCGGAAGATCGTGCCGGTCTTCTTGGCGTGGCCGAACAGTGAGCGCAGGGCGGTCAGGGTCTGCCGGCGCAGGCTGCCGTGCAGCGGCTCGGTGGCGGCGGTGACGTCATCCGCGGTGACCTCGCGCAGATGCGTGTAGTGCCGGGCCCATTCCAGCAGCAGCGGGTGAACCCGGTTGAAGTTCATCCGGACGGTGTGCTCGTCGCGGGGACGGCTGCGGGGGCCGCCCTGGCCGCGGGTGCGCAGCCAGTCCCGGACGTCGGCGGCCATCGGCGCCGGCAGCAACGCGAGCCTTTCCTGCGCCAGGGAGGTGAAGGACGGGATCCGGTCGTCGTCCAGCAGGCCGGCGAGGCCGAGGATCTCGGCGGTGCGGGTGATGCTGAGGTCCCGGCGGTGCAGGGCCGCCGGGAGCTGGGACCAGGCGATCATGTCTCCGGGCTGGTGGCCGGCGAGCACGACGGCCAGCGCGCGGCTGGTCTCGGTGACGATCCGGTCGTTCCAGCCGCGGACGCCGGCTAGGCCGGCGGCGATGTGCCTGGCCCGCTCCAGGGCCGGGCCTGTGATCGCCGAGGCGGCCCAGTGGCGCTTGTCGAAGTGCAGCGATTCGCCGGGTGCGCTCAGCTGCAGCTGGGTCCAGCCGGGCGCGGCGGCCGGCGGGGCGGGACCGTCCGGCGGGGCCTGCCGGGCCGGGCCGGTGCTGCCCAAGCGGCTCATGCCCGCCAGCGACAGCTGCCAGTAGCCAGCGGGCGCAAAGTCTTCCAGCGCGAGCCGGCGGCGGCCCGCGGCGGCGATGCCGGCCTGCAGCCAGCACAGCCGGCAGTGGCCTTTCTTGACCGCGATGATCCGCCGGCAGCCGGCGCACTGGCCGCGGTCATAGCGGCGGGTGAAGTCATAGCAGGCCCGGCAGTACGACTGCGAGCCATAGGAGGCTCCCCAGGACAGGCAGTCCGGGCAGCTGCCGACCGGGGTGGCGGCCCGGATCCGCGCGGTCATCAGGCGGGCGGGAGCGAGCGCCCGTCACGGCGCCTGGGGGTGACAGCGGGCCTGGCCTGCGAGGAGGAAGCCGCGGGCTGCTCATCGTCCTGTTCGCCGGCCACCTGGCCGATCTTGCCGGGCTCGGGGATCAGCAGCTCCTCCACTCCGCAGCCCACCACGGCGCAGATGACATCAAGGTCGGACAGCTTGATGCTGGCCGGGGTGCCTGACCATAGCCCGGACATCTTCCCGGCGCTGATCTTCAGGCCGGACTCGGCGAGCATCCGCTGCAGCTCGCTGGCCTTCCAGATGCCGCGGTTGGCGGCGGCGAGGCGCAGGTTCCACTTCACGGCCCCAGTCCTTTCAGCCGGCCGGCTGCCCGCTGCTGGCCGGCGATCCAGGCGTCTTCGACATGGGTGGCGTGGACGTGGATGTAATTCATGGTCGTGGCGACCCAGGCATGACCCAGGGTCTCCTGGATCGCGACCAGGTCCATCCCGCCCAGGTAAAGCTGGGAGGCGCAGAAATGCCGCAGCACATGCGGCGTGATCCGCTCCGGCCAGCCCGGCAGGTGCTCCGCCGCCGCGGCGGCCAGGCCGGACCGCAGCGTCTCGTTGCCCACCCGGGCCGCGCTCCCGTCGGCGTTGCGGCGCTCGGAGCAGAACAGCGGGGCACCAGGCCGGGCGTGATCATCATCGAAGCAGGACCATACGTCCTGGATGAACCAGCGCAAGGTCGCCCCGGCGCCGTTGATAAGCGGCACCATCCGCTCCCGCGGCCCGGACCCGCGGGCGCCCTTGCCGATGCGGACGTGCAGCTTGCCGAACCGGCCCAGGTCCCACTTCACGTCGGCCAGATCGAGGTGGCTGACCTCGTTCACGCGCAGCCCGACATCGGCCATCAGCCGGGCCGCCGCGTAGCTGCGGGCGGCCGGGGCGAACTTCCGGCAGGTCGCCAGCTCCGCCCGCCACCCGGCGAACAGCACGCCCACCTGCACCGCTGAGGGCGGGATCCGCAGCGCCGCCCGGCCCGCGCCCCGGGGCCGGTTCATCTCATCGACCGGGCACTCGGCCACCCGGCCGGTCATGTGGTGGAGCTCGGCCTTGTGCCGGATCTCCACGAACAGGAAATACGTCTTCAGCGCCTGCGAGCGGGCCAGCCGGGTCCCTCTCGCGGCATCCCGGAGCACCTTGCCGAAGTACGCATCGGCGTCCGCGGGCTCCATGTCCCACAGCGGGCGGCCGAACCACGCCCGCAGCTGCTCCAGGTGCAGCACGTCCGAGCGGATCGTGTTATCAGACAGGCCGGCTGCCGCCCGGGCCAGGACGAACCCGGCCAGCACATCGGTCTCGAACGCCGCCAGCTCCCCCGGCCCAGCCGGGGCACGTGCCTCACGCAGGTCTCGAACCACGGCCAGGCTCACGCCCGGGCCTCCCTTGCCTTCACTGATCCAGGAAGACCAGCGATCGACACGATAGACCTTCAGGGAACCCGAGAAACCATCACAAACCAGCACAGCGGCGGATCAGGGAGAGAAGCCCAGGTCCAGGGGCTATAGAAACTATTGAGACCTCAGGGAACTCTGGGGTTATTTATTAGGAAAAGGACC
>PLRW01000031.1 GCA_003164955.1 Actinomycetota bacterium
CCTCGGGCCAGGAAAGGTTCAGCCCGCGGGGTCGTGCCATACGTCGCCGGAGGCCAGCAGGCCGGTGGCCTGCTCCGGGCCCCAGCTACCGCGGGCGTAGGGATGGACCGGGACCACGTTCCCGAGCACGGGGTCGACGACCCGCCAGGCGGCCTCGACCGTGTCCTGCTGGGCGAAAAGCCAGCGTTCCCCGTTGAGTGCGGCGCCGATGAGGCGGTCGTAGGGGCGCATGTCCGAGCCGGGATGCTCGGCGAAGGTGAGCTCCTCCGTATCGGGCTGCCAGCCCGCGCCGGGCTTCTTGCCGGCGAGGGTCAGGGCGGCCTGATTTTCCGGGTTGATCCGGAACCGCAGCCCGTTCGCGGCCGCCTGGTCGCCGAGCCCGAACGCATCGTGCGGCGGGCGCCGGAACTTGATACTGACCTCGGTCGCGGTGACCGGCAGGCACTTCCCGGCCCGGATCAGGATCGGCACGTCCGCCCACCGCCACGAGTCTGCGGCCGTCCGGATCGCCACGTACGTCTCGGTGCTGCTGTGCGGGTCGACCCCGGCGACGTCAAGGTACCCCTCGTACTGGCCCTTGACGGTGAGCTCCGGGGTCAGCGGCTGCAGCGCGCCGACCACCTGCGCCTTGGCAGTCAGCCATGAGTCCAGCCCGTTGCCGTCCGGCGGATCGGCCAGCACGGTGGCCAGGACCTGCAGCAGGTGGTTCTGCACGACGTCCCGGATCGCGCCGGTCTTGTCGTAGAAGCTGCCCCGGTCGGCGACGTCGAACGCCTCGGCCATGGTGATCTGGATGCTCTGCACATACTGCCGGTTCAGCAGCGGCTCGATGATCGAGTTCGCGAACCGGACGAACATCATGTTGTCCACCGGATCCAGCCCCAGCCAGTGATCGACCCGGTAGATGGCGTCTTCGGGGAAGTACCGGTGCATCAGCGCGTTCAGTTGCTGCGCACTGGCCAGGTCGGTGCCGAACGGCTTCTCCACCATGACCCGGCTGCCCTGGGCCCGCCCGGCCGCAGAGATGCCCTCGGCGATGCGGCCGAACAGCGGCGGCGGAACCTCCAGATAGAACAGCGCCTGCTGGCCCGGCCCGATGGCGTCCGACATGGCCTTGTAGGTCGCCGGGTCGTCCAGATCCCCGTCGACGTACTGCAGCAGGCCGAGCATCTTGACCGCGGCCGGGCTGCCCGGGTCCATGCTGTTCAGCCGCAGCGAGGCGGTCGCGTAGTCGCGGAACTGGCCCAGTCCCCAGCCGCTCTTCGCCACCCCGATCACGGGCACGTCGAGCACACCCCGCTCGACCAGCCCCACCAGCGCGGGGAAGGTCTCCAGCTTCGCCAGGTCACCGGTAGCGCCGAAGATCACCAGCGCATCGACGTGGTCAGTGCTCATGCCCGCCTTTCGGATTCGGCCGCCTTTCGGATTCGGCCAGCAGGAACCTATCCTGCCGCAGACCTTCACCCGGCGTTGGGGAGTGCCGGGACGCGCGTGCTGACATGATCGAGATGTGACCGAACACTACGACGTCATCATCGTCGGCACGGGCGCGGGCGGCGGCACGCTCGCCAACGTGCTCGCTCACGCCGGCAAGCGGATCCTGCTGCTCGAGCGCGGCGACTTCCTGCCCCGCGAGCTGGCCAACTGGGACCCGGAACAGGTCTTCGTCGACGGACGGTACATCTCCAAGGACACCTGGTACGACGCCGACGGCCGGCCCTTCCAGCCACAGGTGCACTACTTTGTCGGCGGCGCCACCAAGCTGTACGGCGCGGCGCTCTACCGGCTGCGCCCGGCGGATTTCGGCGAGATCCAGCACGCTGACGGCCTGTCCCCGGCGTGGCCGCTCAGCTACGACGACTTCGAGCCGTGGTACACCAAGGCCGAATGGCTCTATCAGGTGCACGGCGCCCACGGCGAGGATCCCACCGAGGGCCACTGGTCGAGGCCGTATCCCTGGCCGGCGGTCTCGCACGAGCCGCGCATCCAGCAGATCGCCGACGCGCTTCGCGACGGCGGCTACCACCCGTTCGCCGCGCCGTGCGGGATTCTCCTCAATGAGGGCCGCCGGCCGGCCAGCGACTGCATCCGCTGCGCCACCTGCGACGGACATCCCTGCCTGGTGCACGCGAAATCGGACGCGGAGGTAATCGCGGTACGGCCCATTCTGGACCTGGCCAACGTGACTCTCCTCGTCAACGCGGAGGTCCAGCGCCTGGAGACCGACCCGGCCGGGTCGGCCGTCACCAGCGTCGTCGTGTCCCGCGGCGGCGAGACGGAGACGTACAGCGGCGACATCGTGGTGATCTCGGCCGGGGCGGCGGGTAGCGCGAAAATCCTGCTCCGTTCGGCCTCGGACCGGCACCCCGGCGGTCTGGCCAACGGATCCGATCAGGTCGGCCGCAACTACATGTTCCACAACAGCAAGGCCGTGGTGGCGCTGGACCGGGAGCCCAACGACACCGTGTTCCAGAAGACACTCGGGCTGAACGACTTCTACTTTGCCGGGGATGGGCGGCCGTGGCCGCTCGGCAACATCCAGATGATCGGCAAGTCGAACGCGGCGGCAATGCGGGGCGAGGAGCCGAAGCTGACCAGGCTAGCGCCGCAGCTCAGCCTGGAGGAGGTGGCCCGGCACGCGGTCGACTTCTGGCTGACCACCGAGGACGTGCCCAAACCGGACAACCGGGTGACCGTCGATGGCGACGGGCAGGTGCACCTGGCCTACCAGGCCACCAACGCCACCGAGGCGGACGGCCTCTACGCCGAGCTGCGGACGATCATGAACCACATCGGGATCGCGGCTCATCACGTCCTGGACAAGAACTTCTACATGCACCTGAGCATCCCGATCGCCGGCGTCGCGCACCAGGCGGGCACCTGCCGGTTCGGCACCGACCCCGCCACCTCGGTCCTCGACGTGGACTGCAAGGCACACGAACTGGACAACCTCTACGTGGTGGACGCGAGCTTCTTCCCCAGCATCGGCGCGATGAATCCGGGCCTGACCATCATGGCCAACGCGATCCGGGTAGGTGAGCACCTCCTGCAGCGGCTGGCCTGACTTTAAGGAGCGGCTGGAAGGCGAAGGTGGGCGGCTTCACCCAGTACTACGGCAGCGAGGTGCTCGACTCCTCGCTGCTCATGCCGCTGCAGGGTTCATCGCGCCCCGCGACCCTACGTGGCTGTCCAGGCTCGGGGCCATCGACCGTGAACTCGTGTCCGACAGTCGCGTCAACCGTTACAACCCCACTGCGTCACCGGACGGGCTAGCCGGTAACGAAGGCACGTTCTCGCTGTGCACCTTCTGGTACGTCGGCGCCCTCGACCACGGCGCCGGCTCCCCCTCCCCAGCGCCCTCTCCTGGCCCCCCACCGGCGTCTGCTCGCGAGGGGACACGGATCTCTTGTACGTAAAGGCGCC
>PLRW01000120.1 GCA_003164955.1 Actinomycetota bacterium
CCTTCCAAGGACTCTCTTGCCAGGTCTGGCGAGGCGGGGTCTGGACCTCGACCGGCTCAGTCTATGCACAGAGCGATTAAGGAGCTACCGCATTTAACCAAAATTCAAGGTGCCATGTATCCCAGATCGGCAATAGCTTCGGAATGACCAGTGATAGGTGATAATAACCGTTTCTGTCTACTATATTTGCCAGTTTGCTATTATGCGCCAACATCATCATGGTATAAATAATTAACTGTCGCGATAAGCGCATCAGCCGGATCGGGAAGTAATTCGGCAAAGGCAGCGCGCCGCGACCGGGATGGAGCCGCTGCCAGAGTTTCCGGGGTGATCGCCGCGTAACGCATAGGCAGGTGTGCGCCCGGATGGCAGCGAGCGTGATGTGCCGGTACCAGGCGTCGTGGCGGCGCACCGGGGTACTGGTCGAGCCCGGTCTCGTTCTTGGCCCCTGGAGGCACTCCTCGATGGCCCAGCGGGGACCCGGGCACTGATATTCCCTCGGGAAGGCCGCTTCATCGCGCCAGGTGGTGGCAGGCGATCGCGGCGGCGGCCACCACACCGAACACCGGCTCATCAACCCGGCAGGTCACCGCGTTTGCCTCTTGAGCAATGCCTCGCCACTGGTTAAGCAGGAAAGACTTTCCGACTCCCCCGTCACCATGCACACTGAAGATGAACTGCCGGTCCGGACCATCGGGCGACAGCAGCAGGTTTGCCTTAAACTGCGCCAGCTCGGCCGTCCGCGCGACGAACCCGGCCTGCTGGCGCCGTCGCATTGCGTCCTGGAAAGATCACTTCGCCCCGCTCATGGCCCCCTCCCGAGACACCCGGTCGCTATCAGTTCTTACACCGTATGCAGTACCAAACCCCCGAGTGGAGCCTAAATCAAAGGTTTCTTGCGAATAATGGTGACCTATATTTGCCAGTCGCACTCGGATTGCTAGTGAAAATCGAGGAAGAACCGGATAAGTCACCTGTCAGCGAATGGCAGGCGATCGCGGCGGCTGCTACCACGTTGAGCGAGTCAACGCCCGCCGCCATGGCGGCCGGGTGCATCGGGATACAGACGGGCTCGTCAGCTTCCTGAAGCCACCGGGACGACAGTCCGTCACCTTCGGTGCCGAGCATGAGGGCGACGCGCTCCCCCATCGCTACCTTGTCAATCGCGGTAGCTGACTGGTCGGGAGTCAGCGCAAGCAGCCGGAAGCCAGCCGCGCGCAGCTCGGCCAGGCCCCCGTACCAGTCCGCCATGCGCGCGTAGGGGACCGCGAACACAGCCCCCATGGAGACCTTGACCGCGCGCCGGTACAGCGGGTCCGCGCACCGTGGGGACAGGATCACGGCGTCTACGCCGAGTGCCGCCGCGCAGCGGAAGATGCCCCCGACGTTGCCGTGGTCGACGATGTCCTCGAGGATCACGACGTTCCGCGCCCGGTCCAGCACCTCAGGCACAGGCGGCAGCGGACGGCGGTCCATCGCCGCCAGCGCGCCGCGGTGGACGTGATAACCGGTGAGCCGTTCAGCCACCTCGTCGGGCACAACGTAGGCCGGGGCGCCGCACACATCGGCCAGGCTGGCCAGGACGGCGGCCTTCCGCTCGGACGCGAGCAGCGAACGGACGGCGTAGCCTGCGGCCACGGCGCGGCGGATCACCTTCTCCCCCTCGGCCATGAAAAGGCCGTGCCCCGCCTCGAGGCTCTTGCGCAGCTCCACATCGGTCAGCCCGGCGTAGTCCGCCAGCCGCGGATCGCCGGCATCGTCGACAAAAATGAAACGTTGCACCTCATCAGTGTCGTGACTTCCCTCCAACCTGTCGATTCAGCCGTCCCGTTCCGGGGCTTTGCCCAGCTTGGCCTGGTCAGAGCGGATATTGCCGACCAGTCCCCTATGGACTATTCGCCCCCGTTGACGTAAGCAGTTGGGGTAGGAGGTCTAGACCGTCGGGGAGTGGTGGGGCTGTGGTTGACGCATGGATACCGGGCGCGCGGTGCCTTAAGGCCAACACGGACGGCGGGACGCTGCGAGGCGGCGCGCCGCGGGTGGTCTGGCAGGCACTGGGCGCGGATCCACGGCTAATCTCGGCCTGCTCCGCCGCGGAGCGACTGGATCAGGAAGGCCGGCCGCCGCACCTGGTCTGGAACCCGCTGTCCGGAGATATCACCCAGCTCGTCCCGGCCGTCCGGGCCGCCTGCCTGCTCGGCGGCCCGGAAACGCTGGACGACGGGCCGGGATCGGGCGGGCCAGCGCAGCCACCCGCCGCCACCAACCAGCAGGGCCGGTTGTGCGTGCAGATCGGCGTGCTGGCCTGGGCCAGGGAGCCGTTCACCGACGGCCCGATGCACGGGGTCGAGCGCATCTTGAGCTGGCTGCACTCCTGGCGCGTGCCGTGGCGCTGGCCGGCCGGGAGACCTGTCCCGTTTGCGCAGGCCCACACGGTGGAGCGCAGCCGCGCGGTGTGGTCCACGGGCGGCCATTTCGGTGCCTCGCAGATTCCCGGCTGGGATGCGGCCGGCCCGGGCAACATCGACATCGAACTGCTGGGCATGGCGCGGGTCACGCCCTGCCAGGCCATCTCCCGGCATCGCAAGACCAGGCCTGCCATGGTGAACCGGGCCCACCGGGTAGCGCTGGAGAAGGTACTGGCACCCGAGATCGACGCGGACGCCGCCGTCACCTCTCTGGCCCCGTACTAGCCTCTCTGGCCCCTACTGACCAATGCCCCCTACTGAAAGGCATTTGACAGGCGCCGCGCGCTTAGGGCCACATAGGGGCCATGAGCAGCAAGACATCTTCCGCGGCCCCGCTCTCGGCCACCGGCCGGACCACACTGCGCCGCCACCGGGAGCGCGGCAAGACGGGCCGGGCCGACCTGTACGCCATCCTCGACGCCGGCCTGATCTGCCACCTCGGAGTGGTGGTGGACGGATCGCCGCGGGTACTGCCGACCACGTACGCCCGCGACGGCGACACGCTCTACCTGCATGGTTCATCGGCCAACGCCGGTTTTCTCGCGGCCGACGGCGCGGAAGTCTGCGTGACCGTCACCCATCTGGACGGCCTGGTGCTGGCCCGCTCGGTGTTCAGCCATTCGGTCAACTACCGCAGCGCCATGGTCCTCGGCACGGCCGCGATCGTGCGCGACGACCGGGAGCGGATGGCCGCACTGCACGCGATCGTCGATCATCTCGTACCCGGCCAATGGGCCGCCGCGCGGCAGCCAACGGCCAAGGAAATGGCCGCCACCTCGGTGCTCGCGCTCCCGCTGGCCGAGGCCTCGGTCAAGGTGCGCGAGGGCGGCCCGGCAGACGATCCCGCCGATACGGCGCTGGACGTCTGGGCTGGGGTAGTGCCCGCCACGGTGACGTTCGGCTCGCCGGAACCTGCCACAGACCTGCGCCCCGGTATCACGGTTCCCGGGCACATCAGCCGCTTCCCGGGCACCCGGGCGGCGGCGCTGGATGAGCGGTGAAACGGGCCGGAATCATTCCGGGCCGGGCCGACACAGCTCAGATAAGGGCCTAACCTGGGACAATGAATGATCGGCTGGTGTGGATTGATTGCGAGATGACGGGGCTCGACCTTGAGCAGGACGCCCTGATCGAGATTGCCTGCCTGGTGACCGACGGCGAGCTGAATATTCTCGACGAGGGCGTCGACGTCATCATCAAACCCCCGCCCGAGTCGGTGGACGCGATGACCCAGGTCGTACGCGACATGCACACCACATCAGGACTGCTGAACGAGCTGGGCCACGGCGTCACGATCGATGAGGCCCAGGACATCGTGATGGCCTACATCCAGATGCACATCAGCGAACCGCGCCGGGTGCCGCTGTGCGGCAACTCCATCGCGACCGATCGCTCGTTCATCGCGCGCGACATGCCGCTGCTCGACGCGTACCTGCACTACCGGATGGTGGACGTGTCCAGCATCAAGGAGCTGGCCCGGCGCTGGTACCCGCGCGCGTACTTCGCCAGCCCGAAAAAGGGGGGCGGGCACCGCGCTCTCGCGGACATCACCGAGAGCGTCCAGGAGCTGCGCTACTACCGCGAGGCCATCTTCGTCCCGCAGCCGGGACCGGACTCGGCCACGGCCCGGGAGATCGCCGCCCGGCACGCCGGAACGAGCGAGAGCCAGCCGGCGTCACCGGCCCACGGTTAGGCCAGCCGCCCCGGTACCGCTATAATTTCCTCGCCGTGAGGCTGACGGCCGCGTGCGGTCTGTCGCCGGAATCCGTGGCAGCTGGTAAGTTCGGCATGCCGCGCGGGGAGCGGCGCGATGGTGGGTGTAGCTCAGTTGGTTAGAGCACCAGGTTGTGGTCCTGGGGGTCGTGGGTTCGAATCCCATCATCCACCCCAAGTGAAACCGCAGGTCAGAAGGCCCGTGCCGGATAGCGGCAGGGCCTTCTGTCTGCTGGGTGCCCGTTTCCGGGAGCAGCCTGGGAGCCGATCTTGTCGGTCGGCGCCTCGGCCGGACATGGGAGCTCTGCGGTGCACCCCGGGTTCGTCGGCTGCCCGGGTCATGGCCGGCCGGCGCCGGGTACGGAGACCGGGAGGGTGAGGATCTCTCCGGTGTGCGGCCCGTTGGCCAGCCGGTCGAGGTTGGCGACGTGGCCGTCGGCTGGCCGCCATTCGGCGGTCAGGATGAACAGGGTCCGTCGGTCCGGTCCGCCGAGCATCAGCGCGAACGGGGCCCGGGTCTCGGGCAGTTCGACGCGCTGCCGGACGTCGCCGCCCGGGGCGACGCGGGCCACCGAGAACTCGGTGCTGACCCAGATCGCGCCTTCGGCGTCGAGGCAGATGCCGTCCGGGGCGAGTCCTTCGGCGAAGACGCGCCGGTTGGACAGGCTCCCGTCGGCGCCGATGTCGAACGCGGTGAGCCGCGTAGTCACCGTCACGCGGCCCGACGATAGGCAGAATCCGGGCGGTTACCAGCCCGATATGCGGACCTGTGGTGAAGGGTGCACACTGCGCCCCTGGCTACAGCGGCTCCCTGGAAACTGGCGGGGCCGTCCGCTGTCGTTACCGGCGGACGGCCCCACCGCAGCCGCCGGTAACCGGTGCCGGGCGCGGGGATCAGGAGAGCAGGGCGCTGAGGTCGGCGATGGTCAGGACGTGGGCCTGGGCGGGGAAGATCTTGCGGGTCAGGAACTCGTGGACCTCCGGGTCGGGGTCGGCGCTGGCGTCGGCGAGCACGAAGACCCGGTAGTCGCGGTCGGCGGCATCGCGGACGGTGGACAGCACCACGCCGCTGGTGCTGATCCCGGCCAGGATGAGCGTCTCGATGTCCCGCTTGCGCAGTTGCTCGTCGAGGTCGGTGGTGGAGAACGCGCCGACGCGGGTCTTGCGGACGGTGATGTCGCCGGGCTCGGGGGCCACATGATCATGCACGGCGGTCGCCGGCGAGTCGCTGTGGAACGCGCGGCCGGTGCGCGCCACGAGGTCGGCGAACCGGCCGTGCGCGGGTACGGCTTCGAAGTCCTCGTCGTCGAAGGCCACCCGGACGTAGCCGATCTGGCCGCCGTGGCGGCGGACCAGGGCGATGGCGTTTGCCATCCGCGCGAGCAGTGCGTCCGGGTCCGCGAGGCGGCCGATGAGCGCGTTCTGGTAGTCCATCACCAGCAGCGCGGTGTGCCGGGGATCGATGGCCGGGGTCGCGTCGGTCATGTGGAGGTTCCTTTTCTCACTGGCGGGCCGGGCTGGGGTGCCGGTGACTCGGCCACGGCTTCGGGGTGGACGTAGCGGCCGCCGCGCAGCAGGGACGCGAACCCGGCGAGTACCGCCAGGCCAGCGGCGACGGCGAACACCACCATCAGGCCCTGGTGAAATGGCGCGGAGATCAGGTCCGGGAAGAACTCGCGACCGGTGAGCACCCGCTGGTGCGCGGCCGACAGCGACGACAGGACCCCGCCCGGCGCCAGCAGGTGCTGCACCGGGTTGACCCCGAGGACCGCCGCGAACAGCGACGACACGGGGGGCAGGGTGCCGATCTGGTGGGCGATGGCCGAGGGCACACCCTGTTGCCGCAGGCCGGCGGTCAGCGTCGCGGGCAGCCTGCTGGCCAGCCCGGCGATCATGAGAGAGAAGAACACGCCGATCGACAGCGCCGTGCCGGAGTTCTGGAAGGTCGAGCGCATGCCCGACGCCACGCCCCGTTGCCGCGCCGGGACACTTCCCATGATCGAGGAGGAGTTGGGCGAGGCGAACATCCCGCTGCCGATCCCGTTCGCGGCGATGAGCAGGGCAAAGACCCAGTAGGGGAAACTGACGGGCAGCAGCATCAGGCCAATGAAACTGCCACCGAACACGCCCATCCCGACGGTGGCGATGCCACGGGAGCCGAACCGGTCCGACAGGAAACCCGAGACCGGGCCCGAGACGAGGAAACCGGCCGTGAGCGGGAGCAGGAAGATGCCGGCCCATAGCGGGGTGTCGCTGTAGTTGTAACCGTGCAGCGGCAGCCAGATGCCCTGCAGCCAGATGATGAGCATGAACTGCAGGCCGCCCCGCGCGATGGAGGTGGCCAGGCCCGCGAGGTTACCAGCGGCGAAGGCCCGGATACGGAACAGGCTGAGCTGGAACATCGGCTCGGCGATCCGCGTCTCGATGATGCCGAAGGCCACCAGCAGCGCGATGCCGCCGGCCAGGCCGCTCACGACCCAGGGGCTGGTCCAGCCCATCGTGTGCCCCCCGTAAGGCTGGATGCCATAGGTGACGGCGACCAGGACCGCGCTCAGGCCGACGGCGAAGGTGATGTTGCCCCACCAGTCGATGCGGCCGCGGTGCCGCTCGCCATTGTCCCGGAGCCGGAGGTAGGCCCACACCGTCCCGTAGATGCCGACCGGCACGTTGACCCAGAACACCGCGCGCCAGTCCAGGGCGGCCAGCAATCCGCCCGCGACCAGCCCGACGAACATGCCGGCCATGCCGGCGATCTGATTGGTGCCCAGCGCGAAGCCGCGCTGGTCGGCGGGGAACGCGTCGGTCAGGATCGCGGCCGAGTTGGCCATCAGCATGGATCCTCCGATGGCCTGCAGCACCCGCCAGCCGATCAGCCACAGCGCCCCACGGCCACCGTCGAACGGATCGAACGAGAGCAGGATCGAGGCCACGGTGAACACGACGAAGCCGGCGTTGTAGATCCTGACCCGGCCGAACATGTCTCCCAGCCGGCCGACGGCGACGACGAGCACGGCCTGAACGAGGCGGTACCCCATGATCATCCACAGCAGGTAGCTGATGTTGCCCGGGGCCAGGGGATCCAGGTGGATGCCGCGGAAGATGGCCGGGAGCGCGATGATGACGATCGACCCGTCGAGCGTCGCCATGAACATGGCGGCGGTCGTGTTGGCGAGCGCCACCCATTTGTAGCGGTCGTCCGGCGCCGTGACTTGCTGGCTGGCCATCCGGCTCTCCTCCCCGTTCGGTGCGGCGTCGGGCGCGGTAGCCGGCATCAGATGCTCTGCGCCAGTCGCTCGAGCAGCGGCCCGCCGGACGGGGCTATGACGGCAATGGGACCTTTACGTGTACTGGGCGGGCTGTTGCAGAATCGCCAAGCGGAGGACCCTCCGCACAAGATGTTGGACGAGATTGCAGTATCTGGTCCACATGTAGCAGTGAAGTTGATCTTCGGATCAATTCCGACACAGCCCGTCCGGCAAGCCCGATGGCGCCTTTGGGCTCGTTGGCAGCGACCTTGGCGGGGACGCCAGCGGCCCGGCTAGAGCAGATCGACCTGGCCGGCGTGGCCTTCGGGTACGACCAGGCCGTCCGGAGATCCTGAGCCGTTCCGTCCCACGGGTGCGGGTCGCTGCTCGGCAGGCCCGGTTATACCGGATTCAGCTAGCGGGGCGGCCTGGGCGGCTGGGGGCGTCCACGAGCGGCCGGCCGACGGGTAGGCCTGGATGGGCGGCCCAGGAAGCGGGGAACCCGGCAGAAACGGGGCTGCTGGGGTGGCCTGTGAGGGCGGGGTGCCCGGGGCTGTTGGGGTCGCCGGTGGGTTGCCTGGGGCCGCTGGGGCACTCGGGGCTGTTGGGGTGGCCGGTGGGGTGCCCGGGGTCGGGGCCGTTGAGGTACCCGGGGCCGGGCCCGGGGCAGGGGGCGATTCCGGGGCAGGGGCCGGGGCAGGGGCAGGGGCAGGGGGCGGGAGCGCGGCGCCGGGAGTGCGGGGGGCGTGGGGGACGCGGGGGGCGCGGGGGACCTTGCCCAGGACGATGCCGAAGTGCTCGCGGTAGGCGGCCAGGACGGCATCGTCGTCGGGCAGCTGCTGTTCGGTGCGGGAGCCGGACTCCGTGCTGATCAGGGTCTCGCCGCTGATCGACACCCGGCCGTCCTTGGTCAGCCGCGAGCAGATGATGCTGCGGGTGAAGTGAGAATCGGGTGAGGTCTGCTGCCACCAGCAGGCGGGGATGAAGTCGGCCAGGGAGCGTTCGCGCGGCTCGATCCGGTACTGCGGCTTGCCGTCCTTGAGGACATCCACGTCACCGTCTTCGGTGTCGACGAGGAGGAACGACCCGGCCGGATCGTCCTGCCAGTGCCGGCTGTCGAACAGCAGCGGATAGACGCTGTGACTGCCGAACCCGACATCGATGAGCCAGGGGCCGCTCGCGTCGGACGCGCGCACGACCAGCGCCATATGGGCGAACGGCGGGCCCATCCGGCCGTCGTCGCCGTAGACGCGGGCGGCGACCCGCTTGACCTCGACCCCCATGGCCTGCAGAACGAAGGCGAAAGCCCCGTTGAGCTCGTAGCAGAAGCCGCCTCGCCGCCGGTTGACGATCTTGTGGATCAGGTCGTTCTCGGCCAGCGAGACCCGCTCGGACAGGTGGATACTCAGGTTCTCGAAGGGCACCGTCATCTGGTGAGCCCGGTGCAGAACGTGCAGCGACACCGCGTCCGCGGTATACGGCCGCGGCACGGCCAGCCGCCTGAAATAGGCGTCCAGCTTCCTGTCGTCCATCATCCCCCTCCAGGCGGAACAGTCACGCCACTGATGGCTCTAGTACCGATCATGACAGGACAATCGTTTGTGCGTCTTATATACGGTTGATCGGTGGACGAAACAGCCTGGGAAGAGCGGATCTCGGCCGCTTGGGAGTCGTTTGATCAGGTCAGCGAGGCGGATTTCCTCGCGCTGATCGAGAAGCTGGCCGCCGAGCTCCCGCCCGATAGCGGCATCGGATTCTTCGAGCGGGCGTCATCGCTCGACGCCACGGACCATCCGGACGTGGCGGTGCCGCTCTACCGGCAGGCACTCGAGCACGGGCTGGAGGGTGGGCGCCGGCGCCGGGCCATCATCCAGATGGCCAGCTCGCTGCGGAATATCGGGCGGCCGGAGGAGAGCGTCGCGCTGCTGACGGCGGAGATCGACGCCGGCTCCGACGAACTGGACGGCGCGGTGCTCGCCTTCCTGGCGCTGGCTCTGGCGGACACCGGGCGCGAACGGGAGGGCATCTCGGCCGCGCTGGCGGCGCTGGCGCCGCATCTGCCCCGGTACCAGCGCTCGGTGGCCACCTACGCCCGGCTGCTGGTCGAGCCGGAGACCGATTCCTGACCTGAACCGGCGGCCCTGCCCCAGACGGCCCCCGGCCCCAGAGGGGCCCACGCCAGAGGGGCCCGCTCCAGACGGCACACAGGGCGGGTGTACGACCGCGGGCTCCCGCGCCGTCGTGGCGCGGGCGCCCACGATGTTCTACCGTGTATAACCGGTCTCTACGTGTTCTGCGTGAAGGTGCCGCTGGCGTCGAGCAGGATCCTGATCGTGTTCGGTATCGGATCGCTGGGGTCACATGTCCCGTCGTCGTCCCGGCGCACGACCGCCCAAATATCGATGCTGCCGTGCCCCCGGCCGTCCGCGTTGCGGTAACTGCCGGTCCCCCCGGTGATGTGGTAGGAGAAGGTCAACGCCTCCGTCACGTTGCACGACTGCGGGTACGTATGCGAGTAGGAGCGGCGCTCGGTGGGGGTGAAGTTGATGTCTCCATGGCGGAGGACGATGGTGCCACTGATGTCGGACACCTCGAGGTAACCCTGGTCGCTGAAGGCGCCGCTGGCGTAGACCGGGATATCAGCCTCGCTGATAGCCGCGCCGTACGCGTAGAACGTCTCGGTCGCCGGGTGCCCCATCTGCGGCTGCGCGGTGCCGGCCATGGCCGGCACCGCCGCGAACCCCGCCAGCGCGCCGAGGGCCGATCCCGGCACCGCGACCGCCGTCGCCAGCGTCCGCCAGGCTTTCTTGCTTATCCGCATTCCCTTTCCCTCCCCATTTGCCCTGCTGAGCAGGAAACGCCGAGGCGTGGCCGTTTCCTGCATACACAAGGTCACTATCCATAGCTATCTGTAATCGATAGACGGTCACCGATTATGTATGAGTGCCCGCGACGACCGCAAGGGCCAGAAAATCGCTGGCGTGGCGGCCGGCGTGCGTGGCCATAATGCGGACGTGACGGTGAATGCGCTGACCGTGCGCCCGCTGGCCCGTGACGACCTGCCGCGGCTGAGCCGATGGCTCGCGGAACCGCACGTGGCGCAGTGGTGGCGGGACCCCAGCGATCTGCCCTCGGTCGAGGCCTCCTACCTGCCGTGCATCGACGGCACCGACCCGGCCGAGGTCTTCGTCATCGAGGTGGCGGCCCGGGCGGCCGGCCTGATCGAGCGTTACCTCGTCGCGGATGACCCGGAGTGGCATCACGCCATGCGGGCCACCGGCGCCGTGACCGGGTGCGCGGCGGGGATCGACTACCTGATCGGCGAGCCCGGGCTGACCGGGCGGGGCTACGGAACGGCCGCGAT
This sequence comes from Actinomycetota bacterium, assembly GCA_003164955.1. Taxonomy (GTDB): domain Bacteria; phylum Actinomycetota; class Actinomycetes; order Streptosporangiales; family Streptosporangiaceae; genus Bog-532. Next base: position 10,791 of record PLRW01000120.1, read on the forward strand.
CTCCCTGTTCAGCGCGCTGACGTTCCGCCGCTACCCGCAGGCCGACGCGATCGTCGCGGCCCCGCAGCAGGCCAACGCCGGGTCCTGGCGCGCCCTGCAGCGGGCCGGCTACCAGCGCTGGTGGAGCGGGTGGCTCGAATCCAGCGACCCGTCCGACGCGGGGCCGGCCTACCTCTACGGGATGCGCCGGCCGCCGTCACCTGAACGGCGGGCAACGCGCTAGACGGGTCCCGCGCCAGATGGGCACAGGGCATACGGCCGCGGGCCCCCGCGCCGTCATGGCGCGGGGGCCCGCCGTGCTGTACCGCGTTACAATAAGTCCCTAAGTCGTTACCGGACGTAGGCGACGGCGTCGACCTTGACGCTGGTCTTGCTCGGGATCGGCTGATTGGCCGCACAGATCCCGTGGTGCCGGCGGACGACCTCCGTCACCTTGATGAACCCGCGCCCCGTGCCGCGCACGGCCCGGTAGCGCTGGCTCCCCCCGGTGATCCGATAGGAGAAGTTCTCCGTGGACGTCTCGGTGCACGACCGCTGGTTCAGCGACATCGAGTCGTGATCGTGACTGATGCGCACGTAGATGGAACCATGGCGCAGGGCGACGGTGGCCCGGCCGTTGCCGGTCAGGTTGAGATAACCCCGGTCGCCGAAGACGCCGCTGGCGATGACCGGGATGTCGTTGCCGTGGACCATGCCGTACCCGCGGAACGTCTCGTTCGGTATGGACGGCGTCGGCCGCATCTGCTGCTGCGCGGTGCCGGCCATGGCCGGCGCCGCCGCGAACCCCGCCAGCGCACCGAGAGCCGATGCCGGAACCGCGACCGCCGTCGCCAGCCTCCGCCAGGCCTTGTTACTCATTCTCAATTCCTTCTCCCTCCCATTTGCCCTGCTGAGCGGGAAACGCCGAGCTATGGCCGTTTCCTTCATATACACAAGGTCACTATTCATAGCTATGCGTAGTCGCCGAACGGTCATTATTTATATACGAGCGGCCCCCGCGACCGCAAGGATCAAAATCGCTGGCACGGCGGCCGGGGTGCATGGCCAGGAGGGGGCGGCTCGAATCCGGCGACCCGTCCGAAGGTTCATCACCAGGACGAACGGAACGCGATTCCAGATTTCTGGAGGTTCTGGCGCGAAGGCCGTCTCGGCCGGTCGCGAGCGGCCACCGCCGGTACCGTGAATTGCTGCCGAGCGCCTTCATTCTCCCCGGTCGAGTTCTGGCCGCCGCCACGTACTGGGAGGAACGATGAACGACTGGCCTCAGGGCTGGTACCGCAACGAAACGCCAAGCCGGCGCCCCGGGACGGCCGGGGGCGGCTGGTCCGGCGCGCCGACCGGTGATCTGACCGGCGCACCGACCGGTGACCTGACCAACCCGTACCCCGCGGGCTATGGCCAGGCGGCCCATCAGGCGCCCGGCTGGCCTTCCCAGCCGCCGGGTCATCCGGCTCCCGGGCAGCGCGGATCGGACGTTCCGCCGGGGAACCTGCCGTCAATCCGGCGGCGGCGGTGGGGGCCGAAGCGGATCGTTAAGATCATCGCGGGCCTCGTCGTCCTGGCCATCATCGCGTCCGCCGGCTTGTACTTCTACTTCAGTGCCAAGCTGACCCGGATCAACGCGCTGACCAGTTACCCGGGCCGGCCCGCGGCCGGAGCCGGCGCGAACTGGCTGCTCACCGGGTCGGATAGCCGGGGCGGCCTGACCAAGGCGCAGGAAGACCAGCTAGCTCTCGGGCACGACGTCAGCGGGGCCCGGTCGGACACCATCATGGTGCTGCACCTGCCCGCCAACGGTAACCCGCCCATTCTGATGAGCATCCCGCGTGACTCGTACGTGCAGATCCCTGGTTACGGCTACAACAAGATCAACGCGGCGTACTCGCTCGGCGGCCCGGCGCTGCTGGCCGAGACCGTGCAGAACGCCACCGGCCTGTACATCAACCACTACATGGGGATCGGCGTGGGCGGCCTGGACGGCGTGGTCAACGACGTGGGCGGCGTGCGCATGTGCATCGCCGCGCCGATGGTCGACCCCAAGGCCGGGCTCAACCTCAAGGCGGGCTGCCAGACGCTGAACGGCGCCCAGGCCCTCGGGTACGTCCGGACCAGGAACTTCGCGCTCGGCGACCTGCAGCGCGAGCAGGACCAGCGGCTGCTGCTGAAGGCCGTGCTCAGCAAGATGACCAGTACCGGGACGCTGATCAACCCGTTCGCCACCATCCCGGCGGCCGACGGCTCGGTCAAGTCCCTGGACGTGGACCAGGGCACACAGCTGTACCAGCTGGCCCAGGTCGCGTTCTCGCTGCGGAACCCGGAGACGACCACGGTCCCGTTCGGCGGCTTCGCGACCGAGAGCGTCGGGTCGGTCGTGGTCTGGGACCACACCAAGGCGACGGAGCTGTTCAGTGACCTGGCCAACGACCGGGCCGTGCCGCAGAGCCTGCTGAGCGGCTCGTCCGCAACGGGGACGAGCTGACGGGCCGGCCCGCACACGACCGGGACCGGGCCGCACACCCACTGACGGGCCCGGCCCGCACACGACCGGGACCGGGCCGCGCACCCATAGGTGACGTGTTCTCCCGGCTCGTCACTCATTGAAATGATGGCGGGCATCCAGCGTGGCGTTCGCGACGTTTGCCCGTCTTTGACCTGTGATTTGGTAATATCGCAACTCAGCGGCACTGACGGCTGCCGGCCGGAGGTCTGATGAGCACTAATGGGTCGCCTGAATGAGCGCTAACGGGTCGCCTGAATGAGCATGGACGGCTTGCCCGGAATGAGTCCCGGAATGGGCACTGACGGGCCGGCTGGAGGTGCTCCCGATCTCGGTCTCTCCGCCCGGGAGAGCGAGATCATGTCCCTGATCGCCGGAGGCCGGACGAACGGCGAGATCGCTGCTCAGCTGTTCCTGGCCGAGAAGACCGTGAAGAACCACGTGAACCGGATCTACTCGAAGCTCGGCGTGGCGTCGCGGCACGCAGCGATCAGCCAGTGGCGCGGCCACCGGGAAATCGTCGGCTGACGAGCATGGGGGGCTCCCCCGCGGCCCGTCAGCGGCTTCCCCTGGGGCTTCCCCTGGGGCCTCCCCCGCGGTCCGTAGAGCGGCCCTGTTCAGTGGTTATACCGATCCGGCCAGCTAGGCTGCAGCCCGCCTTCAGGTTCCTCTCAGCCTTATGGGTGACAATACGGAGCATGGAGATGCCGACCAGCGATGAGCGCGAGCGAACGGATACCCGGCTGCTCGTGGTCGAAGACGAGCCGAACATCCTGGAGCTGCTCTCCGCGAGCCTGCGGTACGCCGGTTTTGATGTCGTCACCGCCGCGGCGGGTACCGAGGCCGTGCAGGCCGCGCAGCGGCACCGCCCCGACCTGATCGTGCTCGACGTGATGCTCCCGGACATGGACGGCTTCGACGTGGTCCGGCGGCTGCGGAGCGGGGGCGCCCGCGTGCCCGTGGTGTTCCTGACCGCGCGCGACGCGACCGAGGACAAGATCCGCGGTCTGACCCTCGGCGGCGACGACTACGTGACCAAGCCGTTCAGCCTGGAGGAAGTCATCGCCCGGATCCGCGCCGTGCTGCGGCGGACCAGCGGCGAGCCCGGCGAGCCGGCGCCCCGGCTCACGTTCGCCGACCTCGAGCTGGACGAGGAGAGCCACGAGGTCTGGCGGGCCGGCCAGCAGATCCAGCTTTCGCCGACCGAGTTCAAGCTGCTCCGTTACTTCATGAGCAACGCCAACCGGGTACTGTCCAAGATGCAGATCCTGGACCACGTATGGGACTACGACTTCCGCGGCGACACCGGCATCGTGGAGTCCTACGTGTCCGTGCTGCGCCGGAAGATCGACACCGTGGAGCCGCGCCTCATCCACACGCTGCGCGGGGTTGGCTACGTGCTCAGGCTCCCGTCACAGTAGGACCTGAACGTTATGGCTTGGAACGGAACGGGGACGGACACGGAAGGCGCGTTCCGGCACCCGCTGAGCGCGCTGACGCGCCTGTCCGAACGCACGCCGCTGCGGGTCAAGCTGATCGCCGCGCTGCTCACGCTGGTGGCGCTGGCCCTCGCGGTCATCAGTTTCACCAGCACGGCGGTCTTCCAGCGATACCTGCTGAACCAGGCCGACAGCCAGCTCAGGGGCCTGATGACCAACGCGTACAGCAGCCTCCCCTCGTCCCAAAACCCCAGCGCCCTGACGAACCCCAGCCACGACTACTCCGGGCCGGGTTACGTCGTCGAAGCACTCGACCCGAACGGGAACCCGATAAACCACTTCGGCAACTTGGGCCGCCTCACCGGCTCACCGCCCGATCTGCCGACCAGCACAGCGTGGCTGAACGCCCACTCTGGCCAGCCGGTGACCGTCCCGGCGCAGGTCGGGGGGGACAGCTGGCGGGTGATCACCGAGAGTGTCCCCAACGTGCAGGTCACCTACACCACCCCCAGCGGGCAGCAGCAAAACGAAATAGTGACCGCCACGCTCGTCGTCGGTCAGCAGATCGGCAACATCGACGGGCCCATCGGCTATCTGAGCTGGCTCGACCTGGTGGTCAGCCTCGCGATCATGCTGGGCCTCGGCGTGGTCAGCGTGGCGGTGGTGCGGACCAACCTGCGGCCGCTGGACGACATCGAGGAAACGGCGGAGGAGATCGCGGCCGGGCATCTGGACCGCCGCGTCCCGGACCGCGACCCGCGGACCGAAGTCGGGCGGCTGGGCCGGTCGATCAACACGATGCTGGCCCAGATCGAGTCGGCGTTCCACGACCGGGAGGAATCGGAAGGGGCGGCGGTCCAGTCCGAGGAGCGGATGCGCCGCTTCATCGCGGACGCGAGCCACGAACTGCGCACCCCGCTGACCGCCATCCGCGGCTTCGCCGAGTATTACCGGCAGCGTGGCGGCGTGGCCACCGGTGCGGGCGGGGCTGGCCCGGGCGGGGGCGGCAGCCTGAACCCGGAAGACCTGGACCGGATCATGCAGCGAGTGGAAAGCGAAGCGGCCCGGATGGGCGTGCTCGTAGAGGACCTGCTGCTGCTCGCCCGGCTCGACCAGCAACGGCCCATCGAGCACCGGCCGGTGGACCTGCTGGTCCTGGCGGCGGACGCGGCGCAGGACACCCGGATGATCGCGCCGGACCGGCCGGTGCAACTCACGATCCAGCCGGGCCGGGCTTTCATTGTCCTCGGCGACGAGGCCCGGCTGCGGCAGGTCATCGGGAACCTCATGGCCAACGCGCTCACGCACACCCCCGACGGGACGGCGGTCGACATCCGGCTCGGCACCGGCTTGCTGAGCGGCACCCCGCCGTTCCCCGGCGCCCCGGTGCCGTCCGTCCCGGCCGCCGTGCTGGAGATCGCGGATCAGGGACAGGGGCTCACTCCCGAGCAGACGCGGCGGGTGTTCGAACGGTTCTACCGCGCGGACCAGGCCAGGAACCGGAAGAGCGGCGGCAGCGGCCTCGGCCTGGCGATCGTCAGCGCGCTGGTCGCGGCGCACGGCGGCGTCGCCACCGTGGACTCGGCTCCCGGCCAGGGCGCGACGTTCCGCGTCACCCTGCCGCTCGCACCGGACACCGGAGAGGCGGACGAACCGGGCGCGGAGCCCCAGGACGACTGGGCCAGCCATCCGTCCGCGTCCCGCTGACGTCCGTTCAGGAAGATACCGGGGCTCCGGCGTCAGCGAGCCTTATGTTCCGCTGACGTCCGTTCAGGAGGAAAGCAACTCCCGGGCGGCGGCCAGCACCGCATCCCGGTAACCAGCGCCGAACAGGCAGACGTGCACCAGCAGGGGGTGAAGCTGGTGCAGCGGGACCCGCGACCGCCAGCCGTCCGCGAGCGGGGTGGCCTGCGTGTAGCCGCGGACGATGTGCTCCAGATGCGGCGCGCCGAACAGCGCCAGCATGGCCAGGTCGGTCTCCCGGTGGCCGCCGTGGGCCGCCGGATCGATGAGCCACCCCCGCCCGGCCGACCACATCACGTTGCCCGACCAGCAGTCGCCGTGGATGCGGGCCGGTGGCTCCGCGGGACCGGCGAACTCGCTGATCCGCCCGGTGACCGCCTCCACCAGCCGGACGTCCGCCGGGCTCAGCGTCCCGGCGTCCGCGGCGCGGCGCAGATACGGCAGGATGCGCCGCTCGGCGAACCATTCGGCCCAGCCGCGGCCGGCTGGCCACGGCGTGTTGTCCAGCGGCAGGCTCGCGATAAAACCCGGCCACGGAGCACCGTAGCTACCCGCCCCGGTAGCGTGCAGCCGGGCCAGTTCGCGGCCGAACGAACCTGCCGCGGACGCATCCGCCCGCCCGGCGGGTACCCAGGAAAGGACCAGGGCGCGCTCATCCCAGCCGAGCACCTCGGGAACGGGTACCACGGCGGCCTCGGCCAGCCAGCGCAGCCCGCGCGCCTCGGCCTCGAAGGCCGGGCGGGTATCGGTGCCGGAGACCTTGGCGAAGGCCTCGCGCCCGTCGGCCAGCGTGATCGCGTAGTGCCCCCAGCCGTGCCGGCCCCCGAGGCTACGGGTGTCCCGGACGCCGGAACCGGTCAGGGCGGCGATCCGCTGCGTGAGCTCCGTTCGGTCCGTACCGGTCCCGGGCATGGGCACCTCCGAGCGTGCTGAGCGGTCAGGCTATGTGGTCAGGCTGTGTCGTCAAGCTGGGGCGCGCCCGGCCAGCAGTTCGGTGAGCTGCGCGGCGATGTGCCGGGAGGCCGCGACGACGAGATCCAGGACCGCGCTGAAGTCGCTGGAATCACCGCCGTAAGGATCGGGGATGTCGGGGCCGTCGCCCAGGGCGCCGCGCGCAGCCCCGGCCTCGGCCCCGCCCTCATGGGGGAAACCACCCGCGAGGCCACCGGCCTCTCCGAACAGAGCGATCCGGTCGCCGCCGGCCCCGGCCCGCGCGGCCATCCGGCGCAGGTCCGCGAGGTTGCGCCGGTCCATGGCCAGGATCAGGTCCCGGCCGGCCAGCCAGGACGGCTCGACCTGCCGGGCCCGGTGGGCGGACCCGTCGTAGCCGCGGCGGGCGAGCTCGGCGCGCGCGTGGGCTTCCATCTGGTGCCCGATGTGCCAGTCCCCCGTCCCGGCGCTGTCCACCGTGACCGCGCCGGCCAGGCCCGCAGCGGCCAGTTCCGCCGTCAGGGCGACCTCGGCCATGGGGGAACGGCAGATGTTGCCCAGGCAGACCAGGCAGATCCGGTAGGGACCGCTGGGGCTGCGGGGCGGCGGCAGCGCCGCGGCAGGTGGCAGGGACATGCCTCCAGGATGCCTGATTGGGCGACGGACCGGTGCCAGCGGGCGACAGACGGTGCTAGCGGGCGACAGAGTCGGCGGCGGGGCGGACGGCCTGCTGCTGCTGCCGCCGCTGATGGTGCGCGGGGATCGAATCGGGGCCGAACCAGTACTCCAGCCACGCGGCGAACCTCCGGCCCTGCCGCTGCATCGGCGCCTCGATGAACCGGTAGGACAGCCAGCAGCAGCCGAGCAGAACCACCAGGAACGCCGCCGCCAGCAGCACCTGCTGGGGGAACGGGTGCGGGTGCTGGGTCAGCGGGATGTGATTGTAGAGCGAGATGAGCAGCGGGTGCAGCAGGTAGACCGAGTAGCTGACCAGCCCGAGCCAGGCGAAGATGGCCGGCATCTTCTTGTTCCGGCAGGCCATGCCGACCGCGAACGTCACCCCGGCGAGCAGCAGCGAGGTGACCCACTGCCGGTCGAACGCGGTGTGCACGGCGGCGGTTGAGGTATCCCAGGGCGGAGCGTGCCACAGGCCGGCGACCGCGGCGAGCACGAACACCGCGGCCGCGGCCGCGATCGCCTTGCGCATGTCGTAGTCGCCGCGTTCGGCCCGGTAGAGCATGGTGCCGGTGAACATCAGCGCCAGGATCGTCAGCGCCTCGAACGGGTTCACCCAGCTGCCGTTGAAGAGGACGAGGACCATGGCCGTTACGGCGGCCAGCACGGCGCCGACGACCTTCGGCAGCCGGTAACGGCACACCGCGAGCGCGACGCCGCCCAGGATCAGCAGGTCGGCGATCTCGGCGATGAGCCTGGTACCGAGGAAGCTGCGCGAGATCGCCGTCATCGGCAGCACCCCGCCCAGCGCCACGGCGGCCACCGCGAAGATGATCGCGTACCGGCTGCTCCGCTTGTGCGTCCCGGTCACGAACAGCGCCGTGAGCAGGAGGTAGAACGCCATCTCGTAGGAGAGCGTCCAGATCACGTCGATAGCGTTCTTCGTCCCCAGCACGTTGGACAGCATCAGGACGTGCGTGAGCAGAGAGGTCTCACCGTCGTAGTTCGTCTTGCCGATGCCGCCGAGGCCGAGCTTCCACAGCAGGACCGCCATGATCAGCCCGAAGAGGTAGAGGGGATACAGCCGGAACACCCGGCTGACCCAGAAGCTGCGGATGCTGCCCCTGCGCTCGAGCGACGCCGGCACGATGTACCCGCTGACCATGAAGAAGACGAAGACACCGTACTGGCCCGGGTCGAACCAGGTGTAGACGACCTCGCGAGCGTGCTGGAGCACGTAGTAACCGAGGTGGTCGAACACCACGAACAAGGCGGCCACGCCCCGCAGCGCATCGAGCCATGCGAGCCGCCGGCCCGGAGCAGCGGGCGGGGCCGGCGGGGCGGCGCCGGCCGGCGAGAGGTTCTGCGTCGTGGGGGCGTCAGACACGGGAGCTTAGACTACCCAGCACGGAAAGTTTCATCCCGCAAACGCACAGCTCGGGCCTTGTCTGTGACTCCATTTCCCCAGCCTGACCCCTATATCCGAGCCTGAGCTGGGGAAACGCTGGAACGAAGGCCGGCACCCTCAGCCGGCGACGCGGGCCAGGGCGAGGACGAAGCGGGCGGCGTCGATGGTGCCCCAGCCGCTGGCCAGGTCGTAGCCCGGGCCGGCCGCGTACCCCGGGACCTTGCTGCCGTAGCTGTTGCGGCCGGTGGTTACGTCGACGATCCCGGTCTGGAGCGTGTCCTGCTTGATCTGGCTGAGCCCGCCGAGGGCGTAGAGCGCCGCGTTGATGTTGCCGAGACGATGCCCGGCCAGCTGGTCGGCCAGCGCGACGACACCGGCGAAGATCGGGGTGGCCTCGCTCGTCCCGCCGAGGATCTCCCAGCCCGTCCCGCTCGGCTCGAAGCTCTCGTAGACCCAGCAGCCGCCGGTGACGGCCGCCGACATCGAGATGTCAGGGGTTCCCCGGCCGTCGCCGACCACGCTCGCCACGTTGCTCTGGAACGAGGGGCGGCCGAAGATGCTCGAGACCCCGCCGCCGCCCGCGCCGTACGTGTCGCTCCACACCTGATCCGGCCGGATCTTGTTACCGTCCTGGGCGAGCAGGAGCTGCGTGCCACCGACCGAAGTGACGAGCGGATCCGACGAGGGCCACGAGATCGCGCGGTAGGGATAGAGCGTGGCGCCGTCCGCCTGGTCGTTGGTGGCGCCGCTGTCCCCGGAGGCCGCCAGCACGGTGACGTCATGACGGGCCGCGTCCTCGAACGCGCCACGGAGGTTCAGCAGGCTCAGGCGGCTGCCCTGGGCAAAGCCCGGGAACGTGTTCTCCGTCGCGCCAAAGCTCTGGCTGATCACGTCGCCAAGATTGTGGTCGATCACGTACTGCTCGGCGTCCATCATCCCCGGGAAACCGGTCACGCCCTCGGTCTCGGCGACCGGCGTCTCGAGGAGCAGGATGTTCGCCCCGGGCGCGATCGCGTGAGCGTATTCGACGTCGAGCGTGGTCTCTTCGGCCCAGCCGACCATGGCCGCGTTACCCCGGTTGAACGGGGGGATCTTGCCGAGGGTGAGGATGTTCAGGGTCGGGTCGGGGAAGCCCCACTGCTTGTCGAAGACCGCCAGGTCGCGGCCAATGGTCGGGGAGCCGAACGAGTCGACGATCACGATCGTCCGGCCCTTGCCCGTGATGCCGGCGCGGTACAGCGGGTTCAGGTCGTAGGCCACGCGGTACTGCGCCGGGCTGTAGCAGCGGAGCCTGATCGCCTGCAGGCACTTGGCGATGCTGAGCGGGCTCGGGTCCTGGAGCCGGATCACCGGTGCCCCGGCGATCGCGGGGATGGGCGCCGCTCCGCCGCCGAACGCCGCCGCGCCCACGATAGTGCGGACCACGGCTGGGTGGCTGGCTGCGCCTGTCCGGCCGAGGGCGGCCGGGGATCTGGCGGCGGTGGATGTCACCGTGGCGGGTGCGCCGGTGGCCGCGGCCGCAATCCCGGCGGCCGACAGGGTGAGCGCTGCGGTAAGGGCCGTCAGCCGGGCCAGCCGTCCGCGCCGGGTAGCCCCGTTGATGCCGAAGGCTCCGGTGCTGCCGTCCGCGCGCCCCGCGGATCGTCGCCCCGCAGCGCGGCAGCCCGCAGACCTGCGGGGGCTCGGCAGCATGGCGCTCCTTACTGGCACGGCACGCCGCCACGCCGGCACGCCATCACTCACGGTCTCATCCCAGCGCGGATTCGCGCATTACGCAATGCTTTTTGGGACGTGTCTTGGGGAAACTTGGCCGCTACTACCATATTGTGTTCGGAATTATTTATTTATGATTGGTCAATGCTATATCGCGTGCGATCATCGATGGCCAAGTCGCCGCAGGTCAGACCACTAATTACCCAACGTACTCGCTTGCTGACAGGAGAGCTACCGCAGGCGGACCCGGTTGCGTGTATCGGGGATGGGCTGCCAGGTCAGAGGGGTGGGCGGCCGAGGGAGGCGGCTTGGCAACAGGGACGCGCGGGCGAGCAGGGCCGACCGGCGACCAGGGCGCCGGCGGGGGACGATTCGCGAAGCGAAACGGGTCTTGCTAGTATCACTGAGGTTCGCGCGCCGCTAGCTCAATTGGCAGAGCAGCAGACTCTTAATCTGCGGGTTCGGGGTTCAAGTCCCTGGCGGCGCACCCATTCTGACCTGGGATTATATCCATTCTAGGCCCTCTCGTGCAGGCCGTTTCCTGGCCATGGTTGCTCCACGGTTGCTCGTCAGTCGGGACCTAGTCGCTGGGACCGCGCCAATCTCCCGCGATGTGGGTCGCCTTTGAGTTAGCTGGTCTAGACCTTTCGCTTCAATAACCTGCCCGGCACACCCTTCCAATGTCGCTACGCAGCGTGATACTCCCTGGCAGACTGGGCGGTCAGAGCCGCGGTTCCGTCCGGACCGGAAGCGCCGCTGAAGAGCTAGAACGTGGGGCGCCGGTTTTCGCCGATGGTGTCTAGCCCGAACGGGTGCCGACGATGACAGCATCTTGCCTCGCCGTCTGGACTGGGGTATCTGGTTTGAGCTTGAGCCGGAGCGATCGGGCCGGAGGCATCGTTAGATCACAGTCCCCGGCTCGCTGTCAGTCCTCGCCATGGCGCTTGCCTGGCCTCAGGCGCGACAGGATTGTCGTCACCCATGACGGCAGCCGGGGCCGGAAACCGGTGTGCCGTGCCAAAACTCGCTCATA
>PLRW01000048.1 GCA_003164955.1 Actinomycetota bacterium
TGCCGGCGGGCAGCCTGCCGCGGGCAACGCACAAGGCCAAACGCGTTGAAGACAGGCGCGGTGGCCTCTGGACGTGAGCCACGCTGCCGTACCGCGTCAGTACGGCGTCCACCCGTGGGCGGCAACCAGCGAGATCCCGAACCGCAGCGGGGGCCGCGACCGGGACGCCGGGCTGAGATGCTCGCCCGGGCAGCACGCGCACGGTCGGCTGCCCGCCGCCTGCGTCATGCCAATACCTCTGGTCTCGATGACAGGCGTGATGATCTCCGTGGTCGGGAGCGTCTGGTCACAGCGGGGACGAGCGCGGCACCGAGCCGCGGCGGGTCGCCGTGGCGCCGCCCCGCGCGTGCCCCGGGATGGCGGCCAGAAGCTCCCCTAGGCAGGCCCCGACCTGCTCCGCCTCAATGAGAAAGCCATCGTGGCCATACGGCGACGTGATGACGCGCACGCTCCCCGCCCCGGGGATGCCGGCCGCGAGGTACTCCTGCTGGGCGAGCGGGTAGAGGCGGTCGCTGTCAATTCCCGCGACGAGGGTGCGTGCCCGTACACGGCGCAGTGCGGTGGCCGTTCCGCCGCGGCCGCGGCCGATGTCGTGGCTGTTCATCGCCTCGGTCAGCGTGACGTAGCTGCCTGCGTCGAATCGCCAGACGAGTTTGTCGGCATGGTGGTCAAGATAGGACTCGACGGCGTAGCGCCCCCCTTCCCAGGGGTGCTCGCCGTCCTGGTGGTCACGGCCGAAGCGTGCGGCAAGCTCCGGCTCGCTGCGGTAGGTGACGTGAGCGATCCGCCGCGCCACACCCAGGCCGCGGTGGGGGCCGTCACCGGGCCGGGCGTCGTAGTAGTCGCCACCTCGCCAGCCGGTGTCTGCCCGGATGGCGTGCAGTTGCGGCACCGTCCAGGCGATCTGCTCGGCTGAGGAGGCGGCCGTGCAGGCGAGCAGGAACTGGGCATTGACCCGGTCTGGATGGCCGACGGACCACTCCAGCGCGCGCATGCCTCCCATCGAGCCGCCGACGACCAAGGCCCAGCTCGCGATGCCGAGGGTGTCGGCGAGGATCACCTCGGCCGCCACCTGGTCACGGATGGTCAGAATGGGGAACCGGCTGCCCCATGGCCGCCCGTCCGGGGCGGGGGAGCTTGGCCCGGTGCTGCCCTGGCAGCCGCCGAGCACATTCGGCGCCACCACATACCAGCTGGCCGGGTCGAGCGCCCGCCCGGGCCCGATCAGCTCTCGCCACCAGCCGGGGGTGGGGTGGCCGGGCTCGGCAGGCCCGGTGACGTGGCTATCGCCAGTGAGCGCGTGCAGGACGAGCATCGCGTTGGACCGGTCTTCCGCCAGCGTGCCCCACGTCTCGTACGCCAGCCGCACCTCCGGCAGGCAGGCGTTGGCTTCCAGCCACAAAGGGCGGCGCAGCGTCACCCACTGACGGCGGCCCGGCGGGTCCCCCTCCTGCCATGCGCCCGTGGCAGGGGGGGGACCCGTTGGCCGGCTCACTGTCAGCTCACGGACTTGACGGCGCGGAACCCCGCCTCCAGGTCGGCCTTCAGATCCTCGATCCCCTCGATGCCGACCGAGAGGCGCACCAGGCCGGGCGTGGTCCCGGTGCTGAGCTGCTCCTCGGGTGAGAGCTGGCTGTGCGTCGTGCTGGCCGGGTGCACGATCAGGCTCCGCACGTCGCCGATGTTCGCCAGATGGCTGAACAGCCGCACCGAGTCGACGAACCGCCGGCCGGCCGCCACCCCCCCGTGCAGCTCGAAGGCCAGCACCGCGCCGGCGCCACGCGGCAGGTACTTCTGCTTGGCCGCGTACCACGGGCTGGATGGCAGGCCCGCGTAGTAGACGGCCTCGACCTCATCGCGGGCTTCCAGCCACTCGGCCAGTGCCTGAGCGTTCGCGTTGTGCCGCTCGATCCGCAGCGACAACGTCTCCAGGCCCTGTAGGAGGAGGAAGCTGGTGAACGGTGAGATCGCCGGGCCGGTGTCGCGCAGCAGCTGGACGCGCAGCTTCGCCGCGAATGCCCCGGGACCGAGAGCCGGCCAGTACCGGAGGCCGCCATAACTCGGGTCCGGCTCGACGAAGCCTGAGAAGCGGTCCGCGTGCGCGCCGAAGTCGAACGTTCCGCCGTCCACCACGATGCCCGCGATGACCGTGCCGTGCCCGCCGATGAACTTGGTCGCCGAGTGCACGATGATGTCCGCGCCGTGCTCGATGGGCCGGGACACGTAGGGCGTGGGCACCGTGTTATCCACGACGAGCGGTACCCCGACCTCATGGGCGATGCCCGCGACCCCCTCGATGTCCAGGACGTTGCTGCGCGGATTGCCGATGGTCTCGGCGAAGAACAGCCTGGTGTTCGGCCGCACGGCGGCCCGCCATTCGTCGAAGTTGTCCGGGTCCTCGACGAACGTGACCTCGATGCCGATCTTGGGCAGCGTGTAGTGGAACAGGTTGTAGGTCCCGCCATACAGCGACGCGCTCGACACCAGGTGGTCGCCGGCGCCGGCGAGGGTGAGCACCGTCAGCGTCTCCGCTGCCTGGCCGGAGGCGAGCGCCACGGACGCGACCCCCCCTTCGAGCGCGGCGAGGCGCTTTTCGACGACATCGCTTGTCGGGTTCATGATGCGCGTGTAGATGTTGCCCGGCTCGGCCAGGCTGAATAGGTTCGCGGCATGCTCGGTGTCGCGGAAGACATACGACGTCGTCTGGTAGATGGGCACGGCGCGCGCCCCGGTCGTCGGGTCGGGCACAGCTCCCGCATGCACCTGCTTGGTCTCGAATGACCAGGCGGCGGTGTCGGATTCAGGGGCATGATCGGTCATGATGATCTCCTTACGAGGATATGAGAGTGGGTGGCGCCGCGTCCCATCAGGACAGGCCGATGAGGCTGCCGCAGGCACGAGCGGCCGGGCGGGCGGAGTGCTGGCCCGCGTCAGGGCTGGGCTGGCTGAGCCGCGCGTCGAGTGAATCCCGCAGCGCATCGCAGATACCCACGGCACTCCAGAAGATCATCGCCGAGCGGCGGGACCGCGTCGAGACCAGACTCGTCATCGGTCTCGGAAGTGGCACACGACGGCCGTGGCGTCGTCGTGTGCCTCGGCACGCGGCCAGCGTTGCCCGTCGGGATCGGATCGCTCGACGTCCCGCAATCGGTCGATGAGCGCCTCCGGGCCACGCTTGTCGAGCAGATCGAGGAAGCTCGGCCAGTCCATTAATCCAAAACGGCCGGCCAGTCGAGCGGCTCCCTTGCTGAGCACGGCCGCCCTACGCAGGCCTCGACGGCGAATGGCGCCGGTCACGGCATAGTTGACAGCATCAGGGTTGCTGCTGACCCTCCAGAAGCCGTCCTGGCGGCCGTAACCTGTTGGCCCGACAACCGCGCCGGAGCGGCTGCCCTGGGGGGCTGACCCCGTGGCTTGCTGGTGCGCTGCTTGCTCTCCCCCGGCAACCTTCTCCAGCCAGTCATCGGTGACCACGCGGACGCCGGCCGACTCGTCGAGCAGCACGGTGGTGTCTCCAAGCAGGAGGAATTCAATCGTCTCCTCCTGTTCACGGAGGATGGCGATCGCAGATGAGGGGTTCCCGGGATGCCTTAGGTCGCACGCGTTGATATGCAGAGCGTTCACGTTGACAATTGCCTGAGCAAGATTGTCCACCGGCGCCTGTTCCGTCTGCGTCGAAAGAACCTCCAAGAGTGCGGCACCAAGTCGGCGGACGAACCAGAGTGTGCCGTGAACGCAGCCGGTCTCAACTCCGGGGGGCGCGGAAGCACCATCCAGCACTACGACCACGCTCGCGGTAGCGGCGACGAAGTCCTCGTTTGCGGCAGCGTCGGGTGAACGGCACGATGCGAGTGCGACTTGCATGGCCTCCTCTCTTCGTACTGGTAGAGGGGCGTGCGGCGCTCAGCGTGCACGAGGCCGCCCGGGGACTCGGTCTTCGCTGCCTCGCCGCGGCCCCCGGTAGGCACAGGGCCTATTATCAACTAAGCCGGTCGGATAAGTCTACTTATCTGGCTCGGGCGGCGCCCGGCAGTGGCTACGGGCTGGTCCGCGGCGGCGCGGGCACCGCGCTGGTCGGCAGCCACCGCGAGGTCGCCGACCGGATCGAGGAGTACCACACGCTCGGCATCGACCACTTCATCCTGTCCGGCCAGCCCCACCTGGAGGAGGCCTACTACTTCGCCGAGGGCGCCGCCGCCGAGCTGCGTTCGCGCGGCCTGCTGCCGGGCCCGCCTCCCTGACCGGCGCTCCACCGCCCCGGCGGCCAGTTCTTCCCGCCGGGGCCGATTGACCGCCAGGGACCACCATCAATAATTTCGGTAGGAATAATCGGATTCCGGGCCTGTTATCGCGGGCACCACCTTCCCTGCCCAGTACCGAGAGGATCCCGCACGTGACCGCCGCCACCACCTACCTCGCCCCGCCGGCGGCCGACACCGAGCAGCTGCGCGCCACCTTCGGGTCAATCTTCGACAAGATCGCCGAGGGCAGTGCCGAGCGGGAACAGGGCACGAGAGCGGGCTAAACGCTGTCGCTCGTCGTAGGCGTCGTAGGCGTCGCAGCGCCGGCGGTGGCCCTGCGGGCGCGGCGCCACTGGTCGGCGAGGTAGACCGGGATACCGATGAAGAGCAGGATGACGCCGTCAAAGACCGTGTTCTGGCCGGTCTCGCCAATCATCCAGATGCTGAAGGCGAGGGCCAGCGCGGCGCCGAAGGTCTGAGCCAGCAACGGCCGGCCGGTGAAGGTGCTCTCGCCGCGGACGAGCCTGAACAGGTACGCCGCCACCGACAGGACGTACGTGAAAACGTAGGCGAACGTGCTGAGCAGCGCCAGGGTCGTGAACAGCCCGACGACATTTCCGGCGGAGTAGCTGATGAGCAGGAGCGTGGCGAGCACCGTGTTCAGCAGGATGGCCAAGGTGGGCGCGCCGCGGGCGTCGCGCTTGGCGGCGGCTTCGGGGAAGAGGCCGTCGCGGGCGGCGGCCTCGACCATCTCTCCGTTCACCATCGTCCATCCGTTGAGTGCGCCGAGGGCCGAGATGACCGCGATCACTTCCACCACGTTGGCGGTCCAGCCCGCGCCGGTGATCGCTCGGGCCGCGGCGGCGAACGGAGCCGATGACGCCATGAGCGTCGATTGCCGGACGGTGCCCTGCACGCCGAGCAGCCCGATCGCGTAGACCGCCGCACAGGCCACGACGCCGAGCACGGTGGCGCGCGGGATCGTGCGTGCCGGGTTCTTGACGCGGTCGGCGGCCACCCCGGCGCCCTCCATCCCCAGGAAGCTGAAGAGCAGAACCGCGCAGGCCGGGCCGAGCGCGCCGACGGCGCCGATGTGGCCGAGCGGGCTGCCGACATCGGCCCGGTGAAAGATGACGATGCCCGCCACGCCGATCGCGAGCAGCGGGAGAAGCTTGAGCACGGTGGCCGCGATCTGCACGCCGCCGACCGCGCCGGGCCGGATCACGTTCACAATCGCGGGCAGCCACAGCAGAAACAGGGAGGTACCCAGCACCCAGCCCGTGCCCTTGACGCCGAGCAGCGCGATCAGGTAACCGGCGCCCGCGACAGAGATCGTCGCCTGCCCCGTCCATCCCTGGATCCAGTACCCCCACGCCGACAGAAATCCGGTGAACGGCCCGAAGGCCCGCTGTGCATACGCGTAGGCGGGCCCCCCGCCGCGCGGATCCTCCCGGGCGAGCTCGGCGAACGTCACGGCGAGCAGGATCGACCCCGCGGTGACGACGACAAAAGCGGGATAGGCGACCCAGCCGAACTTCGCCACCGCGGCCGGCACGGCGAAGATGCCCGTCCCGATGATGCCGCCGACGACCAAGGCGCCGGTGGCGAGGATACCGAGGCTGGCGCGCGAGCCCTCCCGCTGCTCGTCAGGCATGGCGGCACCATGGGGTCCGCCGCAGGCTGGCGAATCCCGGGATGACGTTCACGCGCGGCTCGTCTTTGCGGCCGCAGACTCCGCTGCCGCGCAGATCAGCATCGCGACGCTGGTCCGCACGGGCGCGAGGCAAAAATACACATTTCCCATCAGTTAAGTATAGTAATGACCTAACCCGCCCGGAAATAGGATTTGGCATTCGGCATCGACATCAGCGTCGCGGTCGCATGGCAACGCACCTCGGCTGGAGACTGGATGGCCTGCGCCGTCGGCGTCAGCCGCAGCACCACCCAGCCCACCCCAACCTGAGGGGCATTCAGGCAGTGGCAATATCTGAGTCCGCCAGAGCGGGCTGGTGAAACCCGCCGCCGTGAAGCCGCCGACAGGGCAGGGCTCCTTCGCCGCCAGGGGCCCGCTGCCGTTTATCCAACTATTTCGGTAGGTATAGTCGATTTAGTGCTACGATCTTAGTTATGCGAACCGTGCTGCTTGCCAGTCGGCGTGCCGTCGATTATGCGCAGGTCGCCAGCCACCTCTGTCGCTGACGAGGTGGCCAAGCGCCGCCGGGGTTGCGGACGAGCGCTCCGCGGCTCCAGGCTGACGCACCGTGCCGTTTCACCCGGCCCTCTGACCTTTTCATTCGTCCTTTCTCACCTTTGTTCTTCACTCTGCCCGGTGTTCTTCACTCTGCCCGGTCGGCAGCGCGCCGCGCGTGACGGCGCCGGCCGGGATCCGTCACGCGACGAGATTTCCGGAGGTTAGGCATGTCTGAATCGTCCCCGCCTGCCGATGCCGCGCCCGATCCGGGGGCCGGCCCGCAGTTGCCCCCGCGCCGGTCAATCACCCGGCGGCGCGTCACCTGGATCACATCCGCGGCGGTCATTGTCGTCGCCGCGCTCGTCGTCTCCCTCGTCTTGTCCCTTGGCGGCGGCTCTGGCGGCTCTGGCGGCTCTGGCGGCTCGAAGGTCATCAGCATCGGCGTGACGGACGGGTCGGAGCCGTACTGGCAGACGTTCGCGCAGTTGGTGAAGGAGCGGCTCGGCGTGTCACTGAAGTTCGTGAACTTCAGCGACTACAGCCAGCCGAACCCGGCGCTGCGGGAGGGGCAGCTCGACCTCAACGAATTCCAGCACATCGAGTACCTGTCGAACTACGACGTCACCGCGCACGGTGACCTGCAGCCGATCGGCGCTACGGCCGTGTACCCGCTGCCGCTGTACTCGCTGAAGTACTCCACCGCCGCGGCGATCCCGGCTGGCGCCAAGATCGTGATCCCGAACGACGCGATCAACGAGGCGCGCGGCCTGCTGGTACTGCAGTCCGCGAAGCTGCTGACGCTGAAGGACGGCGGCACGGCATTCTCGAGTACCGCGGACATCGTGACGCACAAGGTCGACGTGGCGGCCCTGGACGCGTCGCAGACCGCCGGGGCGCTGCAGAGCGGCTCGGCGGCGGCGGCGATCGTGAACAACAACTACGCCACGAGCGCCGGCCTGCCGAAATCGGACGCCATCTTCCAGGACAACCCGGCGAGCCCGAGCGCCGCGCCGTACGTGAACATCTTCGTGGCGCGCGCCGCGGACAAGAACAATCCGCTGTACCTGAAGCTGGCCGCGCTCTACCACAATCCTGCCGTGGAGAAGGGCGTTCAGCAGGCCAACGGCGGCACCGCCGTCTTCCGCACGGTGCCGCCCGCCACGCTGCAGGCCGAGCTGGCGACCGTCGAGGCCCAGGAACGGGCCGCGCAAGCGCAGCAATGAGCGGCAGCACGCAGCGCGAGCCCAGCAGCGACCCGACCAGAAGCGGTAACCACGAAAGGGATGACCGGCCCGGCACCAGTGGCACGCATGCCCCGGTGCCGGGCCGCACGGCGATGACTTCCGTATCCGCGAGCGAGGCCGGGCAGGGTGCGGCGCCAGCCGCTGCCCACGTACGCCTGGAGCACGTGACCAAGACGTTCCCCGCCGCGGGCAGCGGTGGCAGGCCGCTGACCGCGCTGGACGACGTCAGCCTGGAGGTCAGCCACGGCGAGGTCTTCGGCGTCGTCGGGCACTCCGGGGCGGGGAAGAGCACGCTCGTGCGCCTCATCAACGGCCTTGAGACACCCACGGCGGGCCGCGTGTACCTGGGCGGCCGGGAACTCACCTCGCTCACCGAACGTGCCCGCCGCGAAGTGCGCCGCGATACCGGGATGATCTTCCAGCAGTTCAACCTGTTCCGCTCCCGCACCGTGGCCGGGAACGTCGCCTACCCCCTGAAGGTGGCGCGCGTCGGGCAGCCCGAGCGTGATCGCAGGGTCGCGCGGCTGCTCGACTTCGTCGGCCTGCTCGACCGGGCCCACGACCACCCCGAGCAACTGTCCGGCGGGCAGAAGCAGCGGGTCGGGATCGCCCGGGCCCTCGCCACGGAGCCGTCGCTGCTGCTGGCCGACGAGGCGACGAGCGCGCTTGACCCGCAGACCACGAGCGAGGTCCTTGACCTGCTGCGGCGCGCCAACCGCAACCTGGGCGTCACGATCGTGATCATCACTCACGAGCTGGACGTGATCCAGAGCATCGCCGACCGGGTCGCGGTGCTCGACGGCGGCCGGGTCGTCGAATCGGGCAGCCTCTACGACGTGTTCGCGCAGCCGCGGACCGAGGCGGCGGCCCGCATCATCGGGATGGCGCTGCGCGACCGCCCGTCGGCGGCGACGCTGGCGCGGCTGCGGCTCACCCACCCCGGCCGCATCGTGACGGTAAGGGTACGCGACCGCGCGGCCTTCCAGACCGCGCTGGCCAGCACGTTCCTGAGCCACGGGGTCGCGGCGGAGATCATCTTCGGCGGCATCGGCGAGCTGCAGGACAGGCCGGTGGGAAGCCTGACCTTCGAGCTGACCGGCCCGGACGGCGCCGGCGGCCCGGACGGTGCCGGGGCCGTGGACGCGGCGATCACCGCGCTGCGGGCCGACGGCGTCGACGTGACAGAGGAACCGGCGGAAGAAGGCTGACGTGCAGGAGTTCCTCAGCAACCTTTCGGTCTACCGCGACGCCATCGGGCAGACCTTCTATATCGTCCTCATATCGATGGCGGCCGGCGGGGTTCTCGGCCTGGTCATCGGGCTGGCGCTGTACGCGACGCGGCCGGGCAGCCTGCTGGCCAGCCGACCGGTGTTCATCGCGCTCAACGTGCTCGTGAACATCGTCCGGCCCATCCCGTTCGTCATCTTCCTCACCGCCATCCAGCCGCTCATACTGGCGGCCATCGGCACCACCATCGGCACGAACGCGGTGACGTTCGCGCTGTCGATCGCGGCGGCCTTCGCGGTGAGCCGCATCGTCGAGCAGAGCCTGCTCACCGTCGACCCCGGGGTGATCGAAGCCGCCCGCGCGGCCGGGGCCCGGCCGACCAGCATCCTCGTCACCGTGCTCATCCCCGAGGCGCTCGGCCCCGTCATCCTCGGCTACACGTTCATCTTCGTGGCCGTCGTCGACATGTCGGCGCAGGCGGGCCTGTTCGGCGGCGGCGGGCTCGGCAATTTCGCGATCACCTACGGGTCGCAGCGGTACGACTGGCCGATCGTCTACATCACCGTAGCGACGATCATCGTGATCGTTCAGGCCGGGCAGTTCATCGGCAACTGGCTCGCCCGCCGGGCGCTGCGCCGCTGAGCCCGCCCGCCACCGGGCCCCTCGTGCCTCTCGGAGTTTCTGGGTCAGGGAGGTAACTGGGAAGGCCCGGGCCGCAGGGTTCAGCGTGGTCGCCGGCCAGCCGAGCCCGATAAGGAGGCCGGCGATACCTAACGCACCGAAACATTCGGCTGACATGGATGGGGACATGACTGCACGCAACGTTGGAGTCGAAGAAGAGCTGATGCTCGTAGATCCCGCCAGTGGCCAGGCACGAGCGGTGGCCGGCGCGGTGATACGGGCCGCCGAAGAGGCGGCCGCCGCGAGCCCGCCCGAGGGGGGCAGCCGGGGCGAGCCTTCGGAGGCACTCGTGCTGGAATTCAAGCTGGAGCAGCTTGAGATCGGGACCCGGCCATGCGCCTCGCTGGAGGAGCTGGGCCGTGAGGTGCGCCGCTGCCGGTCACTGGCGGCCGAGGCCGCGAGCCGGGTGGGTGTTCAGGTGGCCGCCGTGGGCACAGCGCCTATGGCGGTTGAACCGTCCCTGACGCTCTTGAGCCGGTACCGGAAGATGGCGGCCGAGTTCGGCCTGACCGCGCAGGAACACCTGACCTGCGGGTGCCACGTGCACGTGCAGGTCTCCTCGGACGAGGAAGGGATCGCGGTCCTTGACCGGATCCGGCCGTGGCCGGCGCCGCTGCTGGCGCTGAGCGCCAACTCTCCTTTCTGGCAGGGCCGCGACAGCGGATACGCGAGCTTCCGGTACCAGGCCTACCGGCGGTGGCCGTCGTCAGGACCCACGGACCGGTTCGGCTCCGCGCGGGCGTATCACGATGCCGTGCAGGCGATGGTGGACACCGGCACGGTGCTGGACGAGGGCATGATCTACTTCGACGCGCGGCTGTCCCGGCACCACCCGACCGTCGAGGTCCGCCTCGCGGATGTCTGCCTTTATCCCGACGACGCCGTGCTCATCGCGGCGCTGGTCCGCGCCCTGGTCGAGACGGCGGCGCGGAGCTGGCGGATGGGCGAGCCTGCCAGCCCCGTGCGCATCGAACTGCTGCACATGGCGGCCTGGCGGGCCAGCCGATCCGGTCTCGATGACCAGCTGGTCGCCCCGGTGACAAACCGGCCCGCAGCGGCGCGCGCCGTCGCCTACCAGCTGCTGGAGCATGTCCGGGCCGCCCTGGTAGACGCTGGAGAGTTTTCCATCGTTAAAGAGCTTCTGGAAGATCTGCTGGCCAGGGGGAACGGCACCTGGGCCCAGCGCCAGGCATACCGGCGGGCCAACCAGGTCCTGGACGTGGTCCGCGAGGCAATCGCCCGGACGCCGCGCGGCTGACCGGTGTGCCGTCGAGCCACGCTTCGGGCCCGGCCACCCAGGGTGTTGAAGTCGGCCCAGCGTGGCGCTGAGCTGCAGTTTCAGCGAGGAGTAAGATGCGATGACCGTGGAGCCTAACGTGCACAACGAGGCTAACGAGTTCGGGGCACTGAACGCCGTCTTCGGACGGCGATCACGCCGGTTCCCGCTGGGCGGCACCCTGACCGGGCCATTGGCCTTTGAGTCGGAGCGCGACCCCGTTCCCCTGAGCACCGAGGAAGAAGCCCTGCTGGTCGCGGCGGCAACCGGCGTGACCGGTGTGGTGCGGGAGGAATGGTCCTTCCTGGATGCGGAAGGCGGTCCCACTGGTGGGGACAAACTCGCCTCGTTTACCGGGCGCAGCTACCCCAGTCCGCTGGCGAACCACTCCACCGAGGTCTTCTGGACCAACGACGAAGGCACATTCTTCCTGCCGGCGCGCGACAGTCGACCCCATGCGTACCTGCAGAATCAGACGGCAGGCGAACGTGAAGCCACGCATCGCGGGGCGGTGAAGCTGTCCGAGGGCCGTCTCGACATTCCGCGGCGGCTGCCCAACCTCTTCGCGTTCAACCATCAGAACATCAACGTGGCAGGCAGCACGCTGTTCATTCCCATCGCCGAAGTCACCCGGCAGTGCATCGCCGCGCTGCTGCTGTACTTCGACCGTCCCCATGGCTACTACCTGGTCGATCAGCGGCTGGGTGCGGATCCGCTGCGGCCCTTCATCGAATCGGGGTTGTTGCATGACGCTCATCCCGTCGATCTGACCGATTTCGAGCGTTGGCAGATGGTCGATGCGAACGGTGTCGAATCCGGGCTGGTAGTGGCCAACCTGGGGATCGCTACCACGGCTCTTGGGCTCGGCGGTCACCCATTCTCCGGCGGCAAGGGCAGGGTCGTGATGGGGGGCGAGATTCCTTGGCGCGCGATCGGCGGCCAGGGTAGCGCCGGCGGGCTCGGGTTCCGTTTCCACAAGGTGCCGGAGTGGGCCCCGATCGGCGCGGGCGAGGAAATCCCGGTGGGGCTAGATGACTTATTCCAAGGTCAGT
>PLRW01000024.1 GCA_003164955.1 Actinomycetota bacterium
ACCACCACTACTACATCCACCTGCTGGGCTGGACCATCACCGGCGACCCCAACGCCACCCTGCGGTTCACCCACCCCAGCAAATGCCTCACCCTGGACAGCCCCCTGCCCAGCCAGAACCAACCCCGCGCCCCCTGAACTACGGCGCGGGCGTGGCCACGGACCACACCCCGTCTCCCTTGACCCAGCACACGGGGCCACGCCCGGGCGAACCCTTCATCCGTGGCCCCGGCGCTGCGCGCAGGTCTTCATCCGTGGCCCAGATGTCAACCCACCGCCCAGTCGCGCCGCGGGGACCGGGACCCGTCGCTCACGGTCCGGGTGTACGGCGGGGACCCGTCGCTCACGGTCCGGGTGTACGGCGGGGACCCGTCGCTTCCTCAACACCGGGCACAGTCCGGGCATCTCGGCCGAATGCGCCAGATGGCTTGCCGAACAGACCCCGATCATCGGCCTTGGTGTGGAGACTGTCGGCACGGATGCCGGCGCGGCGCATGCCTTCGATCCGCCGTTCCCGTGTCACTCCTATCTCCTTGGCGCGGGCAAGTACGGGCTGACCCAGCTGCGTAACCTGTCGGTCCTGCCGGCGACCGGCGCGGTGCTCCTGGCCGCCCCGCTGCCGATCGTCGGCGGCTCGGGCAGCCCGGCGAGGGTACTGGCACTGGTCGAGCGATGACGGTCGCGGGGGCGGTGGGCCGTACCCTGGCCGGTCTGGGGGCCGGCTACGTCTTCGGTGTGGTCGGCAGCGGCAACTTCCACGTCACCAATGCGATGATCGCCGGCGGCGCCCGGTATATCGCGGCCCGGCACGAGGGCGGCGCGGCCACCATGGCGGACGCTTATGCGCGCACCAGCGGCCGGCTTGGCGTGCTGACCGTCCACCAGGGGTGCGGGCTGACCAACGCGATGACCGGCATCGCCGAAGCGGCTAAGAGCCGCACCCCGATGCTCGTGCTCGCGGCCGAGGCCACCACCCCGCGGTCGAACTTCTACGTCGACCAGGCGGCGCTCGCCACCTCGGTCGGCGCAGTCGCCGACCGGGTCTCGTCCGCGACGTCCGCGGTCGAGGATGTCGTGCGAGCGGTGCGGCGCGCCACCCAGGAACGCCGCACCGTGGTGCTCAACCTGCCTCTCGACGTGCAGGCCCAGCGGACAGCGGCGGGACCGGCCGGGGTACCGTCCGCTGGCGGCCCCCCATCGCCGGATCCATCGGCCATCACGGCGCTGGCCACCGCGATCAGCAGGGCACGCCGGCCGGTGTTCATCGCGGGCCGGGGTGCCCGGCACGCACGCGCCGAACTGGAACGGCTGGCCAGCCGGTGCGGCGCCTTGCTGGCCACCTCCGCCGTCGCCAACGGCCTGTTCACCGGCAACCCGTGGTCACTCGGCATCTCCGGCGGTTTCGCCAGCCCGCTGGCCGCGGAACTGATCGCCCGCGCCGACCTGGTCGTTGGCTGGGGGTGCGCGCTGAACATGTGGACAACCCGGCACGGCACCCTCATCGGCGAGCAGGTCACCGTCGCGCAAGTCGACCTCGATGCCGGTGCCCTTGGCGCGCACCTGCCGATCGACCTCGGCGTCATCGGAGACGTTGCCGCGGTCGCGGTCGCAGTGGCGGTGGCGGTGGATGAGTCACCGGGGTACCGGTCACCGGAATTGGCGGCGCGGATCACCACCTCGGCCCGGTGGCGGGACGTGCCGTACCAGGACGACTCCGACGAGCAGCGAATCGATCCGCGCACCCTGTCGATGCGGCTGGATGACCTGCTGCCGCTCGAGCGGGTCATCGGCGTCGACTCGGGCAACTTCATGGGCTACCCGAGCGCCTACCTGTCCGTGCCCGATGAACGCGGGTTCTGCTTCACCCAGGCATTTCAGTCCATCGGGCTCGGCTTGGCCACCACCATCGGCGCTGCGCTGGCCGCACCCAGCCGACTGCCGGTGGCCGCCCTGGGAGACGGCGGTGGGCTGATGGGCATCGCCGAACTGGAGACCGTCCATCGGCTCCATTTGCCGATGGTCATCGTGGTCTACAACGACAGCGGTTACGGCGCCGAGTTCCACCACTTCGGGCCCGAAGGGCACCCACTGGACACTGTGCGCTTCCCGGACACAGATTTCGCCGCCATCGGCCGCGGCTTCGGTTGCACCGCGCTGACCGTCCGCCGCCCCGGTCAGCTCACCGGCCTCACCGACTGGCTGGACGGCCCCCGTGACACGCAACTGCTGATCGACGCCAAGGTCACCGCCGGTCGCGGGGCGTGGTGGCTCGAAGAGGCATTCCGCGGCCATTGACCGATCCGGGCGATGGCGCCACGCCGCCGCCTCCGGCCGTCGGCGTGATATTGCGCTGGCGCCGGATCAGGAGGATGGTGAAGGTACTGCTTTGAGGCATTCCGCGCCCGCCTGCAGAAGACGGGCCGTCCCAGGATGCGACATTTAGTCAGCTGCCCGCCGGTGGCGGGTTCCTGGGACGGGGCGTGGATCGTGGCCGATGAGGGCACACCCGGCGACGTCGCGGCGAGCATCGTGGAGATGCAAGCCCTGCTGCTGAGCACCGAGGACTTCCTGGCTGAGGGCTGGACCGGTCACTGCTGGTCTTCCCCGCCGTGGCCGACTTCAGCGCCTGGAATGGCGACCCCGGCACCCAGCCGGATGGCGGGGGTGTCTTTACGTGCGGATAAGTCCCAGCAGGTACGCCAGCCGGGACGCCGCTGCACGCGGCTCGCCCACAGGGGCAAGCACCATGCCGTCAAAGGCGACATAGGACCCGGCCGCGACACGGACGGTCGCCGACACGACGGCAGACAGTGGGTTTGTCACCTCAAGTGCGGGACACTGACCGGTTCCCAGGCATACGTGCATGCCGAGCCGGCGCAGGTGCATGGCCAGAGCCGACAGGGATCCGGAGGTGTCATCGTGCCCGGTCATCGCTGGCCACCCCCCGACGGATTTCCTCTATCGTGCACCTGGTGACGATCTGATCGCTGAGAGTAGCCGATTTTTGGAGCGGAACTTTTCTGAAGTCACCCCGCCTGCACCAGGCGTGTGCACCTGTACCAGCCGCAAGGCCGCGGCCAGGTGATGAACGCTCCCGTGGTCGTGCAACGTGTCGCCAGTGGCCGTTCGCCTGTTCCCAATGGGCCGTAATTCCGTTGGCCGGGGACGTTCTAGACGGGTATACCAAGAGGAGAGCAACCGCAGCGCCGCGCTAGCCCGGGGGATTTGTCAGTGAGTGACATAATGCAGGAGTCGCGCCCGGATTGTGGCCAGTTTTTAACTAAGCCCGGTACCGGGTACGAGGGTTCGATCCGGTGGCGGGAGGGGGACCGTCTCGAGCGGCTGTTCGAGGGCCGTTGCGACTGGCTGCGGCGGCAGGGCCGGGGCGATCAGCTGGCGGTGGACGCCGCGGACGTCACGCTGAGCTATGCGGAGCTGGATGCGCGGGCGAACCAGCTGGCGCGTTTCCTCCTGCACCGGGGTGTGCGGCCGGGTGACCGGGTGGGGCTGCTGTTCGACCGGGCGGTGGACGGCTACGTCGGCATGCTCGCGGTGCTGAAAGTCAACGCGGCGTACGTTCCCCTCGATGCCGGGTTCCCGCCGGATCGGCTGGCCTACATCGTCTCTGACGCGGGGGTGCGGCTGGTGCTGTCGCGGTCGCACCTGGCGGATCGCGCCGCGGGTCCGACCGGCACGGCCGGGCTGCTGTACCTGGATCAGGTGGATGGCCCGATCGCGGCCGAGAGTGAAGATCGCCTTGGCGCGGGCGAGGCCGGGGATCCGGTCGATGACCTGTGTTACGTCATCTACACGTCGGGCTCGACGGGCCGGCCGAAGGGGGTGGCGATCGAGCATGCCAGCATCTGTAACTTCGTCCAGGTAGCAGCCGAGGTGTACGGCATGACCTGCGACGATCGGGTCTACCAGGGCATGACGATCGCGTTCGACTTCTCGGTGGAGGAGATCTGGGTGCCCTGGATGGTCGGGGCGACCTTAGTGCCCAAGCCGGGCGGGGAAAGCCTGCTCGGCCCGGAGTTGAACGAGTTCCTGCAGGAACGCCGCGTCACCGCGCTGTGCTGTGTGCCGACGCTGCTGGCCACGCTGGAGGAGGAACTTCCCGACCTGCGTTTCCTGCTGGTTTCTGGTGAGTCATGCCCGCAGGACCTGGTGGCCCGCTGGCACCGGGCCGGCCGGCGGGTTCTCAACGTCTATGGCCCCACCGAGGCCACCGTCACGGCAACGTGGACGCTGCTGGATCCGGACAGGCCGGTGACGATCGGGGTGCCGCTGCCGACCTATTCGGTGGTGGTGCTCGATCCTGACGCGGACCGGGCCGTGGCGCCCGGAGCGCTGGGGGAGATCGGTATCGCGGGGATCGGCCTCGCCCGCGGGTACCTCAACCGCCCCGAGCTGACCGAGCGCGCGTTCGTGCCGGACTTCCTGGGTATCCCGGAAAATCCGTCGGGCCGGATCTACCGGACCGGCGATCTGGGGCGGGTGAACGCGGATGGTGAGATCGAGCACCACGGCCGGATAGATACCCAGGTCAAGATCCGGGGTTACCGGGTGGAGCTGACCGAGATCGAGTCGGTCCTGCTGCAGGTGCCGGGCATCGCGCAGGCGGTGGTCGATACCTACCACCCCCAACCCGAGGTGATCGAGCTCGTCGCGTACTACAGCTCGCGCCGGGATACGGCCGCGGTGGACGCCGGCCGCGTCTATGCGCACCTACGCAACAGGCTGCCTGGCTACATGGTCCCGGCCTACCTGGAACAGCTCCCGGCGATTCCGATGATGGCCAGCGGTAAGGCCGACCGCAAGAGCCTGCCCGTGCCGAAGGGCCCGCGCCGGCTGGCGACGCTGGATGACTACGTGGCACCGGGAAACGCCGCCGAACGGGCGCTGGCCGAACTGCTGGCGACCACGTTGGGTGTGGAGCGGGTCTCCGTGGAGAGCCACTTCTTCGCGGCTCTGGGCGCGAGTTCGCTGCTGATGGCGCAGTTCAACGCCGCGATCCGCAAGCGTGCCGACCTGCCCGCCGTGTCGATGAAGGACGTCTACCTCAACCCGACGGTGCGCCGCCTGGCCGCCGCCCTCGGTGCGGAGGAGCAGGCGCCCGGGTTGGCGCGGGGCGCCGCGTCAGCGTCCCCGGACGGAGCAGCCGCACCGGCCGGCCGGTCACGGTATGTCCTGTGCGGAGCGCTGCAGCTACTGGTGTTCCTCGGCAGCGTCGTCGCCGCTTCGCTGGTGCTGGACACCGGCTCCACCTGGACCGCGGCTGGCCATGGGGTGCTCGGTATCTACGCGCGGGCGGTGATCTTCGGCGCTGCTGTGCTGCTGGGCATGGGCGTGCTGCCGATCGCGGCCAAGTGGATCCTGATCGGACGCTGGAAGCCACGGCGTTTCCGGGTGTGGAGCATGGCTTACTTCCGGTTCTGGGTGGTCAAGACGCTCATCGTCGCCAACCCGATGGCCCGGCTGTGTATGGGCACTCCGCTCTACCCGCTGTACCTGCGGGCGCTGGGGGCCAGGATCGGCCGTGGTGTGGCCATCTTCACTCACCACGTGCCGGTGTGCACCGACCTGCTGACCGTCGGTCCGGGCAGTGTGATCCGCAAGGACACCTATCTCAATGGCTACCGTGCCCGGTCCGGTGTCATCGAGATCGGCGCCGTCACTCTCGGTGCGAACGTCTTCGTCGGAGAGCAGACAATCCTCGACATCGATACCACGGTCGGCGACGGCGCCCAGCTCGGGCATTCCTCCGCCCTGCACGCCGGCCAGGCCGTGCCCGCCGGTCAATGCTGGCACGGCTCCCCCGCCCAGCCCGCCAGCGCCGGCTGGGACTACCGTACGGTCGCACCGGCCCCCTGCAGCACGCTGCGCCAGGCCAGATACAGCGTCGTGCGGCTGCTGCTGGTCTTCGCCATCCTCGGCCCGGTGGCGGTGGGCGAGGCGAGCCTGATGCTGTCCCCTTCGCTGCTGGCCCGTCTGGTCGCCGGGCATGGGCACGTGCCGAGCTGGGTGCTCGACCGCGACGCGCTGATGATCGGTGCGGTCCTGGTCTTCGGCCTTGTGCTCGCCGGGCTCCTCGTCGTCAGCGCCGTTCCCCGGCTGCTCAGCCGCGCCCTGAAGCCGGGCAAGGTCTACCCACTGTACGGCCTCCATTACACCTTGCAACGTAACGTCAGCGGGCTTTCGAATGTCCGGTTCTTCAACGCCCTGTTCGGGGACAGTTCGGCGATCGTGTACTACCTGCAGGTTCTCGGATACCGCCTGGCGCCGGTGGAGCAGACCGGCTCCAACTTCGGGATGGCGACCAAGCACGAGATGCCCACGCTCAATACTGTCGGCACCGGATCTATCGTCTCCGACGGCTTGTCCATCATGAACGCCGAGTTCTCCAGCACCTCATTCCGCGTCATGCCCGCCGCCATCGGGGTGCGGAATTTCGTGGGGAACAACATCGCCTACCCGGCCGGCGGCCGCACCGGCGACAACTGCCTGCTGGCCACCAAGGCCATGATTCCGATCGGGGGCCCGATCAGGGAAGGGGTCGGGCTGCTCGGTTCGCCCTGCTTTGAGATCCCCCGCTCGGTCCACCGGGATCACCAGTTCGATCATCTCACCACGGGACCCGAACGGCAGCGCCGCTTGGCCGCCAAGAACAGGCACAACGCCGTCACCATGGGACTGCACGAACTGGTGCGCTACATCTACGTCGTCGGCCTGGTGCTGGTCGCCTTCGGTCCGTTCGGCATGGGGAACTTGCCGGACTGGGCGGCCACGGCGGCGTTCATCGGGCTCGACTTCGCGTTTACCCTCGTTTACTTTGTGCTGGTCGAACGCGCGGTCCTCGGGTTCCGCCCGCTCCAGCCGCGGTTTTGCTCGATCTATGAGGCTGCGTTCTGGCGCCACGAGCGCTTCTGGAAAGTGCCGTCTACCGCTTATTTCCGGATATTCAATGGCACGCCGTTCAAGAACGTGGTGTGGCGTGTGCTCGGAGTACGGATCGGCCGCCGGGTCTTCGACGACGGCTGCGGGATCGTGGAGCGGACGCTGGTCACCGTGGGCAGCGAGTGCACCCTCAACGCGGGCAGCGTCCTGCAAGGCCATTCCCTGGAAGACGGGACCTTCAAGTCCGACTGCATAACGCTTGGCGCCGGGTGCACCATCGGCGCCGGTGCCTTCGTCCACTACGGGGTCACCGTGGGCGACGGCTCGGTACTCGACCCCGACTCCTTCCTCATGAAAGGCGAAAATGTTCCGCCGCGCGCCTGGTGGCGCGGCAACCCCGCCACCGAGGTCTTGACCGCGGCGGCCCCGGCAGGCCCGCGCTCCGGCCCAGCCCCGACGGGAGACCGGACCTAGGGCGGAGCCGTACCTTCCCCGCGCCTCGCGGCATGCCTTCGGCCGAACGGCACCGCTGGGGCGTCCCAGTGACATTACTGAAAGTAATACCTAATAAATAGAATGTGATTAGATGACAATCTTCGAAGAACGTGAATCTGCAGTCCGCAGCTACTGCCGCACCTGGCCAGCGGTGTTCGACCGGGCGGCCGGAAGCTGGCTGTACGACGAAAACGGCCGCGCCTACCTCGACTTCTTCGCCGGGGCCGGCGCACTCAACTACGGCCACAACAACCCGGTGCTCAAAGGTGCCCTGCTCGACTACCTGGCCGGCGACCGGATCATCCATTCCCTGGACATGTACACCATCGCCAAACGCGAGTTCCTGACCGCGTTCGACGAACTCATCCTGCGGCCGCGCCGACTGGACTATCGGGTGCAATTCCCCGGCCCGGGCGGAGCCAACGCCGTCGAGGCGGCCCTGAAACTGGCCCGCAAGGTCACCGGCCGCACCGGAGTGATCACCTTCACCAACGCCTTCCACGGCATGACGCTGGGCGCGCTGTCAGTCACCGGCAGCGCGTTTCACCGCCGCGGCGCCGGAGTGCCGCTGGCGCATGTCACGCCGATGCCGTTCGACCCCTCCGTGGGCAGCGGTGGCTCGCTGTGGTTCGAGTGCCTGCTCGACGACAGCGGCAGCGGGCTGGACAAGCCGGCCGCCGTGATCGTGGAGACGGTGCAGGGCGAGGGCGGCATCAACGTGGCCCGGGCCGAGTGGCTGCGCGGCCTGGCCGATCTGTGCGGCCGGCACGACATCCTGCTCATCGTCGACGACGTGCAGATGGGCTGCGGCCGCACCGGCCCGTTCTTCAGCTTCGAGACCGCCGGCATCACGCCGGACATCGTCTGCCTGTCGAAGTCGATCGGCGGCTACGGCCTGCCGCTGGCGCTCACCCTGATCCGCCCGGACCTGGACATCTGGGGACCGGGCGAGCACAACGGCACCTTCCGCGGCGTCAATCCCGCGTTCGTGACCGCCACGGCCGCCCTGCGCACCTACTGGCAGGACAACGAGCTGGAGCGCACCACCCTGGCCAAGGGCCAGCGGATCGCCACCGCGCTCAGCGCACTCGCCCAGTCCGTCCCCGGCACCCTGATCCGGCCACGCGGCCGGGGCCTGGCGCACGGCCTGGCGTTCGAGAACGGCGAACTGGCCGGCAAGGTGTCCTCCGCCGCCTTCGAACGCGGCCTGCTCGTGGAAACCTGCGGCCCGCAGGGCGCCGTGATCAAGTTGCTGCCGCCCTTAACCATCGCCGGCACCGAGCTCGACCAGGGACTGGCGCTGCTCGCCGACGCCACCCAGGCGATTTGCTGACCGCCATGCCTTCCGAAACTCGCCACTCACTGCTGGCCGGCGCTGAACAGGGCGGAGATCAGGTCCGGGGCCAGGCCGCGAACCGCTCCCGCAGCGCGGCCGCCGTGTCCACGTAATCGCGCGGCTCCACCCGGCTGGCCTCTCTGAACTAACCGGATGCGCTGTCGCTGTCCGTTCATGCGTTTACGCATTTCCGGCTAGAGCGTGAATGAGGTTCCGGCCTGAGAGCTGATGGACGAGCCCGGCTGCGGGTCCGCCATCGCACGGGTCGCGGTGCCCGCGTAGAGGATCACGACGATGGCGATCACCGCCAGGGCGGCGGTGATAAAGCCGAGATCAGACGCGTTGGCGGGGGAGAAGGCGGCCAGGACACCCGCGATGCCCAGTTCCGCGCCGATGCCGAACATCGTGAGGATATTGACGGAAAGGATGATGCCCAGGCTGGCGACGATCAGGTTGGTGCCCTGCGGGGCCAGGAACTGCCGTGGCCTCGGCAACGTGTAATCGGGGCGCCGGGGTGCCGAGATCACCGCCCCCTGAGGGAGGCTGACGTCGGCAGCTCCGGTCACGGTTATCTTCGCGCCGCCGCTCGCGTCGATGAGTAGCGGCTGGGTCAGCGGCGTGTCGCCAGGCGCGGGCGGCGGCGAGGGCACGATCTGAACGAGATGGACATGCCGTGGCGCCGACGGGACCTGCCCGGGTGGCGCGGATGGCTGGGTTGGCCGGAGCACGTCACTGGCCTGAATGGTCAATGTTGCAGGTGGGGAACCGACGGGTGCGCTGAGGCAGATGGTGCTGCCTGGCAGGACAGCGATATCCGCGCCGCCCCCGTAGGCAATCGCGCCCTTCGGGGTCAGGAAGCTCGTCCCCGGCACCGCTTTCTTCATCGCCTCGATGACGGTCTGCCCGTCCGCCGTTACCTTTCCTGCCCGGCATCGGGTTTTGGGCCTGACAGCATTCGTGACGAGCGTATTCGCGGCGGTCCGGATACCGTCCTCCGCCAAAGCTGCCCTGAGAGCCGGCTCAATGATCACGAGGGCAGCCCGCTCGTCGGCGGGCACGTTGAGCGGTGTCACCGCGCGGACGAACGCCTGCTCCACGGCGAGCGTCAGCGCCTGAACGTCCGCTGACATCCCCGGAGCGTCGGCGGGCACGTTAGGGGCCTCGCTGGCCTGCGGAAACGCCAGCCTGCCCGCGTCAACACAGGTTTTTGCGGCCGCCGAGATGCCAGTCAGAACCGCTATCGCCGTCCCGGGTGCGATCTGGTAGCTGCCGCCGCCGCGGACCGTCGCCCAGCGTATGGAGCCGTCCGCCATGGTCGTGTCCATGACCACCGTGATGCTTGCCCCGGAGGGCACGCTGATGGCCGCGGCCCGCAGCCCCGGCACGCTCACGGTCGCGTCGGCCATAAGCCCGGGATTACGCGTCGTAAACGACGCATACAGGATGCCGAACACGACGGGAGCGGCCGCTACGAAAAAACCGGCGGCGATATTGACGAGCGAGAACCGGTCCAGCTGCAGCCCGGGGAACAGGGTGCCGGCCGTCGTCGTGGCGCCCAAGACCGCAGCCACCACGACCAAGCCGGTTGAGATGTTGGTGGCCCAGCTGTCATTGGCCGTCCAGGCGCCAGCTCCGAGAATGGGGTGCTGCAGCCAATCCCGCAAGGCCGCCCAGCCTCGTTCTGGCTTGCTGTTGTTGCTCCGTATAAGGCTTTCGTTCTTCCGTATAAGCCATACGGAAAGGAGAAGGGTGAGCAAGGCAACGCCGGCCCCGGTAATGGCCGGTATTCCGAGATAATCGAACGTCGTAACGTCCGGGGCAGCGGTGGCCACCTCGGGGATGCCCGCCGCCGGATGCCCCTCGGCGCCGCCGCCCAGCAAAGCCGTCGCAATAAGCGGCGCTCCCACCCACAGATTCATGGTTAATCAGCCTCAATGATCCCCGGACCGCTGCTCCGCAGGCTTTCAGGCCGGAGCCGGCCGGGTCAAGCCTTATACGGTAACGCGGGTAAAGTTTGCCCTATTTTATCAGGGATAAAACGCCCGTACATATACATAACGCCCGGCACTGGAGATATTTGCCTGCAGGGGTGGGCGGAAATTGCGGCGCGTGACTCTGTCCCGGGCCGCGCGTCACGGGCTCCACGCCGTGCGCGCGGCAGGTGCGGGACCGGCCCGCCCGGCCTGCGGGCTGAAGAAGGCTAAGGCGGAAGCCATCAGGTATCAAGAAATGCCGACGGGACATAATCGCCAGTTCCGAACGAAATTAATCACTGTGGATTCGGTAGCGCGGTGTCCACCGTGCGGGAGGCGCCGATCGCACGGTCGCCGTACGTGAATCGTTTATCGTGCCTTCTTATTCCCCGGCATCGACCGGCTGGCGTCCGCCGCGGGCGTCGGTGTACCGGCCGAGCGCGGCCGCCGTGTCCACGTAATCGCGCGGCTCCACCCGGCTGGCTTCTCTGAACTACCGCAGCTCAGCCTGGTACAGCGTCGCGCGGGCGAGTGCCTGGATGAACGCGGGCGGGGATGCGGCGCTGGTGAAGAGGGCTCGCTGGCGGTCGGCTCCGGTCCCCCGCTGGTCGTGCCGGTGCAGCAGCCTGGTGATCGTCTCGGTGTCGCCGTGATCCCTGAGCGCGGGGTAGACATGATCGAGGAGGCGGGAGCGGAGCGTCGGCGCATCGACGGCCTGCCCGGTGAACGGGTCGACTCCTGCCCCGGCGAGCCCCTCCCGCGCCGCGGCGGCCAGGGCCGCGGCGACCGGCCGGGCCGGCGCGGCTGCCGCCGGCGTCCCGCGGCGGGCCTCGGCTAGGGCGGTGGCGACCAGGGCGCGGATCAGCCCCGCCGCGAGGACCGCGGTGCCGACGTCGAGGCAGACGTCGGCGACCCGGACCTCGACGGTCGGGTAGCGCGGGGAAAGCCGGGCCAGGAAGTAGACGTTCCGCTCGTCCAGCGCCGCGCCGCGCCCGATGAGGCGGCGGACTGCCGTGTCGTAGGCGGCCGCGTCCGGCCACGCCGCGGGCGGCACCGCGGTCGGCCAGCGTGTGTGGATCATGTACCGCCAGCTGGCCCATCCGGTATCGTGCCCGTCGGCGATCGGGGAGTTGGCGGTGACGGCGAGCAGCGGCGCAAGCCAGGGCCGCAGCCGCGCCAGGACCTGGACGCCCAGGTCCCGGGAGGGGACCCCGACGTGCACGTGGCAGCCGCAGGTGCCGGCATCGGCCACCACGGGACCGTACAAGCGTGCCAGCTCCTGGTAACGGGGCTGGCACGTTAAGGCGGCCAGCCCGGGCGTGCGGTACGGCGCGACCCCTGACGCCACCAGGCGGCAGCCCAGATGCGTCGCGGCGGCCGCGGCGAGCCGCCGGAGCCTGACCAGCTCGCGGCCGAGGTCGTCCAGGCCGGTGCACACCCTGGTTCCGGTCTCCACCTGGAACTGCATCAGCTCTTGCTGCACTCCCGGCTCCCCGTCGAGCATCCGCACCAGATCGGGGCCGGCCGACACCGTGGCGCCGGTGGACGGGTCCAGGAGTACGAACTCCTCCTCTACCCCCAGCGTGGTCGCACCGGCCGCGCGCACCGCCCCCGACCGGCCACCGGGCACCTTCGCGCCCCGTCCCGCACCGCCCGATCCGGGCATTACCACGACCACCTGCTGCTCCGGGAGCGGGCGTAGCGGTAGCCATTGGCCCAGCGCGCTGGCCAGGCCGGTGAGTGCGTGGGCGGCAGAGATCGGCGGCCACAGCAGTGCGGTCAGCGTGATGGAGGCTGCCGCCTGCACGGCCATCGCCTCGGCGCCGGCCAGCGTGACCACTTGCCCGGCTGCCTTCCAGGTTGCGTCCAGCGGCTGTTCGGTCGGGATCGGCAGGGGCCGGGCCATTATCTCGTCACTTTCCGTCGTTGAGGACACGCCGTGAGTTCCGACTATACGGCTGTCACCCATGGTGCCCAAAGGGGCCACGCGAGGACGGCACCGCAAATCGCGGCCGGTCTGGACCGTAGAGCATTTACAACCCGGAACCGTGGCGGGACGATGTGCTGAGACGTTCACCGAGGGGTCCTGCCGAGCGGAAGGGGCGGTTAGTTATGGCACATGCCGACGGGTACAGCAAGACCAGCACCGGCCGATGTAGCTGTTGCCGTCAAAGCTTTTTACCATCGGCCGGCAGCCAAGATCCATGCCATCCTCGGCCTGTCATTAAATTGGCAGTCGGGGGAGCTTGTCACGGGAGAATTCACGGCGCTCTAAGCAGCCACCCGCGCAACTGGCCCGGGAGGCTGACTGCCCCGGCCGGTATGCCTGAGCTGGTACCTGTGCCAGGGAGTTACCACTGCGCTCCCCGTGATTACTCACACGGCAGCAAACTGTGCCGTTCCGTCGGGCGTTCTCGCGGCAGGATCCAGCTGGAATTGGCGGCAGCACATCCCTGCCCGAGAAAGAATGTGCCATGACCTACGGAGGCCCTGACACCGCGCGCAGCCTGACTAGCGTCGTTAGATGGATTTCCATCGCTGCCGAAAGTATTGGGCTTCTCAACAAAGGCTCTGCAAAGACGCCGGCCGCACCGACGGCGAGTGATGTCGCCGATGTCCAACCGGTTTCATCCAATACTCTGAACGTCACCCGCGTAGGCGGCATAACAACCCTTATCGCGGCGGCGGGCGGCGCCGCGTTGCTCATTTTCAACGTCGACAAGACGAAAGATCGCGCATCGATAGTTGTTGCTGCCTACGTGAGTATCGGCGTGATCGTCGGAGCTGCGCTCTTTACCGTCGCAATTATTATAGCGGCCGACATCCGAGCCCGATCGGCCATTGCCACCGCGGTCTCGCCGAAGGTCCGGTCCGAGCGGGTTGACGTGAAGTACATCGCGGCCGTTGCAGCGGCAGCTGCCGGCGGTCCGCCGCCGGACTTCACCGCTTCGCTGGACCAAACGTACAACTATGTTCTTGTCAATGCGAATGCGGCTAATGTGATCCTGACACTGCCCGGCGCAGGTTCATTTTCGTGGCAGCAGATGACAATAAAGAGAGCGGACGACGACGCCCAGAAGACCGTCACCATTCAACCGCAGGGCCAAGAGACCGTTTTGGGTCAGCATACACACTCACTACCCCCCGCGAATTCAATCCATATCTACTCCAACGGGGCAGAGTGGCTCGCAGTACAATGAAGTTGATCGAGCCTGCGGGCTCCCAAAACCCTACTCCGCGCCGCCGCGAATGCCCGACACCCAATCGGCTTCGGCGGGGCTACGCGCGCCTAGGACGACCTCACCGACCGACCCACCCTCACGTGCAGGCCCTGCCTACACCGTGTTGTCCGCGGTGTTCAGCAGCCACCCGCCGAACCGACCTGCACACCCATGCCGCCTCGGGCGTCGACGGAGTACGCGCCGTCCGCACCGGCCTGTACCGGACGCGACCTGCACCGTCTTCGGGATCAGAACTCACCGGCAACGCGGCGGTTCCAGGACGCCCGAAATCGGATGATCTGCGCGCGGCGCCGTCCTCACCGGTGATCGTGCGGGTGCCGTACTCATCCACCAGGCCCTGCCGGAATTCCTTGGAGCGGAGGCCCTCCCGGCCCTCCTGCGTACCGAGAAAGTTGGCCGCCTCGCACCGGCGATAACCGCATACTCCCTGTTCAGGATCCGGACCCGGGAGACCGGCCCGTGCTGCTCACCGGCGGTGAGCGCCGCCTGCTGCAAGAGTGGCTCGACACCAGCCTGAGCGGCAGACGACCCTCCGCCTGGGGCCGGTCCTTCAGCCCGCCGAGGCCGTGCTGCGGGAACCGGACGGCACAATGAGACGCATGGCCGCCGTCCGCAATCAACCCGCGACTCGATCACCTGGCGCCTGCTGGATCATGCAGCCGGGAACTGGCCTCAGCTGAAGAAAGTGCAGGTCAGCTACCGCGGCGCGTTCGCCTACGTCACCGGTGTCCTGCCCGGCGGGGAGCAGATCCCGCTGTTCCGGCTGCGCTACGGCGGCTCCGCGCACTCCTTCGGCCTCGCGATCTACTCCGCCGCCCGCGGCGGCTACCAGGACACCGTCCTCAGCACGGGCCTCCCGATCGGCACCCCGCAAGAAGCCCTCGACACCGCCTGCACCATCCACCTCGCCGCACTCCGCCACGAGCCAGACCAGCAGCCCTCACCCTCAGCTCAGCCCCCGACGAACTTACGGGGCCACCCACTTAGCTTGCTATTTAACCTGCTGC
>PLRW01000019.1 GCA_003164955.1 Actinomycetota bacterium
AAGCGCATGGACGTCTTTCTCGCCCTCGCAGATGTAGATGAACTCGCCGTCCTGCACCGCTTCGATGACCTTCGGAAGCCGGTACAGGACACGGCGGGTGTCACCGAGGCTCCAGCGCCAGCCGGTCTTGCGTGACCGGTCCGGGACGCGCTGCGGGAATGCCTTGCCCGCGGTGCGGAGCACCTGGAAGAGCAGCTCGCTGTTCTCGTCCACGTAGTCGTAGACCGCGATGGCCTCGCCGTGCGGGGTCCATTCGCCGCTGGGCTTCTGCCCGTCTCGTGGCGCGCACAGGTCGCCCCACGTGAGCCCGATCTTGGCGAGGATGTCCACGGGGTCGCAGCCCGCTTTGCAGTCCAGCACCACCGGGTGAGTGGTCCCGCTGGCGATGGACAGCGAGGGCTTGCTGTCCTCGTGGACGGGGC
The DNA here is from genome assembly GCA_003164955.1 of Actinomycetota bacterium. Classification (GTDB taxonomy): domain Bacteria; phylum Actinomycetota; class Actinomycetes; order Streptosporangiales; family Streptosporangiaceae; genus Bog-532. The sequence goes on from PLRW01000019.1 coordinate 423, forward strand.
AGCACACGTCGAACCCGTTGGCCGTCTTGCGGATCGGGCCCAGCTCGCTGAACTTCGGCAGCAGCACCTCGCGGAGCACGTCGCCCGGGGTGCCCATCAGTTCTCCCACGGGGAGTTGGAGTAGCCGGGGCGCGGGGCGGGAGCGTCAGCCTCGTCGGCGTAGCGCTCGTCGCTGAGCCAGCCTTGCGGGTACTTCGTCTTCCCGGGATCGCGGGCCGGGTCGTCGCGGTAGCGCTCGGCGGCCTTGATGATCACGTTCGGGTCGGCGCCGCGGGCCGTGGCTTTCTCCCACGCGGCGTAGGCGGCTGGCTTGCCCTTTTTTTTCGGGAAGACGGACCAGAAGTGACCGAACACGGGGTCGCTGTCGTAGCCGTAGCTCTGGCGGCCGACGCGCTTCCCCCCGCTGGGGGGGTTAGGGGGGTTCCCTGATCCCTGATCCCTGATCCCTGATCCCTGCTCAGGCGCGAGGTCTTCGCGATTCTCTCGCGAGTCTGTCGCGAGGGTTTGGTCTACGGACTCGTTGTCGCTGGTCAGGTCGGTCGCGCCGATAACGTCACCCGGCCGCGGATACCTCGGCTTGCGCGGATGGTCTACCTTCTGGTGCTCGTCCCATGAGGTGACGAACAGGTAGCGCTTTCGCGAATCCCGGTAGCGGTTTACGAGACCCGCTCGCGATAGAGTCGCGAGATCCTCGCGAGTCCTCGCGAGAGTTTCGAGAGAGTCTCCCTCCAGCGGCCAGATAGCCGCGTTGATCAGCAGTTCGTTGTCCATGCCCACGCCGTTGTCGTCCACGTAGGTCCATAGACCAATGAAGGTCAGCCGCGTAGACAACGGCAGTGAGGCGACCGTCTCGGACGTGAAGAAGTCCGGTTTGATAGACCGGATACGGGCCACTAGGTCTATGCCGCCGATCCGTGCCTCTGGACAGCGGTCGTGTAGCCGGCATCCCAGCCGTCGTTCCAGCCGCGCAGATACTCCCGCGGTTCACCCGCAGGCGGGTCCTGAGCGACTTTCTGGTCGGCAGCCAGTTCATCGAGCGTCGCGCCGTCGAGCGCCGCGAGCGCCTTCCGCACCGCCCGGTAGGCGGGCGCATACCCGAGAACGGATCTGGCGATGTTGATCCGGTCGCGCAGCTCCTGATAGGTCGGCTCGTCCGGAGCGCCCTGCTCGAGGTTGGCCATCGACGGCCTGCCTTTCGTTCGCGATGCCGATGCTGTTCGTGTGTCGTTCAGGGTGATGCAATGAAGACTCTAGTCGTGATCAGCATCGTGATGCAACACGCTATGTCAACCGCGAGTCAAGTCGTGATGTGATAACGTGTGCCTAGTCATGACCTTGCGTCGCGACTCCGATCGGCACAGAATGAGGGCGTGGAGGACGTGGAGAACGACCTGAAAGAGCTGGCCGCTCTTGCTGACGACGTGCTCAGCCACGAAGCGGCGGCCGAGGAAGCTCGCGCCGCGATCCGTGCCCGGCTGCCGGAAGTGCGGGCCAAGGGTGTCGGCCCGGCCAAGCTCGAGCGGACCATCAAGTCCGTCTACGTCCGGGACACCATCTCGCGCTGGACGAAGAGCGTCGCTGTCCCGCGGGGCAAGCGCGCAGCGGCCTCCTGACCCCCTCACGCCGCCCCCGCCTCCTCCGCAGCGTCCTCCGCGCCAGCAAGCCGCCCGCCAGCCTCGTAGACCCGCACACCCTCATCCCCGCGAACTGTGACCGCGAGGCCGATGATGTGCTCTCCTGGCCTGAGGGACCGCCAGAGGACGCAGCAGAGGTCGATGAGCGTGTTCCAGCGGCCGTCCCTGTCCCGCGGGAGGACGGACCGGGGCCAGTCGGCGAGGGTCACGCGGCGGCCTCCCTCGTGTGCGCCCGCTGGCACGCTGACGGGCTCCGCTGGGCGCACGCACGGCACAGCCCGCCCGGAGTGGTGGCGGGGACGGTGAGCCCGTACTGGCTGTGGCACCAGCAGGAGGCGGGGCCGGTGTTCACGCGGCCTCCCGTGCAGCCAGGTGCCCGAGCAGGATCCGCCCGAGATGCTCGGCGTAGTAAGGGGGGATAGCTTCGGCCAGGTTCTCCCGGGGCATCCAGTCGATGGCCATCACTTCGCGGGCCAGCGCGATCGGCGAGCAGTTCCCTTCAACGGAGATGACTGTGCCGGGCTTCCAGTGGCCGGCTGCGCTGCCCGGCTTGATGTGGCGGGGGTGATGCAGGGCGTGGAGCGGGATGTTGCCCTGGAACCAGCGGTGCCGGTAGAGCTCGCGGCCGAACATGGTGCCGCACAGCATCGCGCCGTACGCGCCGAACAGGTCATCCTGGCCGGGCAGCCCGGCGCCTTCGACGTTCTCGATGATCCATGGGCCGCCCCATGCGACGAGCCGCCTGTGAACCGGGCCGATCAGGTCCGGATAGGTAGCGGCGACACCGGGACGGCAGACGGTCATTTTCGACTTGCGCTGGCACGGCGGGGAGGCGCCCGCCGCGGCGAACTGGGCCATGAATCCCCGGTCCCCGAGCAGCTTCACGGCGTCACCCTGCACGAACTCGTACGGGTAGTGCGGCTGCGGCTCAAGGTCGATGCCAACAACGTCGAAGCCGGCGTCGTGGTAGCCCTTGCTGGCCCCTCCGGCGCAGCAGAAGGCGTCAACGAGAAGCGGCCGGCTCATGCCGCATCCCCGCCCGGCGGCATCCGCCGGTTCCCGCCCGGCA
>PLRW01000163.1 GCA_003164955.1 Actinomycetota bacterium
GGCCAGGGCCGCCGTCCTGGCCGGGGCTGGGGGGCTGGCCGGGTGCCTCACCCGGGCCGGGGTCAGTGCTGTCCGCGCCCGGTTGCCCGCTGTCTGGTTGCCCGTTGTCCGAGTCGGTGCTGTCCGGGTCCGGCTGGCCGCCATCCGGGCCATCTGGCCCGGGCCGGCCGCCGTCCGGCTCGGGCCGGCCATCTGGGCCTGCCGCGTGCCCGTCCGGTTCGGGGAAGCGGGCCAGGGCCAGCATCTGCTCCTCGGCCACCCGCGCCAGGCCCGGATCAGCGATCTCGGTCGCGGTCCGGCAGATCATATGCGCCGCATCAAAAGAGATATCCCCGGCGATTAAGGCCGCCTCGGTCGCGGCCAGGGCCCGCAGCGCCCGGCCGACCGCAACCAGTTCCCCGGCCCGGCCCGGCAAACGCCCGCACGCGTGACGCAAGAACGCCGCCGTGGACGAATACCCCGCCTCCGACGCCCCGTCCACCGCATCCACAGCGGCGGTCAGCCGGGCCAGCTCCCCCTGGATCTGGTCGGCGAACCCGGCCAGGTCCCGGACCTGGCCCAGCAGCGTCACCGCGTCGGTCACGCCGGGGCCGAAGGTCGCCAGATCGGCGAGCACCTCGTCTCGCGCGATCCTTCTAGGGGAACACATAACCGGATCATCTCACGAGGCACTGACATTTATCGGACACAGATTCGATGACGGGGGGGTCCGGCAGATACGTAGGGGCCAACGCGTTTCCGCTGGTAGCGGCCCTGTGCTGGTTGTACATGCGGCAACCAGACAGAAACAGGCTGGTCAGCGGGGCGCGGGCGGTTTATGTCGCTCCAAAGCACCACCTCTGCGCACACCGTCACAACCAGACAGGCATCATCTGAGCTGCCCCGTCGCAAATCTGACGTGCACCCTCGATGACGTCCGTTAAGAAAATCAGTGAAATCCGGGCGCGGAGGCGTGGTGGCCAGCGGGACCCTCGCGGCGTTTGCGCCGACCGGGCACGCATTGCACCGACCGGGCACGCATTGCACCGACCGGGCACGCGCCGGGGCTGGGCCTAGCCGTTCCGACCTGGAGAGCCGTCGATGACAGGGCCAGCGTCAGCGTCGTACACGGGCCTGCGGTAATGGTCCGGGAAGGCCCGGTCAGGTCCACTGCTCGCCGCGCACGGCTCCCTCCGCAGCGGGGCTCGTTGTGACAGGTCTGCAGGCCGCTGGTTATCCCCACGCAACGCCACGCATGGCTGCCTCCTTCGTGCCTGCTCCCGTTACGTCCGCGATCAATGCGCCCACTCCGGGGGCAACGCTCAGCCCCAGTTACCGCTCATACGGCCGCTTCTTCTCCGTCGCCCAATCGGCGCCGGAATCGCTTCGCTCGCGACGTGGCCGTCCGGTGGCACTGGTTCAAGACTGCGACTGGCGGCACGCGCAAGTCAATGAAAACAGACACGAATGGGGCGAAACTGCCCACGCTGGCCTGACTGCCCACGCTGGTCCGGCCACCCGGTCAAATCCGGCCACCCGGCCAGGTCCGGCGACCCGGGCAGGTCCGGCGACCCGGGCAGGTCCGGCGACCCGGGCAGGTCCGGCGACCCGGGCAGGTCTCGCCACCGGCCAAGTCCCGCCACCCGGGGACCGGCTCAGCCGGAGATCCGCTCGATCACCAGCGGCGCCGACGGGGGCGGCTCGTCACCCACTTCGATCGCGCCGGCCAGCGCCGCCCGCGCACCGGCCAGCAGGGCTTCGTCGTCCGCGCGCAACTCCAGGACCGGCTGGCCAGCCTCCACCCGCTCCCCCGGCTTGGCCAGGTACAGCACCCCGGCTGCCGCGCTGACGGGGTCCTCCTTGCGGGCCCGGCCCGCGCCGAGCCGCCAGGCGGCCACCCCGACCGCACGGGCGTCCAGGCGGCGCAGCCACCCGGCCTCCGGAGCCGCCACCACGGCAGAGACCTCGGCACGGGGCAACGAGGCGTCCGGGTCGCCGCCCTGCTCCGCGATCATCGCCCGGTAGCGTTCCAGCGCGCGGCCGTCGGCCAGCGCCACGGCGGGGTCGGCGTCGATCCCGGCCAGCCGCAGCATCTCCCGGGCCAGCGCCAGCGTTACCTCCACCAGGTCCGCAGGCCCCGCACCGCGCAGGACCGCGACGGACTCCTCGACCTCGAGCGCGTTGCCGACCGCGCGGCCGAGCGGGACGTCCATGCCGGTGAGCAGCGCGCTGGTCCGCACGCCCTGCTCCTCGCCGAGCACGACCATGGTCCGGGCCAGTTCCCGCGCGTCGTCGATCCGGGTCATGAACGCACCGCTGCCCACCTTGACGTCCAGGACCAGGGCCGCGGTGCCCTCCGCGATCTTCTTCGACATGATCGAGCTCGCGATGAGCGGGATCGACTCCACCGTCCCGGTGACGTCGCGCAGCGCGTACAGCTTGCGGTCGGCCGGGGCGAGCCCGGGACCGGCGGCGCAGATCACGCAGCCGACCCGGCGCAGCACGGCGATCATCCCGGCCGGGGATAGCGCGGCCCGCCAGCCCGGAATGGCCTCCAGCTTGTCCAGTGTCCCGCCGGTGTGACCGAGGCCGCGCCCGGACAGCTGCGGCACGGCGCCCCCGCACGCCGCCACCAGCGGGGCCAGCACGAGCGACACCTTGTCCCCGACGCCGCCCGTCGAGTGCTTGTCCACGGTGGGCCGACCGACGCCGCTCAGGTCCAGCCGCTCCCCCGACGCGATCATCGCGGCGGTCCACACCCGCAGCTCACCTGGGTCGAGACCGCGGAAAAAGATGGCCATGAGCAGCGCGGACATCTGTTCGTCGGCGACCTCGCCGCGGACATACGCCGCGATGAGCCAGCGCACCTCATCCTCGGACAGCCCGCGGCCGTCCCGTTTAGCATGGATCAAATCGACCGCAGCCGGGACCGGCGCGCCACCCGATCCAGCAGCCGGGACCGGCGCCGGGCCGCCGGCCGCCGCCGGGTCAGGCACCCGGCAGGTCCGAACCAGTGAACGCGGACGGGAGCAGCCGTCCCAGCTCGACCGGGCCGGCGTCGGTGTCCACCAGCAGGCTCGCGCCGCCCGCCTCGAGCAGGACCTGCCGGCAGCGGCCGCAGGGCAGCAGGCAGCGGCCGTCCGGGGTGCGGACGCTGACGGCCGCGATCGCGCCGCCTCCGGACGCGTGCAGCGCCGAGACCAGGCCGCATTCGGCGCACAGGGTCAGCCCGAAGGAGGCGTTCTCCACGTTGCAGCCGACGATGACCCGGCCGTCGCTGACCTGCCCCGCCGCGCCGACCTGCAGCTGGGAATACGGTGCGTGCGCCCGTCCCGCCGTTTCCGCAGCCAGCGCACGCAGGGCCGTCCAGTCAATGCCCACCCGCCAGTCCCCTCCGCTTAGCCACGCGTCACCCGCGACTGCTTACGACACGAAACGATAACAGTGCAGGTGGCGCCCGAACATGGGGCCGCCCCGGTGCACGTCCCGGTCCAGGCCCGGTCCAGGCCCCGGTCCAGGCCGATTGCCCAGGTCGATTGCGATTTGGCAACGCAACGATGCCGGGGCGGCCCGCTTCTTCCCGCCTGGGCGCTTGGGGGCTAACCTGCGGTGATCTAGAGGATCGAAACAAAAATGATCACAGCGCATCGGTGCCACAGCTCGGTGTCGCGGCTCGGGCCAGCGCGCGAGTGCGCTGCCCGCGGGCTGGCGACAGCCCGCAACAGCGTGATATCGGGGGGGGCGGCGACTGCCCACGAAACAGGCGGCAATGGTGCCCCGCGAAACAGGAGGTAACCAGTGAAGAAGACCCTTGCGGCCAGCGCAGCGCTGACCGTAGCGGGCCTGCTCGCCGCGGCGTGCGGTAACAGCACGTCGTCGCCGAGCAGTTCGTCGTCCTCGACGCCCAGCGGCGGTTCCAGCTCGGCGTCCACCGCGGGCAAATTCCTCGGCTGCATGGTCACCGACACCGGCGGAATCGACGACCGGTCGTTCAACGCCTCGTCGTGGCAGGGCATGCAGGAGGCGCAGGCCGCCGACCCGGGCAAGATCTCGGTCACCTACCTGCAGTCCACCACGCAAAGTGACTACACGCCGAATATCAACACGTTCATCAGCAAGAAGTGCGGCATCATCGTGACCGTCGGGTTCCTGATGGCGGGCGCCACGCAGACCGCTTCGAAGGCCAACCCGAGCGCCAAGTTCGCGATCGTGGACAACGCCTACACCCCGGCCCTGACCAACGTCGACGCCCTGCTGTTCAACACCGTGCAGGACGGGTTCCTGGGCGGCTACCTCGCGGCCGGCATGTCCAAGACGGGCAAGGTGGCCACGTTCGGCGGGGAGAAGCTCCCGACCGTGACGATCTACATGGACGGCTTCTACGACGGCGTGCAGTACTACAACTCCAAGCACGGCGCGCACGTGCAGGTCCTCGGCTGGAACGAGGGCTCCCAGAACGGCAGCTTCACCGGCAACTTCACCGACCAGACGGCCGGGCAGACGCTCACCCAGACGTTCATCACCGAGGGCGCGGACGTCATCTTCCCGGTCGCCGGGAACGTCGGCCTGGGCGCGGCGAAGGCGGTGCAGAACGCGGACGCCGCGGCCGGCAGCCAGAAGGTGAACATGGAGTGGGTGGACACCGACGGCTGCATCAGCGCCCAGCAGTACTGCAAGTACTTCATCACCAGCGTCACGAAGGGCATCCAGACGGCGGTGAAGAACGCCGTGGTCAGCGCGGCCAACGGCAGTTTCAAGGGCGGTAACTACATCGGCACGCTGGCCAACGGCGGCGTGGCGCTGGCGCCGTACAACGACTTCGCCAGCAAGGTGCCGGCCAGCCTGCAGTCCGAGCTGGCCACGATCAAGGCCGGGATCATCAGCGGGAAGATCCAGACCCCGACCAAGAGCCCGGCCTAGTCGCCGGCGAGGTAGTGCTGGCCGGTTAGGCAGTCAAGCCGGAAGCGCGAGTTTCCCGGCCCGGGCGCAGGGGTGCCCCCGGGCCGGGAAACGCATGCCAGGGCAGGTCTATTTTGATGGGCCTATCTTGATGGGACGCGGCGAGATGAGGCGGGCGAGCGGGTGAATCTTGAGCTGCAGGGCATCACGAAGCGCTTCGGCAGCCTCGTGGCCAACGACCACATCGACCTCTCCGTCACTCCGGGTACCATCCACGCTCTGCTCGGTGAGAACGGGGCCGGCAAGACCACGCTGATGAACATCCTCTACGGGCTGACCCAGCCCGACGAGGGGACGATCCTGGCCGACGGCAAGCCGCTGACCATTCACTCACCGAAGGACGCGATCGCGGCCGGAATCGGCATGGTGCATCAGCACTTCATGCTGGTACCGGTGTTCACGGTCGCGGAGAACGTCACCCTGGGCGACGAGGAGACCCGGGCGCTGGGGCTGCTGGACCGGCGCCGGATGCGCCGCAAGGTGCGCGAGCTGTCCGAACGGTACGGCCTGCGGGTCGACCCCGACGCGCTGACCGGGGACCTGCCCGTCGGCGTGCAGCAGCGGGTGGAGATCCTGAAGGCGCTGGTCCGCGACGCCCAGGTGCTGATCCTGGACGAGCCCACGGCCGTGCTGACCCCCGGCGAGACCGAGGACCTGTTCCGGATCATGCGGGAGCTGCGGGCCAGCGGGCGGGCCATCGTCTTCATCTCGCACAAGCTCAAGGAGGTGCAGGCGATTGCCGACACGATCACGATCCTGCGCCGCGGCCGGGTGGTCGGCGAGCGCCCGCGGCACACCAGCGAGGACGAGCTCGCCGCGCTGATGGTCGGCCGCTCGGTCCAGCTGCGGGTGGCCAAGACGGCCGCCAAGCCCGGCCGGGTGATGCTGGACGTCCGCGACCTGGTCGTCCCCGGGGGCCACGAGGGCCTGCCGGGCGCCGAGCACACCGCCGCCGTCAACGGGCTGTCGTTCCGGGTGCGGGCCGGCGAGATCCTGGGCGTGGCCGGCGTGCAGGGCAACGGCCAGACCGAGCTGTGCGAGGCGCTGATGGGGCTACTGCCCGTCACGTCCGGCTCGGTTCACCTGAACGACCACGACATCACCAACGCGGCGCCGGCGATGAGGCTGCGCTCCGGCATCGGGTATATCCCGGAGGACCGGCAGCAGGACGGGCTCGTCGGCTCCTTCCCGGTGTCCGAGAACCTCATCCTGGACACCTACAACCGGCCGCCGTTCGCGTCCGGGCCGGCCCTCAACCTGGGCGAGATCCGCGCGACGGCGGAACGCCGGGTCAAGGAATTCGACATCCGGACCCAGTCGATCTCGGCGCCGGTCGAAACGCTGTCCGGCGGCAACCAGCAGAAGGTCATCCTCGCCCGTGAGGTGGGCCGCGAGGTCAGGCTGCTGCTGGCCAGCCAGCCGACCCGCGGCCTGGACGTCGGCTCGATCGAGTTCGTGCACCGGCGCATCATCGAGGAACGCGACAAGGGCGTGGCCGTCGTGCTCGTGTCCTCCGAGCTGGACGAGATCTACGCCCTGTCGGACCGGATCGCTGTCATGTACGAGGGCCGGTTCACCGGGTTCCGGCCGCCCGACGTGCCGGTCGAAGAGCTGGGCCTGCTGATGGCCGGCATCGGCGGGATCGGCACGCCCGGGGACGGGGCCGCGGATTCTTCGGAACGGACCCCGCCGGGAGACTCCGCGAACGCCGGGCCGGGTTCCTTGGAGCAGCCGGATTCGCCCGAACGGACGTCGCCGGGAGCCGTCCAACCGGACGGGCCGGGTCCGCCGGAACAGGCCCCGCCGGGAGCCACCGGGCCCCCCGAACCCGCGGAGCCCGCCGGGTCCACGGAGCGTGCCGGGTCCACGGGGGCCGCCGGGTCCGACGGCGATGATCCCACCGTGACCGTCGGGAAGCCGACATGAGCGACTCCGCGCCGGCCCCCGCCGCGCCGTCCGCCCCCGCACCCACGGCCGCCGACGAGCACGGCCGCCCGCCGTTCGGCCGCGCCATCCTGGACGCGGTGCTCGAGGGCAATTCGGTCGTCGTGACGATCCTGGCCATCGTGACCGCCATCGTGCTCGGCGGCCTGCTGATCGCCTTCACCAACTCGACCGTGCTGCACGCCTGGGGCAACCTGTTCTCCAGCCCCGGGAACGCGATCGCCCAGGCATGGGACGCGGCCTCGGGCGCCTACGTGGCCATCTTCGAGGGCGCCATCTTCAACCCGCACACGGTTGCCGCGCTGTTCCAGCAGAAGTCGATGTCGGTCGCGCTGCACGACGGCACGGTCAGCGCGGTGTTCAACCCGCTGTCGGAGACGGCCGTCAACGCGACCCCGCTGATCCTGGCGGGCCTGTCGGTCGCGGTCGCGTTCCGGGCCGGGCTGTTCAACATCGGCGGCCAGAGCCAGTTCATCGGCGGGGCCATGGTCGCCACCTGGCTCGGCTTCGGCGTCAGCCTCCCCCCCGTCATCCACGTCATCGTCTGCGTGCTCGGCGGGTTCGCCGGCGGCGCCGCGATGGGCATGCTCGTGGGCCTGCTCAAGGCCAGGACCGGCGCGCACGAGGTCATCGTGACGATCATGGCCAACTACGTCATGGCGTACCTCCTGTCCTACCTGCTGAGCAAGCCCTCGCTGCTGGAGAAGCCGGGCGCGAACGGGAACCTGATCAGCCCGAACATCGCGAGCGACGCGCACCTGCCGCTGCTGGCCGGGACGCACCTGCGCATCAACGCCGGCTTCCTGCTCGCGCTGGCGTGCGCGGCCGGCGTGTGGTGGCTGATGAGCCGCAGCACGCTGGGGTTCGAGTTCCGGACGGTGGGCGCGAACCCGAACGCGGCGCGCAGCGCGGGCATGAGCGTGCCGCGGACCTGGATCCTCGTCATGCTGATCGCCGGCGGCCTGGCGGGCCTGGCCGCCTCGACCGTCATCCAGGGCACCGACTTCAGCCTCAACTTCCAGAGCTACGGCACCTACGGCATCGACGCGATCACCGTCGCCCTGCTGGGCCGGGCCCGGCCCGGCGGCGTGGTGCTGGCCGCCCTGCTCTACGGCGCGCTGCACGCGGGCGCCCCGCTGATGCAGGCGTCGACCCAGACCCCGGTCGACATCGTCCAGGTCATCCAGGCGCTGATCGTCATGTTCGTCGCGGCCCCGCCGCTGATCCGGGCGCTGTACCGGCTGCGCGCGGCGCGGGCCGGCGGCACCGGGCAGGTCTTGTCCAAGGGATGGAACGCATGACGACGCTCGCCGCCACGGGACGGATCCCGCTCAGCGTCAGCCGCCGGTTCCTGGCGCCGGCCACCCTGCTGGTGCTGGGCCTGGTCGACATCCTGGTCTTCGGTAAGTACGCCCACCACGGCGACGCGACGTTCGCCTTCTCCCAGCCGTTCGCGAAGGTGACGGTACCCAACCTGAAGGTGCCCGCGGCGGAGACCGCGTACGCGCTGGGCGCCGCGACCATCGTGCTGGCCGCGCTGCGCGTGATGGACCTGGGCAAGGTGGTGCGCCGGCTCAGCATCGGCCTGGCCCTGGCCTTCTTCGTGATCGCCCTGCTGTGCTGGGCGTACGGGGGGTCGGTGAACAGTTTCAACGTCATCAACCAGTTCCAGGGCACGCTGGCCGACTCGATCCCGCTCATCCTGGGCGCGCTGGCCGGATGCCTGTGCGAACGCTCCGGGGTGATCAACATCGCGATCGAGGGCCAGCTCCTGATCGGCGCGTTCGCCGGAGCGATCTTCGCCAGCGCGTTCGGGGTGCTCTGGCTGGGGCTCATCGCCGGGTCGCTGGCCGGCGGCCTGATCGGGCTGCTGCTCGGCGTCTTCGCGATCACCTACCTGGTCGACCAGATCATCCTCGGGGTCGTGCTCAACGTCTTCGTGTCCGGGCTGACCGGGTACCTGTACGACAAGGTGCTGATCCCCTACTCCAACACGCTGAACTCGCCGTCCACCTACCTGCCGATCAAGATCCCGCTGCTGGGTGACATCCCGATCATCGGGCCGGTGTTCTTCGACTCGACGCTGTTCCTGTACATCACCTACGTCCTGATCGTGGCGGTGCAGGTCGGCCTGTTCAGCACACGCTGGGGGCTGCGGGTCCGGGCCGTGGGCGAGCACCCGGCCGCGGCGGACACCGTGGGCATCAGCGTCAAGCTGACCCGGTACCGCAACGTGATCCTGGCCGGGCTGGTGGCCGGGATCGGCGGGGCGTTCCTGACCATCGGGTCGGTGGGATCGTTCGGCAAGGACATGTCGTCGGGCAAGGGGTACATCGCGCTGGCGGCCATGATCTTCGGCCGGTGGACGCCGCTGGGCGGAGTGGGCGCGGCATTGCTGTTCGGCTTCACCTTCGAGCTGCAGTCCATCCTGTCCACCGTCAACGTCCCGGTGCCGTCGGACTTCCTGCTGATGGTGCCGTACGTCGCGACGATCATCGCGGTGGCCGGCCTCGTCGGCCAGGTGCGGGCGCCCGCCGCCGACGGCCAGCCGTACATCACGTCATGACCGGCGTTCAGGATCCGCCCGGCTCCCCCACCCCAGCCGGCTCCCCTATCCCTCCAGCCCCACCAGGCACGCCCGGCGCGCACAATCCCTACGTCGCGGCCGCCGGGAGCGCCGCGCGGCTGACGGAACTGACCGGGATCTCCCGGTACGACGCCGCCGTCGTGCTCGGCTCGGGCTGGGCCCCGGCCGCGGACGCCCTGGCGCGCTCGCTCCGTGCCGAGGTCACCGAAATCCCGGTGGCCGACCTGGGCGGGTTCGCGCCGCCGTCGGTGCCCGGCCATGCCGGGACGGTCCAGGCGCTGACCGCCGGCGGGTTGCGGCTGCTGGTCTTCCTGGGCCGGACGCACCTGTACGAGGGGCACCCGATCAGCGCCTCGGTGCACAACGTCCGCACGGCGGTCGCGGCCGGCTGCCGGATCATTGCGCTGACCAATGCCGCCGGCGGCATCCGGGACACCTACCGCGTCGGCGAGCCGGTGATCGTCCGTGACCACCTGAACCTCACCGGCCGGTCCCCGCTGTACGGGCCGCCGCCGCCGGAGCCGTACCCGTCCCGGTTCGTCGACCTGACCAGCCTGTACTCCCCGCGCCTGCGGCGGCTCGCCCGCGAGGCGGACCCCGAACTGACCGAAGGCGTGTACGCGGCCCTGCCCGGCCCGCACTATGAGACCCCCGCCGAGATCACCATGCTGCGCACGCTCGGCGCCGACCTGATCGGGATGTCCACCGTCATGGAGGCCATCGCGGCCCGCCACCTGGGCGCCGAGGTAATGGCCCTTTCCCTGGTCACCAACCTCGCGGCCGGGATGACCGGGGAGCCGCTCAGCCACGGCGAAGTAATCGCGGCCGGCCGGGCCAGCGCCGGCCGCATGGGCACCCTCCTGGGCGCCATCCTCCCCCCCGCCCTGGAATTCTCCTAAGCCCGCACCCCGGCTCCCTCCCGCCCCCTTCCGCCCCCCGGAGCCCTCCCGTTGCCCCACGCAGGTCCGGTAAAAGCGGGGCGCGGGGGCGGGTGAGTTATGAGTTCTGGAGCTGGGCGTAGGCGACGGCGGTTTCGGCGGCGAGGGCGGCGTTGTCCTCGATGAGCTGCCGGTTGACCTCGACGCTGCGGCCGCCGCTGAGCTCGTGCACCAGGGAGAGCACCGCGGGCGTGACCGCCTGCCCGGCCAGGTTCTGGCTCCGGACCCGGGAGACGGCCTCGTCGATCAGCACGTCGATGTCGATGCCGCCGATGGGCGGCCGGGCGAGCAGCAGGCCCCCCGCCCCGTCGAACTGCCAGTGCGCCCGGCAGATCCGGGCCACCTCCGGTGAATCGCTGACCACGGCGGACACCGGCGGGCCGCCCTCGGCGGCGTAGAACCGGGGCAGGGTCGCGGTCTGCCAGCCGAGGACCGGGACGGCGAGCGTCTCCAGCAGTTCGCCGGTCGCGCCCACGTCGAGCAGCGACTTGGGACCCGACGCGACGACCACCGCCGGGGTCCGCGCGATCTGCAGCAGGTCACCGGAGATGTCCATGCTCTCGGCGAAGCCGCGGTGCACGCCGCCGATCCCCCCGGTGCCCATGAACCGGATACCGAGCTGGCGGCAGACGGCCAGCGTCCCGCCGACCGTGGTGGCGCCGAGCGCGCCCTGCGCCAGGCAGGCGGCCAGGTCACGCGCGCCCACCTTGCGGGCCGAGGTACCCGCCTCGGCGAACCGTTCCAGCTCGGCCCCGGTCAGGCCGACGTGGATGGCGCCGTCCACGATGCCCACCGTGGCCGGCGTCGCCCCCGCCTCGCGGACCCGGCGCTCGGACTCCACCGCCGCGGCGAGCCCGCGGCCCTCGGAGAACCCGTGCGACACCAGCGTCGTCTCCAGCGCCACGACCGGCCGCTGCTGCGCCAGGGCCCCGGCGACCTCCTCGGTCACGAGCATGTACTGGGCCCTCGGCGTTCGCTGAGTCCCCGAAGCTCCCTGGCCCCCTGACCTTCCCTGGTCCCCCAGCGTTCCCCGGGTCACGGCATCGCTCCCATCTTCGATACGGCCCGCGCCGCGGCGCGCAGAGCCAGGTCCATCCCGCCGACCAGGTAGCCGGCGGCGAACGCATCGCCCGCGCCGGTCGAGTCAACCGGCGTGGCCGGCGACGCGGGATAGACGCGGCCGCCGGCGCGGGCGCCCTCCGGGCCGAGCTTCACCACCATCTCGGCCCCCGGAATGTCACCGACCATGGCCGTCTCGGCCTCGGTGCCGAACACCACGTCCGGCCGGAGCCCCGCCGCGAGCTCACGGAACCGCCCCACTCCGAACTGCGTCACGGCCGCGGTCGACGACAGGTCCAGGCTCCGGTACGGGACGCGGGCGGCGGCCGCCAGCGCCGCGTCCCGGACCGGCCAGGAGACCAGGCTATAGGCGGGCAGATGCAGCCACCCGCAGCCCGCCAGCCAGCGGGCGTCGACCGCCCCGGGGGCAAGCTCCGGCCCCACCCCGCGGTCGGTCAGCATCGACCGGGACCGGCCGCCCTGCGACAGCGAGACCACCACGCCGGTACGCCCGTCCAGAACCGGGCCGGCCAGGTCGACGCCCAGGCGGGCCAGTTCGGCGGCGACCAGGTGCGCCGCGGGGTCACGGCCGCGGGCCGCGATCAGCCGGGCCCGGCCGCCCAGCCGGGCGATCCAGGCGGCCACGTTGGCGGCCTGCCCGCCCACCCCCACCAGCGTCTGGGCGGGCGTGTCGGTCTCTTCGGCCACCGGGCCGGAGACACGCACGACCACGTCCAGATGGGCGTCGCCGAGCACGCAGATCAGGCCGGCCGCGCCGGGCCACTTTCCTGCCATTCCACCTCCGGGTCTGCCATTCCACCTCCGGGCACCGCGGGCGCGGCACGGGCGCCGTTACCTTGCCATTCATGATCGCAGCTGGTGGAAGGCCTGCCCAGGCCGCACCGGCCCCCGTGCCTACCCCAGGGGACCCGCCACATCCCGGACTTGATAACCCTGGGGGATGACGGAATCGCCGGGGCGGACGCTGTGGGCACGGAACCGGTCGGCTCCGCTGCGCGAGTTCCTGCGCACCGAGTCCGGCAGCGCCATGGTCCTGGTGACGGGGATCGCCGCCGCGATGATCTGGGCCAACGCCAGCGACGCCAGCTACGAGTCGTTCTGGCACGCCCGGCTGTCGATCGGGGCCGGGCCGTTCGGCATCTCCCAGGACCTGCGGACGTGGCTCAACAGCGGGCTGATGGCGCTGTTCTTCCTGGTCGTCGGGCTGGAAACCCGGCGCGAGTTCGATCTGGGCGACCTGCGCGAGCGCCGGCGGTTCACGCTCCCGCTGGTGGCCGGGCTGGCCGGGATGGTGATCCCGGTCGCGATCTACCTGGCGATCAACGCGGGCCGTCCGAGCGCGCACGGCTGGGGGGTGGCCATGTCGACCGACACGGCCCTCGCCCTCGGCCTGCTCGCCATCATGGGCCGCGACGTCCCGGACCGGATGCGCGTCTTCGTGCTCACCGTCTTCGTCGTCGACGACCTGGTCGCGCTGCTGGTCATCGCGGCGTTCTACAGCGACCGGATCAGCTTCATGCCGCTGGGCATGGCGCTCGTCGCGTTCGCGCTGCTGCTGCTCGCGGTCAGGTTCCGGCTGCAGCGGCGCTCGGTGTTCGCCATCCTGGGCATCGTGATGTGGGCGGCGCTGCGGACCAGCGGGATCGACCCGGTGGCGGCGGGCCTGGCCATCGGGCTGGCCGCGCCCGCGTACACGCCGGTGCGCGGCGAACTGGAGGACGCGACGGTGCTGGTCCGCCGTTTCCGTGAGCAGCCAACCCCCGAACTCGCCCGTTCGGCGCAGGTGGGGCTGGTCTCTGTGCTTTCCCCGAACGAACGTCTGCAGGCGTTCTACCACCCGTGGACCAGCTACGTGATCGTGCCGTTGTTCGCCCTGGCCAACGCGGGAATCGTGGTGAACGCGGGGTTCCTGGCCCGGGCGTACACCTCCCCCGTCACCCTCGGGGTGCTGATCGGCTACGTGGCCGGCAAGCCGATCGCCGTGATCGCCAGTTCCCGGGCCGTCACCCGGCTGAGCCACGGGCGGATCCGCCCGCCGATCGGGGCCGCCGCGGTGGCCGGCAGCGGCACCATCGCCGGGATCGGCTTCACGGTGGCGCTGCTGATCGCCACGCGCGCGTTCCAGGGCGCGGAACTGGCCGAGGCCAAACTCGGCGCGCTGTCGGCCGCGTTCGTGGCCGCGGTGGCGACCTGGGCCGTGCTCAGCGTGGTCCGGCTGCTCCCGGCCGACCGGCGCGTGCGCGCCATGTTCGGCGATACCAAGCTGATCCAGGATCTGATCCCCGAGGTCGATCCGGACCGCGACCACATCCGCGGGCCGCGGAAGGCGGACATCACCGTCATCGAGTTCGGGGACTTCGAATGCCCCTACTGCGGGCAGGCCGAGCCGGTGGTACGGGACCTGCTGACCGACACCACCATCCGGTACGTGTGGCGGCACCTGCCGCTCACCGACGTGCACCCGAACGCCCAGCTCGCGGCGGAAGCGGCCGAAGCGGCGGGCGCCCAGGGCGCGTTCTGGGAGATGCACGACCTGCTCCTGCAGCACCAGGACGAGCTGCGCATCCCGGACCTCGTGCGCCACGCGACGACGCTGGGCCTCGACCTGAACCGGTTCCGCGAGGACATTCGCGGTCACGCCCACGTCACCCGCGTCGCCCAGGATCTCGAGTCGGCGGACCTGTCCGGCGTGTCCGGGACACCCACGTTCTTCATCAACGGGCAGCGCCACTACGGGGCGTACGACGTGGAGACGCTCACCGCCGCGATCAGGACCGAGCGCGACCAGTTGGCCACCACCCGCCCGACCTCCCCCGCCTTAGCCCGGGTCCTCCCGGCGACAGAAATCCGCCGCAGGTAGGGCACGGCGGATCAGCCGTGCGGAGGATGGCCTGGGCAGCGGGCGGGCCTTTACGATCGGCTGGTGAAGAGGCTTGTTGCTTGGGGCGTGAGATGAACGGCACCTGGTATTCATGAATGGGTCAGGTGGCAGCCTCGAAGGAGAGGTACGGATATGGTCTCAGCGGCCGCTCGCAGGCGGAGCCAGTTCATTGATGCGGTGATCGATGGCTACGCGGCAGCGCATTCCACCCCGCCCGATGCCGGCCAGCTGGACCTGCAGCGCATCACGCGGGCTAAGACCGGCCGGGCCGCCGGCATGCAGATCGGTGATGACCAGGCCGTGCTGATGGAGATGCTGGTCCGGGCCATGGGAGCCACGCGCGCGGTGGAGATCGGCACGTTCACCGGCTATTCGGCGCTGGCGGTGGCACGGGGCCTGGGGCCCGGCGGGCACCTGCTGTGCTGTGACGTCAGCAAGGAATGGACGTCGATCGCCCGGAAGGCCTGGCAGGAAGCCGGGATCGCCGAAAGGATCGAGCTGCGGATCGGCCCGGCCCTGCAGACCCTGCGCTCGCTGCCGCCGGGCGAGCAATTCGACTTCGCGTTCATCGACGCCGACAAGACGGGCTACGCCCGGTACTACGAAGAGGTGCTGACCCGGCTGCGCCCGGGAGGCCTGATGCTCCTGGACAACATGCTCCAGGGTGGCCACGTCACCGGCGATCTCGCGGGCGGCAAGGACGTCGCCGCGATCCGTTCCCTCAACGAAACGATCGCCGCCGATCCTCGCGTCAAAGTGGTCCTGATCCCCATCGGGGACGGCGTCAGCTTCGTGCAGAAACTCGGCCGGACGGCAGATCCCGCCGCCTCCGTTAAGTAGCTGCAAAGGTCGGCGTGATCTCGCCAGACTGTGACCAACGCGGCATCGCGGCTTTTGAAGTCCGACTCTTGGCATCACCGGGTGTGACGCCACCAGTAGCGCCCGGCGATGAGTTCCTCCAGTCCACGGAGACGGTCGGCAGCCATCCGCGCATGGGCATCGGGGTGCTCGAGCGCGAGGCGGAGATCGGAGGCGAGGTAGGCCGCGTCGCGGACCTCGCATTCGGCGCGGAGGGTTTCCGGAGAGGTCGCCGTCGCACGGGCAATGACGTCGAGAACGGCCTCCGTATCCGGGCCGCTGAACCGGGCCAGCGGTTTCGACGTGCCGGCCGGCAGGTTTCCGGCGAGCACCGAATCTGACGCGGCAAGAAGCGACCGAAGATCTGACGGTCAGGACCCGGCGTTACCATCTCGGCCATGACCACCGATCAGCATGCTGGGGCCGGAATCAGGGTGGGCGTGGTATTCCGCCCGCAGTTGCCGCCCGAGCGGCTGCACGATTTTGTCGTGTCGGCCGAGGAGGCTGGCCTCGACGACGTCTGGTTGTGGGAAGACTGCTTCTGCGAGGGCAGCATGGCAACCGCCGGCGCTGCGCTCGCCTGGACTGCTTCGGCGCGGGTCGGCCTGGGCCTGATGCCGGTGCCGCTCCGCAACCCGGCGCTGGCGGCGATGGAGGTCGCGGCGCTGGCCCGGATGTTTCCCGGCCGCTTCGTCCCGGCCGCCGGGCATGGCGTCCTGGCCTGGATGGACCAGGTGGGAGCCGGGGTACGCTCGCCAATGACCCTGCTGCTGGAGTGGGTGACGGCGGTCCGCTCGCTGCTGAACGGCGAGACGGTCACCGTCAGCGGGCAGTACGTCCGGCTGGACGATGTCGCCCTGGACTGGCCGCCGCAGGCCGTCCCACCGCTCCTGATCGGCGCCCGGGGCCCGAGGACGATCGCCCTGGCCGGCGAGATCGCCGACGGCCTGGTCCTGGATGCCGGCATCACGCCCGACGGCGTCCGGCGGGCGGTCGCCATGGCAGCCGCGGCCCGGCCGCACGAGGTGGTCGTGTACCTGCTGTGCGCGGCCGGGCCGGGCGCTAAGGATCGGGCCGAGGCGGAGCTCGCCGCCGCCCCGCCGCAGCCTGCTAACCCCTCCCCGGCGGCGCCGGCCGAATGCGCCGCCGTCGGGTCGGCCGCCGACGTCGCGCACATCATCGGCACCTACGCAAGGGCCGGCGCGACCACCGTCGTCCTGCAGCCCACCGCCGACGACCCAGACGTAACGGAAACGATCAAGCTCGCCGGCCAGGCCCGGACCGCGCTGCACGCCGACCGCTAGCGGCTGACGCCGGACATTCAGGGCGCTACCAGGAACGGCATCAAGGCCGAACGCAGTTTGCGCCGGCTTGTAATGGCCTGGCTCGCCAATCTGCCCGAGGGGTATCAGCTACCAGAAGTTGGCGCAGGGCCGCTATCGTGCGGCCGTGCGCGAAGTAGGGTGCTCCGGCTGCGGTGCGATGGTCCCGGATGCGCCCGGCCCCATCCACGCTTACATGCACGCCGCCCCGGGATGCTGGGCGCTGTATTGCGGGCTCGAGGACTGGAAAGCATCCCTGGCCGCCGGCCACGGCGCGCCGACGCTGATCCAGCACCTGGTGGACTCGTATGCGGTCCAGCACGCCGCCAACCCCGACCGGCGCAACCGCCAGTCCGTCGCGGTGCACCTGATGAGCCTGTGCGCGTCGCTGGAGCAGGGCATCCCCGGGACACGGCTGCGGCGCATGATCGGCACGTGGACCGGCCGCGAGTACCCGCTGCTCGTACCCAGGCCCGGCGCCTACCAGCTCACCGTGCGTGACCTCGCGGACGCCCCCGGGCAAGACCGGCCCGGCCTCGTCGCCGACATGGCCAGGGCGGCGTGGACGGCGTGGTCTGCCCATCACGACCAGATCCGGGCATGGCTCGCCGCCGCGACGGCACGCACCGGTCCAAGAGCAGGTCGTGCCGGCGGTCGATGAACCCGGCCGAGGCCAGCGTGGTCAGCTGGTGCGTCAGGGAGGTAGCCGGACGGCCGAGCAGGCCGCCGATCTTCGTCGGCGACGACTCTCCCGCCGCCACGGCCGCGAGCACCGAACTGTACGCGGCAGTGTCGCGGATGCGGGGGTCCTCGTGTACGACCCGGCGGGCCTCGTCGAATAGCGGCATGGACGGCCGCAGCACGTTCCGCGTGAGCCAGCCGCCAAGCTGTGCGGGATCCTCTGGAACCTGTGGATCCGGCACAAGCTCCCGGTAGCCGGGTGTGCCGNNCGCCGTCCTGGTCCTGGAGCCGTGGGATGCGGCCGTGATACCGCCCGGCAACGATCCTGCCTATCGCCGGACGGTATTTGGTGCGGGCTACGGCTTGCTGTCGTTCAGGGTCGGCGAGGCCGCCGAACTGATCCGCATTTTCGACATTCTCTGGATCGGCTGAGGCAGCCGGATCCCAGGCACAGCCCAGCCGGGTACTCCAAGGCCCGCTGACAACTTGGAACTGGCGGGCCTAGGCGACCCGACCGTCCAGCCGAGGGCCTCGGCATAGCCGCGAATGGCGTCTGCGGCCGCCCGTAGCGATGAGTTCCGGACCTTGCGGCAGTCGCAGTTGCAGGCCGTGGCGGTCAGCCCGGTACCAGCCCGGCATTAGCCGATCGGGCATCTACGAAGCAGCGGACCCGGACACATGGAAGGCGCGATCTTATGGCGGGACGGCTCGATGGCAAGGTCGCGCTGATCACCGGCGCGGCCAGGGGACAGGGCCGTAGTCACGCGGTGCGCCTGGCTCAGGACGGTGCCGACGTGATCGCGGTGGATATCTGCCGGCAGATCGACTCGGTCGCCTACCCGCTGGCGACGCCGGCAGACCTCGCCCGGACCGTATCTGAGGTCGAGGCTCTGGGCCGGCGCATTGTCGCCGCCGAGGCCGACGTCCGCGACGCTGCTGCCCTGCGGGCCGCTGTGGCCAGCGGTGTAGCGCGTCTTGGCTCGGTGGATATCGTGGTCGCCAACGCGGGCATCGGGATGATGTCCCCCGGCGCCAGCGAGGAGCAGGCGTTCCGCGACCAGGTGGAGGTCAATTTGTTCGGCGTCTGGAACACCGTCCAGGCCGCTGCCCCGGTCATGATCGAACAGGGCCGGGGCGGAGCGATCGTCCTGACCGGGTCCACGCTCGGCCTGGTCGGCCGTGGCGGCAACGGCCGCGGCGGATCGGACGGCTATTGCGCCAGCAAGCATGCCATCGTGGGCTTGGGGCGTACCTGGGCGCACTGGCTGGCCCCGTACAACATCCGGGTCAACTCCGTGCACCCGGCCGGGGCGAACACGCCGATGGTGATCAACGAGGCGGTAGCCGGACTGTTCGCCAGTGCTCCCGCCTCTAGCGGAGCCGACGTGGGCAACCTTCTGGATGTCCAGCTCATCGAAGCCGTCGACGTCAGTAACGCGATCGCCTGGCTGGTCTCCGACGAGGCCCGCTACGTCACCGCCATAGCGCTCCCGGTCGACGCCGGCTTCACCGCCAAATAGCCGGGACCTACCCAAATCACGGCATTCTGCGCGTCTCGCGCTGGACCTTTTGGCGATCCTGTGCATCTACCCCGTGGCGGCTACGCGCCAGCCGGCCGGCCGAGGTCTCAGCAGAAGAGACAGAGCTTGCCGAGCGCCTGATCCGCAGCTGAGCACTACACACGGCATGACCGGACGTCTGCGAGGCGCGTAGCTGGGCGTGGCCTTGTTCAGGCCACGATGCCTGGATATGTTGGGCAGCGAGCAAGTGGCACTAGGTTCCTGCGGCTGGGTGGCTGGTGCGCTTTGCCGGGGGAGGTTCATCGTGGACAAGGGACTGGCCGCTCAGGTAGCCGACATCGCTCAGCGTGTGGTGGCCAGCGGAGCGATCTCGGCGAATGGGCACGGCAACGTCAGCGTGCGGGTCCCAGGGGCGGAGGAGATGTACTTCACCGCTGGCCCCTCCCTGCGCGATCATCCGGCCTCCAAGGTGGTGCGGGTAGGGCTGGATGGGACCCTGCTGGAGGGCGATCTGCCGCCCATCCAGGGCGCTGTGGTCGCCATGCATACGGCGATGTACGCCGACAATCCCGAGGCCGGCTGTGTCCTGCATACCCATTCGCCCTACGCGACCGCTTACGCAGTCGCCCGCCGGCCCATCGGGTGCTGGGTGGAGGCATTGGCCATGTTCGGCCTTCCCGGCGGCGTTTCCGTGGCTGAGTATGGGCCGCGCGGGTCCGCCGAAGCCATCGCCAGCATCCGGGCTGCGGTGACTCCCGGGGGGCCGGCGGTGCTGCTGGCCAATCACGGGGTGCTGATTTTTCACCGCACGCCTGACCTTGCCATCCTGGTCGGCTCGGTGGTCGAGGAGGCAGCGCAGGCGGGCATTAACGCCGGCGGGCTGGGCGGCCCGGCCGAAATCCCCGAAAACCTCCGGGCCGCGGCCCTGCAACGTGCGATGACCTTCGACAGCCGCGGAACCATACACGCCTGACTGTCATGTGGCACGTGCGTGACATAACGACACACTTAGCGGTCAGGGCAGGGAAGCTTGAGGGCTTCGGCTCGGACGCCTGTGAGCTGGTCGAAGCCCGCGCTTGCATTGGTGGTCAGCAGGATCCGGCTGGGCGCGGCGGCGATCATCATGTCATTGGCTCGGCGCCAAGTGCGGACAGCCCCCACGCGCGGAACTCCTCCGCATGTGGGCCGACGGCTTGCGTCCAGGTCTCGCCTATCTGCTGCACGGTCGGGGTCGCCTGGGAGTAGGCAGGCCAGCCCGGGTCCCCTTGGGTCGCAAAGCGGACCCAGGTCGCGTGCACGCGTGCGGCGAGGTCACCGGGCGGCGGCTGGGTACCGAGCAGCGCGCCGGGCCCGTGCAGGGCGGGCAGGCCGATCTGGTCAAAGACGAACGGCAGCTCCATGAGGTGACAGGCGCCGAGTTTGCCGTCGAGGGCCGCTGACCGCCAGGTGAACTCATAGACAAAGGTCCGGGCTGCGCCGACCTGCGCGTGCGCGTCCGCGAAGCGGCGGGTGCCCGCCCCGAACATGCCGTCGCCTAGCAGCGCGACCCGCAGCTGCGCGGTGGTCGCCGACGGCCGGGCGGAGCGGTACGCGTCGACCAGGCGGTCCGGGGCGGGATGGAACCGTGCGGCAGTGGAGCGCAAGTCGGTCTCCGTCGAGTCGTCCAGATCCTGGAACGGCGCGAGGTACAGGCTGCCCTCGTCGAGATTCGACCCGATCAGCAGCTCCATTGCCGGCGCGCCGCTGTCCGCGGCGGCCCTGCTCCCAAGATCGGCGATGGTCTCGGCGGGCTGGCGGTCGAGCACGAGACTGAACGGCGTGATGCCGCCGAGCGGGTCGTGCGCGTCCACCGTTGCTAGGTCCAGCCCGGACAGCCGGGGCAGCACGTCCACTAGTTCCTCGTCGGACCGTTGCCCAAGGGCGGCTGCGGTCGGGGCCACGCCGATCCCGCGGCCGACGGCCGCGGTGACGATTTCCGCCTGCTCGGGGGTAAAGGCAGCGGTCCCGCTGCCACTCTGGATGATCACGCGCCGGAACAGGCCCCGCGCCTCTGGCGCGCCGACGATGCCGGTCACGATGATCGCGCCAGCGGACTGCCCGGAGAGCGTGACGTTGCCAGGGTCACCGCCGAAGCGGGAGGCGTTCTCGCTAATCCAGCGCAGCGCGGCGATCACGTCGAGGCGGCCGCGGTTGTCCGGCGCGTCCGGAAGCCAGAGGAAGCCCGGGATGCCGAGCCGATAATTGACGGTGATCAGGACGACCCCATCACGGGCGAACGCCGTGCCGTCGTAGGCAGGCCCGCGCGCGGAGCCGGCGATGAAGGCACCGCCGTGCACGAACACGAGCACCGGAGCAGGCGGGCCCGGCTGTAGCGGTGCCCACACGTTGACCGTGAGGTAGTCATCCCCGCGTTCCCAGCCGCCGCCGAAGAACGGGAAGAGATCCAGGCGCCCGAAGCGGCCGCGCGGGGGCTGCGGCGCGGTCGGTCCCGGCCGCGCCGCATCGCGGACCCCTGCCCAGCCCGGGTGCGGCCGCGGTACGGCGAACCGCGACTCTCCCGCCGGCGGCGCGGCGTACGGCACGCCGAAAAACACCCGGGCCTGGGGGGTCCGCGTCCCCTGTATCAGGCCGGAGGTAGTCGCGACGACGAGATCGTCCGGCGCCGTAGCCGGCCTGCCCGGTACCGGACCCGGCTCGGGCCGGCCTGCCCATGCGCTCACAGCCGGTCGAATCCAGCCCAGCGGCGGATCCCGAAGCCATCGCCGCGGTGTTCCACCTCAAGCGCGCCATGGCCGCTGAAGTGGGCCGGCAATACGAGAGCGGCGTGATCGCTAGCCCAGCCGAGCAACCGGCGGCGGGTGGCGATGGCGGCGGCGGGGTCCTCGCAGAAGCAGCTGTTGTGGCCGTTCTCGGTGACCTGGAGCGGCGTGTGCATCAGATCTCCCGCGAGCAGCGCGTACTCCGAGCCGGAGACGAGCTTCAGGACGCTCGATCCCGGCGTGTGGCCGGGCGCCGCCTCCAGCCGCAGGGCCGCGTCGATGATATGA
>PLRW01000112.1 GCA_003164955.1 Actinomycetota bacterium
GCCAGAGCCGGCCCAGCCAGAGCCGACCCAGCCGGAGCCGGCGCATCCAGGGCCCTCGCGGTCAGCGCGCCCTCGGGCGCGAAGTCGGGCCACACCGTGGCCATGCCCGACTCCAGGTCGTAGGTCGGTACGTAGCCGAGCCCGCGCGCGATGGAGATGTCCAGCTTGACGGCGGGCATCTCACCCTGGGCGATCGGGGCGTTCTCGGCCGGGATGTCCACGCCGGTCACCCGGCGCGCGGTCGCCACCATCTCGTTCACCGTGACGGCCTGCCCGGAGCCGAGGATGACCGGTCCGGTGTGGTCGGAGCGCCATGCGGCGAAGATCCCGCTGAGCACGTCGTCGACCTGGATGACGTCACGGATCATGGTGCCGTCGCCGCGGACCTTGACACCCGTGCCGTCGCGGGCGGCGCGCATCAGCCGCGGGATAAAGCTGTCCTTGTGCTGCATCCCGGGCCCGTAGACGTTGGAGAACCGGAGCGGGACGCCGCGGACCCCGTAAGCGGCCGCGTAGGAGCTGATCAGCATCTCCGAGGCGGCCTTGGTCGCTCCGTACGGGGTGAGCGGCCGCAGCGGGGCCTGCTCCGTGATGATCGCCCCGCCGACGTTGCCGACGACGGCGTTGGTGGAGGCGAACAGGAAGGTCCGCACGCCGCGCCGCCGGGCCATCTCCAGGAGGCCGGCGGTGACCGCGACGTTGTTCCGGTAGGTGGTCTCCGGGTCCTTGACCGACTCCAGGACCGAGGTCCGCGCCGCGAGGTGGATGATCGTGTCCGTCCCGGGCGCAACCGCCTGATCCGCGACGTCCGGGTCGTAGAGGTCACCCACGACAGCCTCTACCGAGCCGGAATCGCCCGGAAAGGGCCTGAGATCGGCTACTGTCACCTTTGTGCCGGCGGTCACCAGGGCGGCCACGAGCCGTTTGCCGATGAACCCCGAGCCGCCCGTGACCAGTACGCGACCCTCGATTATAGGTATCCGGGAGCGAAGATCGTTCCCCATACAGGCTCCATTCGCATGTCAGTCATCTTCAGGCTCACTTGTAACGCGGGCACGTTACCGCCGCAGCCTGGGGATTAGCTGGGGGGACGCTCCGGACCGGACGCCCGCTGAGCCGGTCTCATCCGGGGTGGTTTCGGCCAACCGCGGTGTTGACGGGCTAGATGTGCCTGGTCAGTGTATCCGTGCTCGCGGCCTGGGTCCCGCTACCTCGGCAAATGTGACATGCTGAGCGCAGGCGGTATGCGGAGGAACTCCGGTGCGAATCCGGGGCTGTCGCGCAACTGTAACCGGGGAGTAACCCCTCATTAAGGCCACCGTCGCCATCGCGGCGGGAAGGCGAGGGGAAACTGTGATCCGGGAGCCAGGAGACTCCGGCCGCCGCTATGACCGGCTACGGGCGCGAAGACCCGGGAAGGACGGCCCCGCATGACGGCCAGCGACGTGACCTCCGGCGACGAGCGGAACGCGGTGCCCACCAGCCCTCATGCTCCGCTGTATCCCTTCGCCGCGATCGTCGGCATGCCGGATCTGAAGCTCGCGCTGCTGCTCAACGCGGTTTCGCCCGCGATCGGCGGGGTCCTGGTGCGCGGGGAGAAAGGCACCGCGAAGTCCACCGTCGTCCGCGGCCTCGGCGAGCTGCTGCCCCCGGTCCGTGTCGTCCGCGGCTGCCGGTTCTCCTGTGACCCGGCCGATCCCGACCCCGCCTGCCCGGACGGCCCGCATGCGCCCGGTGGCCCGGAGCACGCCCGGCCGGCCACGCTCGCCGAGCTGCCCGTGGGCGCCACCGAGGACCGCCTCGTCGGCTCGCTGGACATCGAGCGCGCGCTGTCCGAGGGCGTCACCGCCTACGAGCCCGGCGTGCTCGCCGCCGCGCACCGCGGCCTGCTGTACGTGGACGAGGTCAACCTGCTGCACGATCATCTCGTCGACCTGCTGCTCGACGCGGCGGCGCTCGGGGTCAGCTATGTCGAGCGGGAGGGGATCTCGGTCCGGCACGCCGCGCGCTTCCTGCTCGTCGGCACGATGAATCCGGAGGAAGGCGAGCTGCGGCCGCAGCTGCTCGACCGGTTCGGGCTGACCGTCGAGGTAGCGGCCAGCCGCGATCCGGACGAGCGCGCCGAGGTGGTCCGCCGCCGGCTCGCCTATGAGGCGGACCCGGCCGGTTTCGCGGCCCGCTTCGCCGCTGATTCCCGCCGGGTCGCGGCCGATGTGGCCGCCGCGCGCGCCCGGCTGCCGCACGTCGTGCTGCCCGACGCCGCGCTGCGGCAGATCTGCGCCGTGTGCGGCCGGTTCGGGGTGGACGGCATGCGCGCCGACCTGGTGACGGCGCGCGCGGCGATCGCGCTGGCGGCCTGGCACGGCCGCGGCGAGGTGACCGTGGACGACATCCGCCAGGCGGCGCGGCTGGCGCTCCCGCACCGTCGCCGCCGTGACCCGTTCGACGCCCCGGGCCTGGATGAGCAGGAGCTGGAGGACGCGCTCAGCCAGCCGCCCCCGGGCCCACCGGAGCCGCCCGAGCCCCCGGGCCCACCGGAACCGCCCGAGCCCCCGGAACCGTCCAGCCCGTCCCGTGACGACGGCCCGGGCGGGCCAGACTCGCAGCGGCCCGGCGCTGATGGTCAGGGCCTCCACGGCGGGGGTCCCGTGCCGGATCCCGCTGCAGGCCCGGAAGCCGCCGTGGGCCAGCCGAGGGCCGCAGATCATGATGCCGAACGGACGCCGGCCGGGAGCCCTCCGCCCTCAGGCGCGGATCCCGTCCCGGCGCCCCCGCCGTTCCGGGCCCGGCTGCTGACCGTTCCCGGGATGGGGGCCGGGGCGCTCGGCCGCCGGTCGCCCGCGTACACCCCGACCGGCCGGACGGTCGGCGCGCGCCAGCCGTCCGGGAGGATCACCGCGCTGCACCTTCCGGCTACGCTCCGCGCCGCGGCCCCCGCCCAGCCGGAACGCAAGCGGCGAGCCGGCTCCGCGGCACAGCCGGGCTTCATCCTGGCCCCGAACGACCTGCGCGAGGCCGTCCACGTCGGCCGCGAGGGCAACCTGGTGCTGTTCGCCGTGGACGCCAGCGGCTCGATGGCGGCGCGGCCGAGGATGCGCGCCGCCAAGGGCGCGGTGCTGTCGCTGCTGCTCGACGCGTACCAGCGCCGGGACAAGGTCGGGCTGGTCACGTTCCGCGGGGACGGCGCCGAACTGGTGCTGCCGCCCACGTCGTCGGTGGAGGCGGGCGCCCGCCGGCTGGCCACGCTGGCCACCGGCGGCCGGACCCCGCTGGCGGCGGGGCTGGCCCGGTCCGCCGAGGTGCTGGCGGCCGAGAAGATCCGCGACCCCGCCCGGCGCCCGTTGCTGGTGATCGTCACCGACGGCCGGGCTACCCGGGGCGGCGACGCCGACCTGGCCCGCGCCACCGCCATGCTGGCCGGGGTGGCGGCCGTGGTGGTGGATTGTGAGACCGGGCCGATCCGGCTGGGCCTGGCCGTGGCGCTCGCGGCCCGCCTGGGCGCGGCGCTGGTCAGCCTGGAGGACCTGCCCTCGGCCGGGGCCGGGACGCTCGCCGGGGTCGTGCGCGCCGCCCGGGGAATGGCTGCCTGATGCCCAGGGGACAGCCGGCCAGCGTGCCGGACGACGGGCTCACGACGCGCGCGCGGCGCAACCGGCCACTGGTCGTCGTGCACACCGGGACGGGCAAGGGCAAGTCCACCGCCGCGTTCGGCATGGCGCTGCGGGCCTGGAACCAGGGCTGGCCGGTCGGGGTCTTCCAGTTCGTGAAGTCGGCCAAGTGGCGGGTGGGGGAGGAGCACGCGCTGCGGACGCTCGGCGCCAGCGGCGAGGGCGGCCCGGTCACCTGGCACAAGATGGGCGAGGGCTGGTCCTGGATTCAGCGGGAGACGGGCGGCCACGCGGAGCAGGCGGCCGAGGGCTGGGCCCAGGTGGCGCGGGACCTGGTCGCGCAGACCTACCGTTTCTATGTCCTGGACGAGTTCACCTACCCGATCAAGTGGGGCTGGGTCGACGTGGCCGAGGTGATCTCCGTGCTGGACGCGCGGCCGGGGCAGCAGCACGTGGTCATTACCGGCCGCGACGCGCACCCGGATCTGGTCGCCTACGCCGACCTGGTTACGGACATGACGAAGGTCAAGCACCCGATGGACCAGGGCCAGAAGGGGCAGAAGGGCGTCGAATGGTAGCGGTCCCCCGGCTCGTGATCGCGGCCCCGGCCTCGGGCAGCGGGAAGACCACGGTCGCCTGCGGGCTGATGGCCGCGCTGCGGTCGGCCGGGCTCGCCGTCTCGGGCCACAAAACCGGCCCGGACTACATTGATCCCGGCTACCACGCGCTGGCGACCGGGCGCCCGGCCCGGAACCTGGACCCGTTCCTGTGCGGCGAGGACCGGATCGTCCCGCTGTTCACTCACGCGGCCCGGGGCGCGGACGTCGCCGTGGTCGAGGGCGTGATGGGCCTGTTCGACGGCACCGACCCGGGGACCGGAGAGGGGGCGGGAGATCCGGGCTACGGCTCGACAGCACACGTCGCGCGGCTGCTCGGCGCGCCCGTCGTCCTGGTCATTGACGCCGCCTCGATGGGGCGCTCGGTCGCCGCCGTCGCGGGAGGTTTCGCCCGGTTCGATCCGCGGACGACGGTCGCCGGGGTGATCCTCAACCGGGTGGCGTCGGACCGGCACGAGCGACTGCTCCGCGACGCCCTGGCCGCGGCCGGGATCGCGGTCTACGGTGCGATCCGCCGCTCGCCCGAGGTGGCCGCGCCGTCCCGGCACCTGGGCCTGGTCCCCGCCGCCGAGCGTTCCCGGTCCGCCACGGACGCCGTGGCCCGGCTCGCCGCCCTGATCAAGGAGTCCTGCGACCTGGAGAGCCTGCTCGCGCTGGCCCGTAGTGCCTGCCCTCTCCCCAGCCCGGCCTGGGACCCGGCCACGGCCCTCGCGCTGGATGCGCCGGCCGCCACAGGAGCCGGGGGCCCCGTCGCGATCGCGGGGGGTGCCGCGTTCACGTTCAGCTACACCGAGCACGCCGAACTGCTCGCCGCGGCCGGCCTGGACGTCGTGGTGTTCGACCCGCTGCGCGATGAGCACTTGCCCGAGGGCACGGCCGGGGTCGTCCTGGGCGGGGGCTTCCCGGAGGTCCACGCGGCCGAACTGTCCGCCAACGAGCAGCTGCGCCGGGACGTGTCCGCGGCCGCCGCCCGGGGCGTACCGATCGCCGCCGAGTGCGCGGGGCTGCTCTACCTGGCGAGGTCCCTGGACGGCCAGCCCATGTGCGGCGTCCTCCCGGTCGAGGCGGCCATGACGGGGAGGCTGGTGCTCGGTTACCGGCAGGCCCGCGCCGGGACCGATTCCGTCCTCGCGGCCGCCGGCGACGCCGTCCGCGCGCACGAGTTCCACCGCACGGCCGCCACCCCGGATCACGGCACCCCCGCCGCGTGGCTTCTCCCCGCCGGAACTTCTCCCAGCCCCACAGACCCTTCCAGCCCTAAAGGCCGCTCCACAGGCCCCCCCAGCCCCGCAGGCAACTCCAGTCACGGCGACCTCCGCCGGGAAGGCCACGTGGCCGGCGCCGTGCACGCCTCCTACCTGCACGCGCACTGGGCCGGCTACCCGCGCTCCGCCGCCCGTTTCGCCGCTGCCGTCCGTTCCGCGGCCGCCCGCGTCCGCCCCGGGACGCACGCCGTGGCGGGGAGCGCGACATGAAGAAGCTCATTGGCGTAGGCGTCGGGCCTGGCGATCCGGAACTGGTCACCCTCAAGGCCATCCGGGTGCTGCGCGAGGCCGACGCGGTGTTCGTCCCCGTGATGGCCAAGGACCCGGGCGGCCAGGACGGGCCGACGGCAGGGCGGGCCGAGGCCACGATCCGCGCCCACATCGGCCCGGAGACCATCCGGCCGATCGCCTTCGCGCTGAACGACACCGGAGGGGTCACCCTCCGCCGCGCGTCGGCCTGGCAGGCGGCGGCCCGCGAGGTAGCCCGCGCGTTCGAGGCGGGAGCCAGCACGATCGCGTTCGGCACGATCGGCGACCCCAACCTGTACTCGACGTTCAGTTATCTCGCGCAGACGGTCCGCGATATGGTCCGCGACGTGATCATCGAGACCGTGCCGGGCATCACGGCCATGCAGGATCTGGCGGCACGTTCGGCCACGGTGACCGGGACCGCGACCGTACTGGCCGAGGGGGACGAGCCGCTGACCCTGCTGCCGCTCACCGCGGGCGCCGGGCCGCTGCGCGATGCGCTGAGCCGGCCGGGCACCGTGGTCGGCTACAAGCTGGGTGCGGCCGCCGGGCCGTCGCCCGGGGAGGTCCGCGACCTGCTCGCCGAGGCCGGCCGCCTCGACGGGGCGATTGCCGGGGCCCGGCTCGGGCTGCCCGGCCAGGACATCAGGCCCGCCGCCGGGCTCGCCGCGCTGCGCGCCGTGCCGTACCTGTCCACGCTGATCGTCCCCGCCCGGCGGGACGGCGTGGGCGCCAGCCTGGGGCGTTCGGACCGGAGGGCCCAGTGATCGATGGCCCAGTGACCGATAGCGCAGTGACCGATAGCGCAGTGACCGATGGCCCAGTGACCGATGGCCCAGTGACCGATAGCGCAGTGATCGATGGCGCCGCCGGTGGGGCAACCGCCGGGCAGGTGACGTTTGTCGGGGCCGGGCCCGGGGCGCCGGACCTGATCACCCTGCGCGGCGCGGCCGCCATCGCCGCGGCCGACGTCGTGATCTGGGCGTCCAGCCTGGTTCATCCCGGCGTGCTCGAGCACGCCCGGCCCGACGCGGAGATCGTGGACTCGGCCCTGCTGCCGATGGAGGGCGTGCTCCCGTACTACGAGCGCGCCGCCGCCAGCGGCCTGCGGGTCGCGCGGGTGCACTCCGGTGACCCGGCGCTGTGGGGCGCGATCCAGGAACAGCTGGACCGCTGCGCGGAACTGGGCCTGGTCACCGAGATCGTCCCCGGCGTCTCGAGCTTCACCGCGGTCGCGGCGCGGATCGGCCGGGAACTGACGATCCCGGAGGTGGCCCAGTCGGTGATCCTGACCCGGCTCGGCGGCGGGAAGACCCCCATGCCGGCCGGTGAGGAGGTGGCCGGCTTCGCCCGGCACGGGACCACGATGGCGCTATTCCTGTCCGCCGCACGGTCCGGGCAACTGCAGGAAGAACTGCTCAGCGGCGGCTACCCGCCGCAGACGCCGTGTGTGATCGCCTACCAGGTGACCTGGCCCGACGAGCTGATCGTGCACTGCGCACTGGCCGGCCTGGCCACCACGATGAAGGCCCGCAAGCTGTGGAAGCACACGCTGGTGCTCGTTGGCCCGGGCCTCAGCGCCGAGGGCACCCGGTCGCACCTGTACCACCCCGGCCACTTCCACGGCTTCCGCCGGGCCGAGTCCACCGCTCGCCGCGCCCTGCGCACCCAGGACGGCAACCTGCGCGGGGCCCAGGACGGGGAGCGACTAGGCCAGGATGGACAGCGCCAGGATGAAGAGCGCCAGGTCCAGGACGTTGACCTGCCCGCGCCGGACCGGGAGCGGCGATGACCGGCCCCGAACTGCGCGAGCCCGACCTGCCCCGCACCGCGAAGGAACGTGGCCGTGCGCTGCGCACCGGCTGGACCACCGGGACCTGCGCCGCCGCTGCCGCCAAGGCCGCGGCGACGGCGCTGCGGACCGGCCAGGTGCAGTCCAGCGTGGAGATCGCGCTCCCGTCCGGGCGCCGCGCCGGCTTCCCGGTCGACTCCTGCGAGCTGGTGCCGTCCCCCGCTGGCCCGCCTCCCGCTGGCCCGCCCGGGCCGGGCGCGCCCCTGCCGCGCACCGAACGGGCCGAGGCGGTCGTGGTCAAGGACGCGGGCGACGACCCGGACGTCACCCACGGCGCCCACCTCACCGCGACGGTGACCTGGCGGGAGTCACCCGGGATCGAGCTCGACGGCGGCGTCGGGGTCGGGGTCGTCACCAAGCCCGGCCTCGGCCTTGAGCCGGGCACGCCGGCCATCAACCCCGTACCCCGCGCGATGATCACCCAGGCCGTCGGGGAGGCGGTCGATCTGGGATCGTCCGGTATCCGGGTCGTCATCTCGGTGCCGGAAGGCGAGCGGATGGCGCGCAAGACCACGAACGCGCGGCTGGGCATCATCGGCGGCATCTCGATCCTCGGCACCACCGGGATCGTCCGCCCGTTCTCCACCGCGTCCTGGCGCGCGAGCGTCGAGCAGGCGGTGTCCGTGCTCGCCGCGCAGGGCGAGACGACGGCCGTGCTGTGCACCGGCGGCCGGACCGAGAAGGCGGCCATGACCCTGCTGCCCAGCCTGCCGGACATCTGCTTCATCGAGGTCGGCGACTTCACCGGCGCCGCGTTGCGCCAGGCAGTGGCGAACGGCATCGGGCGCATCGTCTTCGCCGGGATGGCCGGCAAGCTGGCCAAGCTCGCGGGCGGCGTGCTGATGACGCACTACACGCGGTCCAGGGTGCCGCACGATCTGCTCGCGGAGATCACCCGCGCCGCCGGGGGGACCGCTGACCTGGCCGCCCAGGTCGAGGCGGCGAACTCCGCGCGGCACGCGGCGGAATTGTGGGACGAGGCGGGACTGCTCCCGGCCGCAGGCACGGAACTGTGCCGCCGGGTGGCCGGGGTCCTGACCCGTTTCTGCGCCGAACTCGCCGCCGGGCCCGGAACTGCCGCCGGGGATGTACCGCCGGCCGGGGCGCCCGGCCCCGCAGCCGCGCCCTCCGGGGACAGGCCATCCGCGCCCGCGCCAGCCGGGTCCGGACCGGGGACACCCGCGGCCATGCCCGCGTCCGTGTCCGTTCGGGTCATCATGGTTGATTTCAGTGGGCGCACTCAGCTCGCCGCCTACCCGCCCGGGTCCTTGGCCGGGTCCCGGTCCGCGTACGTGCCCGGGGAGCCGGCATGACCGTCACCGTGATCGGGTGCGACGGCAGCGCCCTGGCCCCGGCGGCGGCCGCGGCGCTGGCGGGCGCGTCCGTGGTCGCCGGGGGCCGGCGGCACCTCGCCGCGGTCAGCGTTCCCCCCGCCGCCGAGCGCATCGTGATCCGGCACCTGGGCACCGCGCTCGACGCGATCTGTGCCGCGCCCGGGCCGGCCGCCGTGCTGGCTTCGGGTGATCCCGGCTTCTTCGGCATCGTACGGGCGCTGCGGACGCGCGGCGTCACCCCAGCGGTGATTCCCGCTGTTTCCTCCGTGGCCCTGGCGTTCGCCCGGCTCGGCCTGGACTGGGCCGACGCCCTCGTGCTGTCCGCGCACGGCCGCGACCTGCGGCCGGTGCTCGCCGCCGCTCTCGCGCACCCGAAGGCGGCCATCCTGACCGGCCCGCCCGAGGCCACCGCGGGACAGCTCAGGTCCGCGCTGCTCGCCGCGGGCCGCACGGTCTACGTCGCCGAGCGCCTGGGTACCCCGGACGAGCGGGTCCGGGTCGCCGAAGACCCCGCCGCCGAGGACCCCGCCGCCGACGTCAGGGACCCGCACGTGCTCATCACGATCGACCCCACCGCGGGCCCCAGCCCCACCCGATGGCTGGCCGGGCACCAGGGCGCTCCGGCGGGATGGGCGCTGCCCGAGGCGGACTTCGAGCACCGCGACTCCATGATCACCAAGGCCGAGGTCCGGGCGCTGGTACTGGCCCGGCTCGGTCCCGGCCCGGGCCGGACGGTCTGGGACGTCGGCGCCGGGTCCGGTTCGGTCGCGGTGGAGTGCGCCCGGTTCGGTGCGTGGGCCGTCGCGGTCGAGGCCGACGAGCGGCAGTGCGCCCGCATCCGCCGCAACGCCGCCGCGCACGGCGTCCTGCTGCAGGTCGTGGCGGGCCGAGCCCCGGCCGCATGTGCGGGCCTGCCCGCCCCGGACGCCGTGTTCGCCGGCGGCGGGGACGATGACGCCCTGGCCGGGGCGGTGACGGCGGGACAGCCCGCCCGTGTGGTCGTGTCGCTCGCTTCGGTGGACCGGGTGCGCGGAGTGTGCGAGATGCTGGCCGGGTTCGGGTATGCGGTCGGCGGCAGCCAGCTGCAGGCCTCCCGGCTGGCCGGGCTGCCGGGTGGATCGTTCCGGCTCGCCGCGGCCAACCCGGTGTTCGTCATCTGGGCCGGCCAGCCTGGCGCCGGGGACGACCGGGACCGCCCCGACGCGACGGCCACCAGCGAGGGACGTGCCGCCGCCGGGACAAGGACGCGGGCAAGGACGCGGGCAGGGACGCGGGCAGGGACGCGGGCAGGGACGCGGGCAGGGACGCGGACGGGGGCGGGGGCATGATCGGGCTGATCGCGGCCACGGCGGCGGGCCGTCAGGCGGCCGAACGGCTCACCCAGGCCTGGCCGGGCACCCGCCGGTACGAGGGCCCCGCGGCCGCCGCGCTGCCGCGCGCGTTCGCCGAGTGCGACGCCATCGTGTGCTTCCTGGCCGTGGGGGCGACCGTTCGGCTGCTGGCGCCGCTGCTCGCCGGCAAGGGCTCCGACCCGGGAGTGGTGTGCGTCGACGAGGCGCTGCGCTACGCCGTCCCGGTGGTCGGTGCGCACGCGGGCGGGGCCAACGAACTGGCCCGGAAGGTCGCGCTGGTCCTGGGCGGCGAGGCGGTGATCACCACGGCCAGCGACGCGGCCGGGTGCGTGGCCCTCGACGAGTTCGGCGCCGACGCTGGTTTCGTCGTGGAGCCGGGCAGCGACCTGGCCGCCGTTGGCGCGGCGATCCTGTCCGGTGAGCGTGTCACGCTCTCCGCCGCCGCTACGTGGCCGCTACCGCCGCTGCCGCCCAACGTGGTCAGCGGACCGCCGGAGCCCGGCGTGCCCGCCATCATCGTGTCCGATCGCACTGATGTGCCCGCCCACACCGGCCTGCCCGGCGGGGCGGCCCTATCCGGCGGGGCGGGCCTGCTTGCCTCCGCCGGGCCGATCGTCGTCTACCGGCCGCCTTCCCTGGTCGTCGGGGTCGGCGCGAGCCGGGGTGTTCCGGCCGCCGAAGTCAGTGCGCTGATCGACGAGGCCCTCGCCGGCGCGGGGCTCTCCCCGCATTCGGTCCGGCTGGCCGCGACCGTGGACCTCAAGGCGGACGAGGCGGGGCTACTGGCGGCCGTCCGCGCCCGGGACTGGCCGCTCGCCAAGTTCCCGGCCGCCGAACTGGCCGCCGTTCCGGTGCCGAACCCCAGCGAAACGGTCCTCATCGCCGTCGGGACCCCCAGCGTGGCCGAGGCCGCCGCCCTCCTCGCCGCGCGTTCCGGCACTCCCGCCGGACCGCTCCACTCCGCTCCCAATAGCCCCAGTGGTCACAATGGCCCCAGTGGCCCTGGTGGCCCCATCAGCCTCAGTGGTCCTGGTGGCCCAAGCGGCCCGATTAGCCCCAATGGCCCTGGCGCCCCCGGTGGCCCCGGCGAGCCGGAACTGGTCGTGGCCAAGCGGGTGAGCGCCCACGCCACGGTGGCGGTCGCGCGGGCGCGTCCCCGGGGCCGGCTGGCCATCGTCGGGATCGGGCCCGGGGCCCGGGACCTGATGACGCCGCGCGCCGCCGCCGAACTGCGCCGTGCGTCCGTCGTCGTCGGCCTCGACCAGTACGTGGACCAGGTCGCGGACCTGTTCCGCCCCGGGACCACCGTCCTGGCCACCGGCCTCGGCCACGAGCAGGAACGCGCCGTGACCGCCGTCTCGGAGGCGGCCGCCGGCCGGGCCGTCGCGCTCATCGGGTCGGGTGACGCCGGCGTCTACGCCATGGGCAGCCCGGCCCTCGAACTCGCCGACGAGACGATCGACGTGATCAGCGTGCCGGGCGTGACGGCCAGCCTCGCCGCCGCCGCACTGCTCGGCGCGCCCCTCGGGCACGACCACGCGCTGATCTCGCTGTCGGACCTGCACACCCCGTGGGCGGCGATCGAGGGCCGGATCACCGCCGTCGCCGAGGCCGACCTGGTCGCGTGCTTCTACAACCCCGCCAGCCGCGGACGGAGCTGGCAGCTCCGGAAGGCGCTGGCGATCCTGGCCGCGTGCCGGCCGCCGGAGACGCCGGTGGGCTGGGTGCGGGACGCCTCCCGGCCCGGCGAGGCGGTGTCGGCCAGCACGCTCGCCGCGTTCGACCCGGCCGAGGTGGACATGCGGACCCTGGTCATCGTGGGTTCCTCGCGCTCGGCGATGGTGGCCGGCCGGATGGTCACCCCGCGCGAGTACCGCTGGGCCGCCCCATCGTGACGGCCCATCGTGCCGGCCCCATCGTGACGGCGCCGGCCGAAACGGCTGCGGCCCGGGCTGATCCGAGCGCGGTCGCGGTCGTCACCACCCGGTGCCAGGGCTGCGGCGCATGCCTGCTGACCTGCCCGGAACGCGCGATCCGGCCCGCCCAGGGGCCAGCGCGGCTTATCGTCCTGGGGAAGCTGTGTACCGGATGCGGCGAGTGCGTCGAGGTCTGTCCCGTCGACGCGATCGATCTCGCCCGCCTGCCGGGGGAAACCGGGGAGGAAAATTGACCCAATTCGACCGCGCGTCGAGCGGACCGGACCCGATCGAGACCGAATCCTACCGGATTCTCCGTTCCCGGATCGACCTGAGCCACCTGCCGCCGTTGACCCGCGCGGTGACCGAGCGCGTGATCCACGCGAGCGCCGACTTCGACTACGCCACCGACCTGATCTGTGACGAGGTGGCGCTGGCGGCCGGGGTCACCGCCATCAACCGGGGTGGACCCGTCATCGCCGACGTGGCGATGGTGGCGTCCGGCATCACCGGCTACCCGGTAATCTGCAAGATCAAAGACTCGATCGCGGTCCGGCTGGCCCGGACGGTGGGCATCACCGTGTCGGCCGCCGCGGCCCGGCTGGCGTTCGGGGAGGCGGGGCCCGGCGCGGTCTGGGTGGTGGGCTGCGCGCCGACCGCGCTGGAGGAGATCTTGCGCCGGGACGTCGTGCCCGCGCTGGTGATCGGGCTGCCCGTGGGGTTCGTCGGCGCGACGGCGGCCAAGGAGTCGCTGCGTGCCAGCGGCCTGCCCGCGATCAGCAACGTCTCCGAGAAGGGCGGTTCGGCGGTCGCCGCGGCCGCGTTCAACGCGCTGCTGCGCGCTGCCCGCGAACACGCTCCCCAGCCGTCCGCGAGCCGCCTGTCTTCCGGGGGACGCGAGTCTGCCCCGGGCCGCCCGCCCGCGTCAGGCCGCCCGCCC
This sequence comes from Actinomycetota bacterium, assembly GCA_003164955.1. Classification (GTDB taxonomy): domain Bacteria; phylum Actinomycetota; class Actinomycetes; order Streptosporangiales; family Streptosporangiaceae; genus Bog-532. The sequence goes on from PLRW01000112.1 coordinate 13,134, forward strand.
GCGTCCGCCCGCCCCGGGCCGCCCGGTCCCGCCGCCTCGGCCGGCTCGGCCGGGGACCGCCCGTGAGGCCCGCGCTGCTCATCGCGGGCCACGGGACCCGCGATCCGGAGGGAGTCACGGGTTTCACCGCGCTGACCAAGCGGGTCGGTGGCCTGGCCGAGGCCGGTGGGGAGCCGCTGGACGTGGCCGGCGGCTTCATCGAACTGTCCGCGCCGCCGCTCCGTGACGCCGTGTCCGGCCTGGTGGATCAGGGCCACCGCTCCCTCGTAGCCGTTCCGCTCATGCTGTCCGCGGCCGGTCACTCCAAGGGCGACGTGCCGGCCGCGCTGGCCCGGGAGACGGCCCGCCACCCCGGCCTCACCGTGCGGTACGGCCGCCCGCTCGGCCCGCACCCGGTTCTGCTGACTCTCCTGGCCGAACGCATCTCAGCGGCCGCCCGCGACCTGGCGGAGCCGTACGCGGTGCTCGTGGTGGGCCGCGGCTCGACCGACCCGGACGCCAACGCCGACGTGTGCAAGGACGCGCGGATGCTGTGGGAGGGCCGCTCGTACGAGTTCACCGAGACGGCATTCGTTTCGCTCGCCCGCCCCAGCGTGGCCGAAGGCCTGGAGCGGTGCCGGCGGCTGGGGGCCCGCGCCATCGTGGTCGCGCGCTATTTCCTGTTCCCCGGCGTGCTGCCGGACCGGGTCGCCGCTCAGGCCGCCGAGTACGCGCCAGCCCATCCCGGCCTGAACATCCGGTGCGCGGACGTGCTCGGCGACTGCGACGAGATCGCCGGGCTCGTCGCCGAGCGCTACCGCGAGGCACTGGACGGCGACATCAGGATGAACTGCGACATGTGCCAGTACCGCGTCGCGCTGCCCGGCCTCGCGCACCGCGTCGGCGCCCCGCAGCACCCGCACGACCACCCGCATGATCACCCGCATCCCGTCGATGCCGGCTGACGCCCGCCTCGGCGTCCCGGGGCCGGCCGCCGGGCCGCCGGCCAGCACTGGGTCACTGGCGAGCACAGGGCCGCCGGGGGACAGCACCCGGCCATCGGAGGACAGCACCGGGCCGCCGGAGCCGGATCTGTCCTTCCACGGGGACGCCGAACTCGCCGAAGGCCTGATCGACCTGGCCGTGAACGTCCGCCCGGGCACCCCGCCGCCGTGGCTGCTGGACCGGATCCTGGTGGCGGCCGGCGACCTCGCCGCCTACCCCGACCCGCGCGCCGCGACCGAGGCGGCCGCCCGCCGTCACGCCCGGCCCCCGGCCGAGGTCCTGGTCACGGCCGGGGCCGCCGAGGCGTTCACCCTGATCGCCCGGGCGTTCCGGCCCCGCCACGCGGTCATCGTGCACCCGCAGTTCACCGAGCCAGAGGCCGCGCTGCGGGCGGCCGGGCATCCGGTGCACCGGGTCACCCTCGGCGGCGAGTTCACGCTCGATCCCGGGGCCGTGCCGCGGGACGCGGACCTGATCGTGGTGGGCAACCCGACCAACCCGACCTCGGTCCTGCACCCCGCCGCGGCGATCAGGGCGCTGGCCCGGCCGGGACGCCTGCTCGTCGTCGACGAGGCGTTCGCGGACTGCGTGCCCGGCGAGCCGGAGAGCCTGGCCGGGGCGCGTGATGTCCCCGGGCTGATCGTCGTGCGCAGCCTGACCAAGACGTGGGGCCTGGCCGGGCTGCGCGCGGGCTACCTGCTCGCGAGCCCGCCGCACGTCCGCGCGCTGGGCCGGCCACGCCCGCCGTGGGCCGTGTCCGGGCCGGCCCTGGCCGCCGTCGTGGCCTGCTGTGCGCCGGCCGCCACCGCGGAGGCCGCCGCCTGGGCGGCGGATATGGATGCCGAACGGACGTGGCTGGGACAGTCCCTGAGCCAGGTGCCCGGCGTCACCGTGACGCCTAACGCCCGCGCGCCCTTTCTCCTGCTGAAGGTCTGCGCCCACCGGAGCGTCCCGCACCAGCTCACTCCCACCGACCCCATCGACCCCATCACCAATCACACCGGCCCCACCAACCCCACCAACCCCATCAGTCTCAATGACCCTACCGACCCCACCAGCCTTAGCGGCCCCACCAGCCGCAGCGTGCGGGAACGGCTCCGCGCGGCCGGGTTCGCCGTGCGCCGGGGCGACACCTTCCCGGGGCTTGGCCCCGACTGGATCCGCATCGCGGTGCGTGACCGCGCCACCAATGTCCGTTTCGTGGCTGCGCTGACCACTGTCCTGGAGGCCCGATGACCATGTATCCCGACGATGCCGCCCCCCCGGCGGAGCCGGAGAAGCAGCACGCGGAGCCGGAGAAGCAGCACGTGGAGCCGTACCCGGAGGAGCAGCGGGCGGAGCCGTACCCGGAGGAGCAGCGCGCGGCGGTCTACCGGGTCATCGGGGAGCGCCGTGACGTCCGGGAGGGCTTCCGGCCCGACCCGGTGCCGGACGATGTGCTGCGCCGCGTGCTGGCCGCCGCCCACCAGGCGCCATCCGTCGGGTTCTCCCAGCCTTGGGACTTCGTCGTGATCACCGAACGGGCCCAGCGGGAACGTATCGCCGCGCTGGCCCGGCGCAACCGGGACGGCTACGCGGCCGGCCTGCCGACGGCGCGGTCCCGCGCGTTCGGCCGGCTCAAGGTGGAATCCATCCTGGACACGCCGGTCAACATCGCCGTGACCTGTGATGCCACCCGGGGCGGGCGGCACACCCTGGGCCGGCACAGCCAGCCGGAGACGGCCGCGTTCTCCAGCGTGCTGGCGGTCTCCAACCTCTGGCTGGCCGCGCGCGCGGAGGGGCTCGGCGTCGGCTGGGTGAGCTTCTTCGACGAGCGCGAACTGGCCGCCGAGCTGGGCTTGCCCGCTTACCTGAACGTGGTCGCCTACCTGTGCGCCGGGTACGTGCGGGAGTTCGCGCCGGAGCCGGAACTGCAGGCCTCCGGCTGGGCGCGGCGCCGGCCGGTCGCGTGGGCGGTGCACAGCGGGGAGTTCGGCCGGCGCGGCCTGCCGGGAGAGCAGCCAGTGGATGCCCTGGCCGAGGTCATCGCGGCGATCCGCCCGCTGGATCCGGAGGCGGCCGCCGCGGCGCGGGAGCGCCAGGCCCGGATGACGAAACCGCCCGGCTCCCTGGGCGTGCTCGAGGACGTGTCGGTTCAGCTCGCCGGGCTGGCGGGGGAATGCCCGCCGCCGATGCCCGAGCCGGCCGCGGTGGCGATCTTCGCGGGGGACCACGGGGTGCACGCCCGCGGCGTCAGCCCGTGGCCGCAGGAGGTGACCGCGCAGATGGTCGCCAATTTCCTGGCCGGCGGGGCCGTCGTCAACGCGTTCGCGGCGCAGGCCGGGGCCGAGGTCGTCGTGGTCGACGTCGGGGTCGCGGCCGAACTGGAACCGGCGCCGGGCCTGCTGCCGCGCAAGGTCGGGCGGGGCACGGCCGACTTCACCCGGGGCCCCGCCATGACCCGCGAGCAGGCCCTGACCGCGCTGACGGCCGGGATCGAGGTCGCCCGCGACCTGGTCGCGGCCGGGAACCGATGCCTGATCACCGGCGACATGGGCATCGCGAACACCACCGCGTCGGCCGCGCTGATCTGCGCCTTCACCGGCAGCAACCCGGTCGTGGTGACCGGCCCGGGGGCCGGGGCCGACGCGGCCGCCCGCGCCCGGAAGGTAGAGGCCATCCGCCAGGGGCTGGCGCTGCACCAGCCCGACGCGGCCGACCCGGTCGGGGTGCTGGCCGCCGTCGGCGGTTACGAGCACGCTGCGCTGGCCGGCTTCATCCTGGCCGCGGCGGCGCTGCGCGTTCCGGTCATTCTGGACGGCGTCATTGCCGGGGCGGCGGCGCTGGCGGCGGTGGCCATCGCGCCGGACGCCGTCGCCGCGTGCCTCGCCGGGCACCGCAGCACCGAGCCCGGACATGCCGCTACGCTTGGTTTCCTGAAGCTGCGCCCGCTTGTCGATCTTGACCTGCGGCTGGGGGAGGGGACCGGTGCCGTGCTGGCCCTGCCGCTCGTCCAGAGCGCGGCGCGGGCGCTCCGCGACACCGCTACGTTCGATTCGGCCGGCGTCAGTGACAAGAAAGCATGAAGGAGCCTGGACCAGCGTGCTGACGGATACCGCGCCCACCGATACCGGCTCCGATGGCAACCGCTGACGATCGGCCGTACCTGCTGGGGCTGCGCCTGGCCGGCCGGCGCGTCGTCGTAGCCGGGGGCGGTGCCGTGGCGACCCGCCGGGTGCCCGCCCTGCTCGACGCGGGAGCGGATGTGTTCCTGGTGTCACCCGAGGTCACCGGTTCGCTGGAAGATGTCGCGCTGGCGGGGAAAATCCAGTGGGCCCGCCGCCCCTACGCCGCGGGCGACCTCGGCGATGCGTGGCTGGTCTGCGCCTGCACCAGCGACCCGGCCGTGAACGCCGCCATCACCGCCGAGGCCGAGGCCCAGCGGATCTGGTGTGTCCGCGCCGACGACGCGGCGCTCTCGCCGGTCTGGACGCCGGCCTCCGGCGTGGCCGGCGATGTCCGGGTCGGGGTCCTGAGCGGTGACCCGCGCCACAGCGCCGGCATCCGGGATGCCATCATCTCCGGGCTGCGTACCGGCACGCTGGGTGCCCGCCGCGGCCGTGGCCACCGCCCGGGCGTCGCCCTGGTCGGCGGCGGGCCCGGCGATCCCGGCCTGCTGACCGTGCGCGGGCGCCAGTTGCTGGCCGAGGCCGACGTGGTCGTGACCGACCGGCTCGCGCCGCGCTCGGTGCTGGATGAACTGCCGCCCGACGTGCAGGTCATCGACGTGGCCAAGATCCCCTACGGGCGTTCCGTCGCGCAGGAGCACATCAACGCCGCACTCATCGAGCACGCCAAGGCCGGGCGATTCGTCGTCCGGCTCAAGGGCGGCGATCCGTATGTCTTCGGCCGGGGCTCGGAAGAGGTCATCGCGTGCCTGCGCGCCGGGATCCCCGTGACGGTCGTGCCGGGGGTGACGAGCGCGGTGGCCGTACCCGCGGCCGCCGGGGTGCCGGTTACGCACCGTGGCGTCGCACAGGAGTTCAGCGTGGTGTCCGTGCACGTCCCGCCGGGTGACGAGCGGTCCACGGTGAACTGGCCGGCTCTCGCGGCCACCCGGGGCACGCTTGTCCTGCTCATGGCGGTCGAGCGGCTGGCCGCGGTGGCCGAAACGCTGATCCGGCACGGCCGTTCGGGTCATACGCCCGTTTCTGTGATCGCCGACGGTACCCTGCCTACTCAACGGACAATTGTTGCGACGCTGGACACAGTCGCGCCTAGGGTATTCACAGAGGGGATCAGGCCGCCGGCCGTAGTCGTGATAGGTGAGGTCGTGAACGTCGCAGCGGAGATTGCCCAGCTCGTGCGGGGTATGCAGCCCGGCATGCGCGGCTCTGCCGGAGCCCATTCTGCGGACACCCACTACTCAGGGGGCCCCGGTTACTCCGGGGCCCCCAGCGCGGCGGGTCCCCATCCGGCCGGAAGCGGCCCGGCGGGCCGCGCGGCGCCGGGAACGGATCGGCCGTGAGGCCGCCCTCGGCGCCCGAAGGCAGCGTCACGCCCGACCTGGCTGCTGACTCCCCGCAATCGGCAGGCCCGGGCGTCCCGCCGCCCGCCCCGGCCGACCCGGCCGGTGCCCGCGCCGCTCCTTCCGGTCCCCTCGCCGCTCCCTTGGACCTCCCCGCAGGCACCCCGGGTCCCCCCGGCGACCGGGCCGGGGACGATGCGCCGGCCGGGGACGCGGAAGCCGCCGCGCCTGCCCGGGACGCCGGCGCGGTCGCGCCGGATTCCGGGGGCGAGCCGGACCCCATGGCGGAGCCGCACGTCCGGGTGGACGCGCGTGCCCTGGAGAGCGCGCTGATCAACCTGCGGAAGCGCATCGGCGCCGTGCCCTTGCTGTTCGAGGCGCCGACCGTGGCCGAGGCGAAAGCCGAACGGGTGAAGCTGCTCAGCCAGGTCGATGACTACCTGCTGCCGCGGCTGCGCCGGTCCGCCGCCCCGGTCCTCGTCGCACTGGTCGGCTCGACCGGATCGGGTAAGTCCACGCTGGTCAACAGCATCGTCGGCGCGCCGGTCAGCGCGACGGGCGTGCGCCGTCCCACCACGAACAGCCCGGTCCTCGCGTGTCATCCGGCCGACGTCGACTGGTTCGCGGAGAACAATTTCCTGCCCAGCCTGCCCCGCGTCCGCCAGGAAGGCCTGGCCCGGCCGGGCCGGGATGGGCTGCTCGTGCTGGCCGCGACCGAGGGCATGCCCCGGGGGCTCGCGCTGCTCGACACCCCCGACATCGACTCCGTGGTCAAGGCGCACCACGAGTTCGCCTACCAGTTCCTCGATGCGTCCGACCTCTGGCTGTTCGTGACCTCGGCCAGCCGGTACGCGGACGCGCCGGTCTGGCAGATACTGCAGCACGCCCGGGACCGCCACGCGTCACTGGGGATCGTGCTGTCCCGCGTCCCGAGCGGCTCCCGCGCCGAGCTCGTCGGGCATTTCACCGCCATGCTCGACGCGAACGGCATCGGCGGGGCCGACCGCTTTGTCATCCCGGAGACCCGGCTCACCGCCGGCATGCTGCCGCCCGAAACGTTCGGGGAGATCCGGGCCTGGCTCACGGACACCGCGAGACGTGACGAGCGCCGGGTGGCGGTCCTCACCCAGACCATGTCGGGCGTCCTCGACACCTTCCGGACCCGGGTGCCCGCGCTGGCCGCGCACGCGGAGGTCCAGCTGGCCGTACGCTCCCGGCTGCGCATGCAGGCCGAGGAGCCCTACCGGGAGGCCCTGGCCGAGATCGGGACGGCCACCCGTGACGGCGCGCTGCTGCGCGGTGAGGTCCAGGCGCGCTGGCAGGACTTCGTGGTGACCGGTGACCTGATGCGGACCCTGCGGTCGCGCAAGGCCCCGCGGCAGGGTAAACGGGCCCGCAAGCGCCAGGTGCCCGAGCGCGGCGCCGCCATGAAGACCGCGCTGCGCTCGGCGCTGGAGGGGGCGGTCCTGTCCGCCGCCGACCGTGCCGCGGAGGAAGCCGACAGCCGGTGGCGCACCGATACCGCCGGGTCCGCGATGCTCGCCTCCGCCGAGCGGGACCGGGTGTCCGGGCACCAGGCTGACCGGCTGTTCGCCTCGGTGTTCGGGGACGGGGACGGCGACGCCAGCCGGCACGAGCTCAATCTCGCCAAGTCCGCCCCGGATCTGCCGCTGCGCGCGGCCCGGGCCCTCAGTGCATGGCAAGATCACGTCATGCGGCTCGTACAGGACGCCGGCCAGCAAAAACGATCGCAAGGCCGGTCCGCTTCGCTGGATGACGATACGCTGGCGCTGGTCGCCGTGCTGGCCATTCTCGGCGAGGACGCGACCGCCAGTCCAGCAGCCGGCAGTCCCGCGGCCGCGGACGACAGCGATATTCTGGCGCTTCCCCGGCGCATCGTGACGGCCGTGCTGGGCACCCACGCGGTGCACGACGTATTCCGGGCGGCCCGCGCTGAGCTTAACGAGAGGGCGCGCTTGCTACTCGAAGAGGAACTCCGTCGCTTCTCCGAGGTCATCGACGGCGCTGGCCGATGCGACGAGGTCGCGGGAATCCGGCTGTTCCAGGCGGCCTTCATGCTCGAGGCGCTGCAGTGACGACCAGCGCTCCGCCGTTCGCCGGACTGCCGAGCACCCACCTGCCGGGCCGCCTGGCCGCGCTGGCCGCCCTGGTGCAGATCGGCCGGGACCGCAGCGGGCCGGGCGGCTTCAGCCCTGAGCTGCTCGCCGAGGCCGAGACCCTGCTGGAACGGGCCGATGAGCGCCTCAAGCTGTCCGCCGCGCACACTGTGGTCACGCTCGCGGGCGGCACCGGCAGCGGCAAGTCCTCGCTGTTCAACGCGCTGGCCGGGGCCACTTTTTCGCCGTCCGCGGTGACCCGGCCGGCGACCCGCTTCGCGCACGCCTGCGTGTGGGGGATGCAGGGGGCCGCGCCGCTGCTGGACTGGCTGGGGATCGAGCGCCGCTACCGCTACGCCCGGGCCAGCGCGCTGGACGCCGGTGAGGCCGCCCTCGACGGCCTGCTGCTGCTCGACCTGCCGGACCACGACTCGGTGGCGGCCGGGGCCGCCACCGAGGTGGACCGCCTGATCAGCCAGGCCGATCTCATGATCTGGGTCCTCGATCCGCAGAAGTACGCGGACGCCGCCGTGCACAACCGCTTCCTGGCCCCGCTCGCGCGGCACGCGAACGTGACCACGGTCGCGCTCAACCAGTGCGATCTGCTCACGCCCCAGCAGGCCAAGGACTGCGAGGAAGACCTGCGCAGGCTGCTGGACTCCGAGGGGCACGGCGAGGCGCGTGTCCTGCTGCTGTCCGCCGCCACCGGCGCGGGCCTGGACAACCTGCGCCAGCTCCTGGCCGGGGCGGTCTCCGCCCGGCGGACGACAACCGACCGGATCGCGGCCGACATCGACAGCATCATCGCCAAGTTCGCCGTCTACGCCACCGATCCCGCCGCGGTCGCCCGCCGCGCGGCAGGAGTCAGCCACGACGGATCCGGCGGCCTGACCGCGCCGCCCGCAGCGTTCGCGCCCGCCAGCTTGTCCGGGACTGCGGGAGCGGCGGGGAAGGCCGGGGCGCCAGAGGCCAGACCGCCCTGGATGCGGGCCACCGAGCCCGGTCACCCGGATGCCGTCGACGACGACCTGGCGCTGCCGGAGCCGGTCCGTCCCCGGCCGCCGTGGGAGGTGGAGCCGGACGCCGCGCTCGCCATCGCGGCCCAGTCCCTCCAGACCAGGAGCGCGATCGAGAGCGTGCCCGCCGGGGCGGCCCTCAACCTGGCCGACGCCTTCGCGCGCGCCGCCGGCCTGGCCGCCGTCACCGATGCCCTGGAAGACGTCCGCGAGATCCACGCCGCCCGCTACCTCAGCTGGCCGTTCGGCCGGCTCGCCGGGTGGTTCCCGGGCCGTGACCCGGTCCGCCTGGGCCGGGTCAGCGGCGACGCCCGGATCGCGCTGAGCGCCGGCGCTGACGCGCAGCAGTCCGAGATAGACAGCGCCGTCACCGCCTTCGCCGACGCGATCGGCGAGACCCTGCCCGATCCCTGGCCGCGCACGGTGCGGGCCGCCGCCCGGTCCCGGGTCCCGGCGGTCGGTGGCGCGCTCAGCACCGCGGTGACCGAGAGCATTCCGGCGGGCGCCCGGATTCCCACCTGGTGGCGCCTGGTGTGCGCCTGGCAGTGGCTGCTGGCCGCGATGGTGATCGCCGGTGCCGGCTGGATGGGCGTCATCGTCGCGGTCGGGGCCTTCCACGCGATGGGCCCGCACCCGCCCGAGCTCATCGGCAGCGTCGCGCTGCTGCCGTGGCTGGCCGCCATAGTCGTGGCCATGCTCCTGCTCGGCCGGCTGACGGCCTCCGGGAGCCAGAACGCGCATCTGCTCTCCTCGGACGCGGAGCGCGACCTCCTGGCGGCCGCCATGCGGGCCCGGATCGATGCCGTGGCCCGCGATCTGGTCGTCCTCCCGGCCGGCACCGAGCTGACGGAGTACGCGGCCTACTGCACCGCCCTCACCGCCGCCGGTTAACTGATCGCCGGGCGCTGGGCGCTGGCCGTCGCGGCGGAGGGCTCTGCCCGGAGGACATAGGGCCACCGACGTCCGTTACGCAACCCGTTGATCGCCAGCGGCGGAGGGCTCCGCGCGGGGAGCGGGGGACCGCCGGGGGCCCGGGCGGAATTCCGCTGACGGCATAACCGCGGCCGGAAGGTAGGCGAAGGCCGGCCGGTTGGTTTGTAATACTGTAATCACCTCAAATGGAGGCGGTCATGGCCGCAGACCGTCCATTGGACGCGTACTCGCTCGTTGTTTCCGGCGTGGCCGAGAAGCTCACGCCCAAGGTGGCCAGCCTGCGCGTGCCCCGCGGGGCCCCCGGGGGCCCATCGGGTGAGAGCCTCGGTTCGGGTGTCGTCTTCACCGGCGACGGTTTCCTGCTCACGAACGCGCACGTCGTCGGGCGGGCGCAGGCAGGCACCGCGTCGTTCTCCGACGGGACGACCGTACCGTTCCGCGTGGTCGGCTCCGACCCGCTGTCCGACCTGGCCGTGCTCCGTGCGACCGGCCCCACTCCGCCGCCCGCCGAGCTCGGGGAGGCCGATGATCTCGTCGTCGGGCAACTGGTCGTGGCGGTCGGCAATCCGCTGGGCCTGGCCGGTTCGGTGACCGCCGGGGTGGTCAGCGCGCTGGGCCGGTCGATGCCCGCCGGGGGCCGCGCCGGGATACGGCTCATCGAGGACGTCATCCAGACCGATGCCGCGCTCAACCCCGGCAACTCCGGCGGAGCCCTGGCCGACGCGAGCGCCCGGGTGGTCGGCATCAACACCGCCGTCGCCGGCGTCGGGCTGGGCCTGGCGGTCCCCGTCAACACCACGACGCGCCGGATCGTGTCCACGCTGATGCGGGACGGCCGCGTCCGGCGGGCCTACCTCGGCCTGGTCACGGTGCCGGCGCCGGTGGCGGCACCGTGGCGCGAGCGCATCGGCCGGGAGAGCGGGCTCCGCGTGGCGGAGGTCGTCGCCGGCGGCCCGGCCGGCCGCGCCGGGCTCCGGCCTGGCGACCTGCTCCTATCCGCGGCGGGGAATCCGGTCGCCGCCGCTCAGGACCTGCAGCGGCTGATGTTCGCGGAGGCGATCGGCAAGCCCCTCGCGATCACGGTCATGCGGAACGGCGCCCTCGTGGACGTCATCGCCGAGCCGTCCGAACTGGTCGCGGCCTGAAGTTGAGGGCCCCTGAAGTTGAGGGCCCCGGCGGTTAAGGGCCCTGCGGTTAAGGGCCCTGCGGTTAAGGGCCCTGCCGGTCAGGTATCGAGCCGGGCGGCGGCTGAGTCCGGGCTGGTCCCGGCGAGGAAGCGCCGGATGGCCGCGCGGCTCTGCAGTCGCACGAAGCGGAGCTGACCGTAGGCCGGGTCCTGCATCGCCGCGGCGTAACGCTGCCGGTAGACCGCGTGCTTGTGCCACGCCCACGAGATGATCGACTTCTCCGGGTCCCAGGTGAGGAGGGATGCCCACCGTTCCCGGTTACCGTTCCACAGTTCGGCACGGAACGCGATGCGGCGCAGCGTGCGCCAGACGATCTGCCGCATCACCGCCCGCCGGGGCAGGTCGATCCAGATCACGGTATCCGCGCGCGCCCAGACCAGGGGCCGGACGGCGCCGTAGTTCCCGTCGATGACCCAGGCATTCCCCGCGGCCACCTCCGCGACCCGGCGGCGGAAGTCGTTCTCGTCCAGGGGGACCCAGCCCGGCTGGTGGAAGATCGCATCGAGTTCCACGAACGGCACGCCGAGGGCGCGCGCGAGTGCCCGGGCGACGGTGGATTTCCCCGCTCCCGACGAGCCGACCACCGAGATTCGCCGCACGAGCGGTGAACGTATCAGCCGTCGGCGAACTTGCCTAGCGCGTTCCCCGCCGCCCGGCGGGCCCCTGGGACAATTGACGTATGACTGATGCAGGCGAGGACGCCCGGGTTGACCTGGACCGCGGGGTGACGATGCCGATGGTGGGGTTCGGCACGTGGCGGCTGCGCGGGGCGCGCGCGTATGAGGCCGTCCGGTATGCGCTCGAGGTCGGGTACCGGCACATCGACACGGCGACCATGTACCAGAACGAGGCGGAGGTCGGCCGCGCCGTCCGCGACAGCGGTCTCGACCGCCGCGAGCTGTTCATAACGACGAAACTCCCGCCGGAGAACGCCGGCCACGAGCGGGCGACGATCGCCACGAGCCTCCGGGCGCTCGGCACCGAATACGTAGATCTGTGGCTGGTGCACTGGCCGCCGAGAGGTTCGGCGTCTGTGCCCGTGTGGGAGCAGTTCCTCGAGGTCCGCGGCGAGGGGCTGGCCCGGGCCGTGGGCGTCAGCAACTACGACGTCGCGCAGGTCGATGAGCTGATCCGCGCCAGCGGTGAGCACCCGGCGGTCAACCAGATCCCGTGGAGCCTGCCCGGCCACGACTCGAAGCTGCTGGCGGCGATGCGGGAACTCGGAGTGGTTGTGGAGGGCTACAGCTCGCTCAAGAACACGGACCTGCGCGCCCCGGTCCTGACGCAGATCGCTGAACGGCACAACGTGACCCCGGCGCAAGTCGTGCTGCGCTGGCATATCCAGCACGGCATTCCGGTGATCCCGAAATCGGCTCAGCCGGAGCGGATCGCATCCAACTTCGCGCTGTTCGGCTTCTCGCTGAGCCCCAATGAGATGAGTGCGCTGGACCGCCTATCCCGTCGGTTACGGGGCGCATTATGACCTGCCGGTGCCGCCGGCGGAAGTCTCAATCGCCGGCCTGTGGGTAACCGGCGCAGCGGTCCACAGGCGCGCGGCCGGGCTCCCGCCGGCCGCCGGCGGTCAGGCACCGTGGATGTAGCCCCGGCGGAACGGATGCCGGGGAACCCATGGCAGCGGCGGCGCAGGGCCGCCAGACCGCAGGAGGATCGACATGAGTCAGGGCGGACATGTGACGCTGATCGGCTTCATCGCCACCGAGCCGAGAATCAACCAGTTCAGCGACGGCACCGACGTCGCGAACCTGCGCATCGGGTCGAGCACCCGCAAGCTGGACCGTGCAACGGGAGAGTGGCGCGACGGAGAGCCGTCGTTCTACTCGGTGCGGTGCCGCAAGTCGCTGGCCCGCAACGCGAAGGCCTGCTTGCGCAAGGGCCAGCCCATCGTTGTGACCGGCAAGCTGCACACCAGGTCCTACCAGGACCGGAGCGGGCAGCAGCGGTTCGACGTCGAGGTATGGGCCGACACCATCGGCTACGACCTCGCCCGCGGTACCGCGCACTTCAGCTGGAATCAGCGTTCATCGGCCGATTCCTCCGCCCTGGCCCGCGGAGAGGCGATCAGGGCCGGCCTGGAGGACGAGGACGGCCAGCTGGCCGGGATCGGTGCCGGCCACGGCAGCGAGATGTTCGACGAGCAGGCCATCGCCGAGCTGGATCACGATTTGGACGAATCAGCGGCCGAGCCGGCCGCCCGCTGAACGGCCGTCCCGCGAGCAGCAAGGCGCGAGGAGCGAGGCGCGAGGAACGGCGGCCCGGTAAGCGGGCCGGCGCTCAGGCACCGGGGGGATGGGCCCGGCAGCCGGCTGAGCTGCCGGGCCGGGCAAGCAGCGCCGGCAGCGCCGGGCAAGCAGCGGCGCAGCCCCGGTGCCTGATGAACACCATCGGCCTACGTGGCCTGACCTGCCGCTCGGTCGCGGAGCACACGCAGCGTATCTTTTATGTCACTGAAGGTGGTGCAGACGGAGGCTTGAACACTTAGAGTTGCCATAAAGAGCCAATTAGTGACAGGCGAGAGGCATGTCAGCAGCCGATCAGGTCATCAGTCAGCGGTCGCCTTCCCGTGGCATCCTGGGGCGCTTCGGCCGCCCGCGGAGCTGGCAGCTCTTCGCGTTGCCATCGTCTGCGATCGCGTACGTCCTGGCGGTCATCGTCGCTGATCTCGGTCTCACCGTGCGGGGGATTCTGCAGACGCCGGTGCGGGCCGTCGATGTGGCCCTGTTCGTGGCCCTGCTCGTCTGCGGAGCCGTCTGCATAGAGGTGACGCGCCGCCTGGGCCAGCCGGCCGGCGTCTCACGTGACCTGCTCTCGGCGTGGTGGCTGCCGATCGCGCTGCTGCTGCCGCCGGTGTACGCGCTGGTGGGCCCGATTGTCCTGGGTGCCCTGCTCTACTTGCGCGTCCGGCGGACGCCCGCCTACCGGCGGCTGTTCAGCTCGGCCGCGCTCGGGCTGGCCGGCGCGACGGCCTCGATCGTCTTCCGGCACGTGGGCCCGACCGCCACGGCGGCGCGGTCGGTACCCTGGGTCTCCCAATCCGCGGTGCAAGCGTGGTTCATGCGGCCTGCGGCCGTGCTGACCGCGATCGGCTGCGCGGTGCTCTTCAGCGTGCTGAACACGGGCATCGTGGCGGTTGCCGCGCACGCGGCCCAGCCGCAGGCCCGCTGGGCCGAGGTGCTGTGGGACCGGGAGAGCCTGCTGCTGGACCTGACCGAGATCTGCGTGGGCATCCTCGTGGTGATCAGCTGCGCGCTGAGCCCGGTACTGCTGTGCGTGGCGCTGCCCCCCGTGATCGTCCTGCAGCGCAGCCTGATGCACCAGCAACTGCAGGCCGCCGCGCGCACCGACGCCAAGACCGGCCTGCTGAACGCGAGCGCGTGGCAGCGCGAGGCCGACACGGAGATCGCGCGGGCGCTGCGGGCGGGGGAGAAGCTCGCGCTGCTGCTCTGCGACGTCGACCACTTCAAGCGGGTCAACGACACCTACGGGCACCTGACCGGGGATGACGTGCTGCGCGGGCTGGCCGCAGAGCTGCGCCAGCAGGTACGCGAATCGGACGTCGTGGGGCGGTTCGGCGGCGAGGAGTTCGTCGTCCTGCTCCCGCGCGCCGACGCCGACGAGGCCCGCATGATCGCCGAGCGGCTGCGGCAACGGGCCAGCGTCATGGGTGTGTTCGCGGACAGTGATGCCGTCAAGGTGACGATCTCGATCGGCGTGGCGGTCCTCGGGACGGACGGCCGTGATCTGTTCGAGTTGCTGGCCGCCGCCGACCTCGCGCTCTACCGGGCCAAGGACGCCGGGCGGGACCAGGTCTGCGTGTACTCGCCCGACGTGCGGTCCTGCACGGGACGTCATGCGGACGAGCCCCCGGCCCCGGCGGCCTTAGAGCCGGCAGAATCGGACACGGAGCCCGGCGCGCAGTCGGGCGCACCGCGGGCGGACGACGGCCCAGTGGATCTGGCACCGTAGATTCGGCGCCGCAGGCGGCCCGCCCGGCGGTCCGGCTGGCCGGCCGGGCCGAATACGCTAGGTGTCATGCTGGAGTTCATCTACCAAATGCGTGCCGTGCGCAAGGCGCACGGCGACAAGGTAATCCTCGACGAGGTCACGCTATCGTTCCTGCCGGGAGCCAAGATCGGCGTCGTCGGGCCGAATGGTACCGGCAAGTCCACGCTGCTGAAGCTGATGGCCGGTGTCGAACAGCCTTCCAACGGCGAGGCCCGGCTGATGCCGGGGTTTACCGTGGGCCTGCTCGCCCAGGAGCCTCAGCTCAACGAGGACAAGACGGTCCTCGGCAATGTCGAGGAAGGCGTCGCCGAGACCAAGGCGATGCTCGAGGCGTACAACGAGATCGCCGAGAAGATGGCGACCGAATACTCCGACCGGCTGCTCGACGAGATGGGCCAGCTCCAGGAGCAGCTCGACCACCGCGACGCCTGGGACCTGGACAGCCAGCTCGAGCAGGCGATGGACGCGCTGCGCTGCCCGCCGCCGGACGCGGCCGTCACCCCGCTGTCCGGTGGCGAGCGCCGCCGGGTCGCGCTCTGCAAGCTACTGCTGTCCCAGCCGGACCTGCTGCTGCTCGACGAGCCCACCAACCATCTCGACGCCGAGAGCGTCCAGTGGCTGGAGCAGCACCTGGACAATTACCCCGGCACCGTCGTCGCCGTGACCCACGACCGCTATTTCCTGGAAAACGCGGCTCAGTGGATCCTCGAGCTCGACCGCGGCCATGCCTACCCCTATCAGGGCAACTACTCCACCTACCTGGACACCAAGGCGTCCCGGCTCAAGGTCGAGGGCGCCAAGGACGCCAAGCGGCGCAAGCGCCTCGAAGACGAGCTCGAATGGGTGCGATCGAACCCGAAGGCGCGCCAGGCCAAGAGCCGGGCCCGGCTCCAGCGGTATGAGGAGATGGCCACCGAGGCCGAGTCGCGGCGCAAACTGGACTTCGAGGAAATTCAGATCCCGCCGGGTCCCCGCCTGGGCGGCGTCGTGGTGGAGACCGAAGGCCTGGTCAAGGGTTTCGGTGACCGGGTGCTGTTCGACGGGCTGAGCTTCTCGCTGCCCCGCAACGGCCTCGTCGGCGTCATCGGGCCGAACGGCGTCGGCAAGACCACCCTGTTCAAGATGATCGTGGGCGAGGAGCAGCCGGACGCCGGCACCATCCGGGTCGGTGAGACCGTGGAGATCTCCTACGTCGACCAGAGCCGGGAACGGATCGCCCCGGACAAGAACGTCTGGGAAGTGATCTCCGACGGGGAGACACACATCAACGCCGGCCGCACCGAGATCCCGAGCCGCGCCTATGTGGCCGCGTTCGGATTCAAGGGCCCGGACCAGCAGAAGCCGGCCGGTGTCCTGTCCGGCGGGGAGCGCAACCGGGTCAACCTGGCGCTCACCCTGAAGAAGGGCGGCAACCTGCTGCTCCTGGACGAGCCGACCAACGACCTGGACGTGGACACGCTCTCGTCGCTGGAGGACGCGCTGCTCGAGTTCCCCGGCTGCGCCGTGATCACGAGCCACGACCGCTGGTTCCTCGACCGGATCGCCACCCACATCCTCGCCTGGGAAGGCGGGGCGAACTGGTTCTGGTTCGAGGGCAACTTCGAGGCCTACGAGAAGAACAAGGTCGAGCGCCTCGGTGCCGAGGCCGCCCGCCCGCACCGAGTCACCTACCGCCGCCTCACCCGCACCTAGCCGCAGCCGTGTCGGCGAGAACCGCCAGCGGGTTACGGCGAGGCGATCGNNGAACCGGGCCTTCAGGCCCGGTGAGCGGCCGGTGGGCCGGCAAAGTACCACCCCGCGGGCGCGGAGCGCATGCGGGGGGTCCAGGGGGGTCGTCCCCCCGGACTAGCTCTGCGTCAGCCCCAGGTCGCGGCCGCCGGGGGTGGCCGGGCGGTTGACCAGGCTGTGGGCGGCCATGACGAGGTAGTCCCAGAGCTGGGCGCCCAGCGCCGGGTCGAGCGAGAGCTCATCGAGCGCGATGCGCATGTCATCCAGCCAGGCGTCCCGTTCGGCCTCGCCGATCACGAACCGCACATGCCGCATCCGCAGCCGCGGATGCCCACGCAGCTCGTTGTAGGTCTGCGGGCCGCCCCAGTACTGGATGAGGAACAGCCGCAGGTGCTCCTCGGCGGGCCCCAGATCCTGCGCCGGGTACACCGGCCGCAGCACCGGGTCCTCGGCGGCAAGCTCGTAGAAGCGGTGCACGAGGCGCCCGAAGGTCTCTTCCCCGCCGACGGCTTCGAAGAACGAGCGCGGTTCGGCGGCCGGTGCGGTCCCCGGAGAGTTCGGCGGCGCGCTGTCCCGCCCTGCGGATTCGGCTGGCTGAATGTCCATGACGGGTCCCAGCCTACGGCGCGGACGGCGGCGGCTGCTCCGTCATGTCCTCGTCAGTCTCGTCAGTCTCGACGGTCAAGGATGCGACCGCGGTCGGCCCGCCTGCCTCTCGCTCACCGGGGCTGGCGGTCTTCGCCCCGGCCGCCGCCGTTTCCTCCTGAACGGGGGTCCCGCTCGCCTCTTCCCGAACGGGGCTCCGGTCCGGCCCCGCCCCGGCCGTTTCCGCCCGAATCGTGGGGCTCGCGGTGGTCCTGGCCGCCTTGCGGGCCGGCCGCGCCCGGGTGGGCCCGGCTTCGAGCGCGGCGGCCGGCCCGGCGTCTAGCCCGGACTTCACCCGTTCGCGCAGTTCCCGGGCCACTTCCCATTGCCGCAGGGGCAGCGTCTTGGCCGCCACGCGCATCACGACCTGGCTGTCCGAGATGGAGATGTCCTGCACGCCCCACACCTCGGGCTTCTCCAGCATCAGCTTGCGCCAGCGCCGATCGCGCCACATGGACGACGCCGCCTGTTCCATCACCTGGCGCGTGTCGGGGATATCCAGGCCGGGCGGCACCGGGACGTCCACGACGGCCCGCGCCCAGCCCTGCGATTCGTTCCCGACCTTCTCCAGCGCCCCGTTGCGGAGGTGCCAGACGACTCCGTTCACGTCGCGCAGTCGCGTGGTGCGCAGGCTCACCGCCTCCACGGTGCCGATCGTCGAGTCGCCGATATTGATGACGTCGCCGACGCCGTACTGGTCTTCCAGCAGCATGAAGATGCCGGCCAGGAAGTCCCGCACCAGGTTCTGCGCCCCGAAACCGACCGCGATGCCCACCACTCCCGCGCTGGCCAGGACCGGGGCCAGGTTCACGCCCAGGTCGCCGAGGCCGATCGCGGCGGCGATCGCGAAGATCGTGACCGAGGCGGCGTTGCGGAGAATGGATCCGAGTGCGTGGGCCCGCTGATGCCGCCGTTCGGAAGCTGCCTCGTGCACCGCGGCCGTGTCCGTCGGTGCGCTGGCCCCGGCGCCGCTGGTGGTGCCGGTCAAGGCGGTGTCCGCCTCGGCGATCGCCGTCTCGGTGACCGCGCGCTCGCGCCGGCGCCGGCGTCCGGGCCGGCGGCGGCCCCGGGCCTCGGTGCTCTGCCGCAACCGGGTGTGCAGCGGCGAGTCGGCGGCCCGGATCGTGACCCGGTTGATGAGCCGGTGCACCATCGTGCGGGCCACCAGCGCGAGGAGGACGAGCCACGCCAGCTTCAGGATCAGGTTGGCGGGTCCGGCGAGGTAGACGGCCGTCAGCTTGGCCGCCGTCCCGCTGTGGGACAGGTCCCAGACGAGGCGGCACGCGATGCCCGGAGTACGCCCGCAGCTAGCGATGAGCGTGGCGGGCGCCTGGGACAGGTCAGAACCATTGAGGTGGGCGAGAGGAGACACGAGATCCTTTCCCGGGGCGTGCGTGCCCAACCGGCCTGTTCCGTGCGCTCCCCGACGTCCCTATAGTGGCCGGCCGGCCCTCCGGACGGGCCCGCTCGCCGCCTAATGGTCTCCGCATGGATTCGGCGTCGGTTTCCTGCGGCATCTGCGGAAAGCCGGCGCCGATCATGGACCTGGCGGCTCCGGCGAGACGGGGTGGGCGGGCTGGACTTTATTCGCCGGTGGTGCCGTCGATGCGTTCCCTGAGCAGGTCGGCGTGGCCGTTGTGGCGGGCGTACTCCTCGATCATGTGGGTGATGACCCAGCGGAGCGTGAACCGGGCTCCTCCGCGCTCTCCGGTGGTATCGAGTGAGGGCGCGGCGGCGACGAGCGTTCGGGCGTGGTCGCATTCGGCCCGCCAGGTGCGGAACGCTTCCGCGGTATCGGCGGTAGCGACGTCGCGGAACGCGCCTTCCCAGTCCATGTCCGGCGCGTAGATGGCGGACATACGCTCGCCCGAAAGCAGGGGCCGGAACCAGTTGCGCTCGACTTCGGCCATGTGGCGGACGATGCCGAGCAGGGAGAGGCTGGATGGCGGGACGGCTCGTTCGCGTAGCTGGCCGTCGGTGAGGCCATCGCATTTGATGGCCAGGGTGGCGCGCTGCGCGTCCAGGAACGCGGTAAGGGTCGTCCGCTCATCGGCCCGCAGCGGCGGGAGGGTACGTTCGGGGGCCACTAGATACCCGTATCACGCTGTTCTCCTTCTGGGGCAGGGCTTTGGTGTGCTTGGCGACGTTATGGTCAGCGGCTCAGGGGAGGCGCAGGCCGGTGTGCGCGGCCAGGAAGGCGAGGACATCCGCGGACAGCGCGACCGAACGGCTCACCGAACGGCTGGAGTGGCCGACGTCCGCCTCGCGCCGCAGCAGGATGGGCCGCCCGGACGGCGGCGCGGACGTCGCGTACTGCAGGGCCGCGCACATCTTCCGGGCGTGCATCGGGTCGACGCGGGTGTCGTTGTCGAACACCGTGAACAGGACGCTCGGGTACCTCGCACCCTCCGTCACGTGGTGGTACGGCGAATACGACAGCAGCCAGCCCAGTTGCTCAGGGTCGGCGGCCGTGCCGTACTCGGTATTCCACGTCTCGCCCAGCCCGAACTTCTCGTAGCGCACCATGTCGAGCAGCGGAGCGGAGCACACCGCAGCGGCGTACAGGTCGGGCCGCTGGGTGATCGCGGCGCCGACCAGCAGCCCTCCGTTCGAGCCGCCGTAGATGCCCAGTTGCTCACGGGTGGTCCAGCCGTCGGCGATCAGTTTCTCCGCCGCGGCGTGGAAGTCGTCGAAGACGGCCTGCCGGTGGTCCAGCATCCCGGCCCGGTGCCACTCCTCGCCTTCCTCGCTGCCGCCGCGCAGCCCGGCGATAGCGTAGACGCCACCGGCCTCCGCCCACGCCAGGACCGTCGACGAATAGCCGGGGGTGAGGCTGATGCCGAAGCCGCCGTACCCGTACAGGATCGCCGGGCGCGGGGCCGCCGGCCGCCCGTCACCCGACTCGCCACTGGCCCCGCTGACGACACCGCGGCCGGCCCCGCTGACGACGAGCATCCGCACCTCGGTGCCGTCACTGGAGCGGTACGTGATCTGCCGCGCGGCCACCGCGGGGGCTTCCACCGTCCCGGGCGGCCGGGCCCAGATCTGCGTCTCGTCGGTACTCGCGTCGTAGCGCATGACCGTCGCGGGCGTCGTGTTGTCGGTGTAGGCGAACCAGGCCTCGTGACCGCCTTCCGGCCGTTCGCTGATCCCGCCGACGGTGCCCGGTCCCGGCAGCGGGACGGTCCCGGTCCGTGCCCCCGTCTCCAGGTCGTGCACCGTGATCTCGCTGATCGCGTGCCGGGTCCACAGCACGAGCAGCACGGGGCGTGCCGCCTGGTCGCCGTCGAGGATCGCGTAGCCCTCCAGGACGGCCTCGGGATCGGTGGGAACGAGGTCCCGCCAGCCCTCGGGACCGGGGCTGGCCGGGTCCGCGACCGCGATCCGGCCCCGCGGCGCACCGGCGTCGGTGTACACGTACATGCGCCCGTCCCGCCCGACCCGGATACCGGTCCGGTGGTCCGCGCCCACCTGCACCGGCTCTAGTTCGGGAGTAGCCAGGTCCGATGTGGTCAGGTCGGCGATCCACAGGTCGTTACGGGGTTCCGTGCCGCGCGCCGCGCTGATCGTCAGCCACCGGCCGTCCCGGCTCACCGCGGCGGAATAGTAGGTGGTCTTGTCGCGCCCAGCACCGAAGATCAGCGCGTCGTCCTCGGCGGGTGAGCCCACCCGGTGCAAGTAGACGCGGCGGTGAAACTGTTCTTCCCCGGCGGGCACCTCGTCTGCCGGCAGCCGCCTGGTGTAGTAGAACGCCTTCCCGCCGGGCAGCCACGCGATCCGCGAGTAGCGGCACCGGTCGATCGGGCCGTCCACCAGCTCACCGGTCTGCACGTCCATCACCCGGAGCAGTGACTCCTCGCTGCCGCCCTCGGACAGCTGGTAGGCGAGGGACCGGCCTTCCTTGTCCGGCTGCCAGCCGTCGAGCGTGGTCCGCCCGCTCGGGTCGATGGCGATCGGGTCGATCAGCGTCCGCCCGCTCCCCGTTCCGGCCGCGCTACCCTCCGTTCCGGCCGCGCTGCTCCGGGATCCCCGCGGGCCCGGGCCGGGCTCCGGGTCGGTGGTGCGCAGGACGGCGTGCTCCTGCCCTGGCAGGCGGCGGGTGAAGAACTGGCGGCCGTCCCGCCACACCGGAATCCCGATGTGCCCGGTCCCGGTCAGCTCCAGGATCCGTTCCGCCAGCGCGGTCGCTCCCGGTAGCGCCTGCCCGTAGCCGCGGAACAGATCGTCCTGGGCTCCCAGCCAGGCCTGCGTCTCCTCGCTGCCCGGGTCTTCGAGCCAGCGATAGGGATCGCCGACCTGGTGGCCGAACAGGTCTTCGCTCAGGTCAAGCCGTCGTGCGGACGGGTACTGATCTGCGGTCATGACAGGCACCCTAGCCGTCCGCCGTCGCTGTCCGGGCACCTCCCGGGCGGGCCGCCCCCCTGGCCGGCCGCCTCCCCGCGAAGCCGTCACCTCCGCGCCGCCTCCCGCCGCGCGGCCTCCCCGCCGCGCGCCGCCCGCCCGCGGTTCGTGCGGCCCTCGCCGTCCCGCCCCGGCCAGCTCAGAGCGGCAAGGTGACGCTTAGTGGTAAACCTGTTACGGATTTTCCGTGAGGTACGTAACGGCGACACGGCGATGCTGCTGCGTGTTTACTCTTATGTAGTAGCGGCGGTGCGATTCAGCGGACACACTAGGAACACAGTGCTCCTCTGATGCGGAACCGCCCGGCGGAGGTGGTAGTGCGACGAGTCCTGCTGCTCAACGTCACGTATGAGCCGCTCACCACAGTGGGGCTCCGCCGCGCCGTGTGCCTGGTGCTCAGCGGGAAAGCCGAAATGGTCCACGACGACACCGAGGGTGCGACCCTGCACTCCACGTCGGTCACGCTGGCCACACCGTCCGTCATCCGTCTCCGCCGCTACGTGCGCATCCCGTACCGGAACCGGGTCCCGCTGACCCGGGCGGCGCTGATGCGGCGGGACAATTACCGGTGCGCGTACTGCGACCACAAGGCCGAGACGATCGATCACGTGATCCCGCGCAGCCGTGGCGGCCCGCACTCCTGGGAGAACTGCGTCGCCTCCTGCACAACGTGCAACCATCGGAAGGCCGACCGGCTGCTCGAAGAACTCGGCTGGACGCTGGCGGTGCCGCCGGCCGTTCCGCGCGGTGCCCATTGGCGGCTGATCGGCGTCGCCCACGACGGCGACCCGCAGTGGGCGACCTACCTCCGCGAGCCGAGCGCCGCCTGAGATCCTAGCGGCATAATCGGTTCCGCGGGAACGGAATTATTTCGCGGGCGCTTTTCCTTGCCATCCTGGTGACCCGTTTTAGTCGCTGGTGGCGCTCACGCCCCGCCCTTCCCGCCGGCGGCACCCCCGCTGGGTGCCGCCGCAGCCGCGCCGGCCCAGCCACGCCAGACGGCCAGCTGCCCAGTCCCGCGCCCATGAACGTCCCGGCGGCCGCGGCAAACCCCGCGCGCACCGCGCCGGGAAGCGCCTGACAGGCTTGGGGCAAGACCGAAGTACCCGGTAATGGAGGAGGAACCCGATGACGGGGAAGCCAAACGCCGCGGAAGCGGGAACGATCGACGTCGGCGGCGACCTGACGGTCAACCGGCTGGGGTTCGGCGCGATGCGGATCACCGGTCCCGGCATCTGGGGGGAGCCGCCGGACCCGGAGAAGGCCAAGGACGCGGTCCGGCACGCGGTTGAGCTGGGGGTCAATTTCATCGACACCGCGGACTCCTACGGCCCCGAGGTCAGCGAGCGGCTGATCGCCGAGACCCTGCACCCCTACCCGGAAGACCTGGTGATCGCCACCAAGGGCGGCTTCGCCCGCTCCGGCCCGAACCGCTGGGAGCCGGACGGCCGCCCGGAGCACCTGCGCGAGGCGCTCGAGGGCAGCCTGCGGCGGCTCCGGCTGGAGCGGATCGACCTGTACCAGTTCCACCGGCCCGACCCGAAGGTCCCGTACGAGGAGTCGATCGGCGCCCTGGCCGGGTTCAAGGCCGAGGGGAAGATCCGGCACATCGGCATCTCGAACGTGACGGAGGATCAGCTGCGCACGGCGGAGCGGATCACCCCCATCGTGTCGATCCAGAACCGGTACAACGTCGTCGACCGGTCGTCGGAGACCCTGGTGGACCTGTGTGAGCAGGAGCAGCTCGCGTTCCTGCCCTGGGCACCCATCTCGGAGGCCGATGAGGTCGAGGTCATCACCGACGCGGCCCGCAACCACGGGTACACGCCCCGGCAGATCGTGCTCGCCTGGCTGCTGGCCCGGTCGCCGCAGATCTTGCCGATCCCCGGTTCCGGGGACGCGGAGCACGTCGAGGCCAACGTCGCCGCGGCGGCCATCAAGCTGGACCAGAACGAGGTCGCGGCCATCACCGACGCCTTCGGAAAGGAGCTCGATGACTAACCCGGACAACGGTGACCGCGTGGGTAAGCTGCGCCGGAGCCTGGGAACTACCGGGATCTGGGCGCCGCCGCCCGAGCGCTTCGGGGTGGCCGGCGCGGACCTGGCCGCCGCCGTCGAGAAGCTGGGCTTCGGTTCGCTCTGGATCGGCGGCAGCCATATGGCGCCGGACGCGTTCACCGAGCTGGTCGGCATGCTCGACGGTTCCTCCCGGCTCATCATCGGGACCGGGATCGCCAGCATCTGGGGCCGGGCGCCGTCCGACATGCGCCAGGGCGCCGACACCCTGGCCAAGGGTTTCCCCGGGCGCTTCATCCTTGGTCTGGGCGTCAGCCACGCCCCGGCCGTCGAAAAGCTGGGCCGGTCCTACAACCGCCCGTACTCCGCCATGGCGGAGTACCTGGCCGAGATGGACCACCCGGCCGGCCATTCCGCGGAGCCGCCCGCCGGGGAGCCCGCGCCGCGCATCCTGGCCGCGCTGGGGCCGCGGATGCTGGAGCTTTCCCGGGACGAGGCCGATGGGGCGCATCCCTATTTCGTCCCGGTCGAGCACACGTCGTTCGCGCGGCAGGTCCTCGGGCCCGCACCGCTGCTCATTCCCGAGATGGCGGTGGTGCTGGAGACGGACCGCGCGGCCGCGCTGGCCGCCGCACGCGCCTACGCGGCCCGTTATCTGCAGATGCCGAACTACGTGTCGAACCTGCGCCGGTTCGGGTTCGGGACCGAGGACACCGATGGTCCCGGCAGTGAGCGGCTGATCGACGCGCTTATCCCGCACGGT
Source organism: Actinomycetota bacterium (assembly GCA_003164955.1). Taxonomy (GTDB): domain Bacteria; phylum Actinomycetota; class Actinomycetes; order Streptosporangiales; family Streptosporangiaceae; genus Bog-532. The sequence continues at coordinate 37,454 of PLRW01000112.1, forward strand.
CCGTCAATTATTTCTGAACGGACCCGGCAGCACCTCCAGGCCGGTGCGGACCACGTCCTGCTGCAGCCCCTCGGGGCCGACGGCGGGTTCGCGTTCTCCGACCTGGCCCCGCTGGCCGAAGCCCTGTCCGGTCTCTGACCGCGGCGCGATGCAGGCCGCACATGGCCGCGCTGAGGATGAGCAGCGCGGGGGCGAGGACGCCCGCGTGGAAGGCGCCGATGGCTAGTCCCATGCCCGCCGGCAGCGCCGCGTTCCCGGCTGCGGACGCCGCGACCCGGAAGCTGACCGCCCGGGTGGTTCGCCTCAGACCGGCGTCCGTCAGCCCGCCGGCGTCGCTCAGGCCGGCGGCGTCCCTCGGGCCGGTGTCCCCCCGGGGGACGGCGCCCGCCCGGCGCGCCGTCGTCAGGGTGAACAGCGGGAAGATCGGGGCGGCGGCCAGACCGAGGGTGACGAGGGCGGCGACGGCCAGGCCGCTGGGCCCGGGGACGGTCATGAGCGCGGCGCTCAGGGCGACACCGATGACGGCCCCGGTCAGGACGCGGGCCGGTCCGAGGCGTTCGGCGACCGGGCCGAGCACGGCCCGCCCGGCGAACATGGTCGCCCAGTAGGCCGCGATGACTATTCCGGCGGCCTGGTGCGGCAGGCCACGTCCGGCGGTCAGGAAGATGTACCCCCAGATGCCCGCGCCGGCTTCGATGCCCGCCTCGACCGCGGCGAACGCGGCCGCGATCAGCAGGGCCGTGGCGCGTGGTTTCTGGTCCGCCGTGTGCCCCGGCGGTCCCGGCTCGCGGTCACGCCGCCGCGGCGGAGTCCCGCCCGGCGGTGACGGGGGCGCGGACTCAGGCCAATGGTCGCGGGTCACGGTGAACACGCCGGCGATGGCGACTCCGGCGACGGCCAGCGACCCGTAAATCCAGCGCCAGCTCAGCCCACTGCCCAGGAGCGCCGTGGTCAGCAGCGGGCCGATGGTGGCCCCGAGCCCGTAACTGGCGTGCATCCAGTTGATCTGCCGCGCGCCGAAATGGCTGGCCGCGTACGCGTTGAGGGCGGAGTCCATCGCGCCGAAACCGAGACCGAACACCACGGTCCCCGCCGTCATGATCCAGAGCGACGGGGCGAAGGCCTCGATCGCGAGGGCCACGCCGGACAGGAAGGTACCGGAAGCCAGGACCCGTCCCGCCCCCAGGCGGGGCAGCACGCGCCCGGTCGCGGCGCTGGACAGCACCGAGGCGGTGACCCCGAAAACCAGCAGGACGCCCAGGGCGCCGACGGACTGGTGGAAGCTGACCCGCATCGACGGCCAGAGCAGGCCGAGGGTCGAACTGGGCAGGGCGATACTCAGGTACGCCAGGCAGGCGAGCACAAACGGCGGCACAACGGGAACATCCCTTGCGTCGATGAGGAGCGTTCCCGGGGTCCGGTGACGCGCGCGTGAGCGCGCCGGAGCCGGCTCCGGGGGAGATCGCCGTGCCGCAGACGGAGGTCGGAGCAGCACGCGATGACGGGGTCAGTGACCTGCTACGTCAGCGCGTGCGCGGGTGACCGGGCACCTCAGCTCCTCGTCGTCTTCCGCTTCCCTCAGTTCCACCGTAACGGACCTGAGCGTCCGCGGGTAACTGGTTTTCTTCTGGTAGATGGAAGGCGCGTATCCCGGAGGGTCCGTCACGGTCAGCCTGAAGGTGTCGAGCCCCGGGAGGAAGAACATGTCGCCTGGCACCGAATTTCCGCGCAACCAGTGGTACGTCGCCGCCTACGGCAGCGAGATCACGGGCGAGCTGCTGGCCCGGACGATCTGCGGTGAGCCCCTCGTCTTCTGGCGGGACTCTTCCGGCCGGGCCGTGGCGCTGGCCGACCGGTGCGTGCACCGGCGGTTCCCGCTGTCGCAGTCGAACCGGGTCGGTGACACCATCGTCTGCGGCTACCACGGGTTCAGCTACGACGCCTCCGGGACCTGCGTCGCGGTGCCCGGCCAGAAGCGGATCCCGCGCACCGCACGGGTCAGGGCCTATCCCGTCGTCGAGCAGGACTCGCTGGTCTGGATCTGGATCGGCGACGCCGAGCCATCCGCGGCCGGCACCATCCCGCGCGCGCCCTGGTTCGCGGCCGCGGGGTGGACGACCGTGCGGGGCATGGAACCGCTCGCCGCGCGGCACTCGCTGCTGCTGGACAACCTGATGGACCTCTCGCACGAGACATACCTGCACGGCGGCTACATCGGCACCCCGGAGGTCGCGGACACGCCGATCAGCACGGAGGCGGACTCCGACGCCGGCATCGTGCGGGTCAGCCGGCGCATGGCCGACGCCGCGTGCCCGCCCTTCTACGCCGAGTCGACCGGGCTGAGCGGGCGGATCACCCGCTGGCAGGACATCGAGTACCACCCGCCGTGCCTGTACCTGCTGCACAGCCGGATCGCCCCGGCCGGCGTCCTGCCGCCCGGGAACGGCCCGGACAACCAGGCCTTCCACGTCGAGGTCGGCTACGCGCTGACCCCGGAAACGGCACATTCGGCGCATGACTTCTGGCTCGTGGCGCGCGACTTCGCGCTGGAGGACGACGGCGTGTCGAGGTTCCTCGCGGAGAGCAATCGCACGGTCGTACTGCAGGACGTGGCCTGCCTGAACACCCTGGAGGAAATCCTGCAGCGGGACGGTGCCGCGTACCAGGAGCTGTCGATCAACATCGACACCGGCGGCCTCGCCGCCCGCCGCATGATCCGCCGGCAGATCGAGAACGCCCCGGCGCCAGGGACGACGGTGCCGGAAGGCGCGGCCCCCGGCCGCGAGCCGCTCGCGGGTGCGCCGGTGACCGCCTGATGGCGGGCACGACTCTCCGGGTGGTCTGGACGCCCGGCACGGATGACCTGCTCGGTATCTGCCACTGCGGTGCGGAGTACCTGGCCGGCGATCCTATCGACGTGTGGTCATGGCTGCTGGCTCACCCCGACGGGCACGAGGCGGCCCGGTGACCGTGACGACGCAGCGGGGCCGTCCTGCGCCCGGCCCTGCCACCGCCCGGGCGATGCGCGTCGAGGCGAAAACGCCGCTGGCCGACGACGTGGTCGCGCTGACGCTGGTCCCCGCGGCAGGCGCCGTCCTGCCGCCGTGGGAGCCCGGCGCCCACGTGGACCTGCACCTTGGCCCCGGGCTGATCCGCCCGTACTCCCTGTGCGGCGACCCGGCGGACCGTGACCGGTGGCGCGTGGCCGTTCTCCGCGAGCCGGACGGCCGGGGCGGCTCGCACTTCGTCCATTCTGCCCTCGCGGTCGGGACCGAGCTGACCGTGACCGGGCCGCGCAATCACTTCCGGCTGGCCGGCGCGGACCGCTACCTGTTCATCGCGGGCGGCATCGGCATCACCCCGATCCTCCCGATGCTCGCCGAGGCCAGCCGGCGCGGAAGGCCCTGGCGGCTGACCTACGGTGGCCGCCGGCGGGCGTCGATGGCTTTTCTCGGCGAGCTGGCCGCGTGGGATGAGCGGGTCACGATCTGCCCGCAGGACGAGTGCGGCCTGCTCGACCTGGGCGCCCTGCTCGGCACGCCGCAGCCGGGTACCGCCGTCTACTGCTGCGGGCCCGGCCCGCTGCTCGCCGCGGCCGAGGCGCGCTGCGCCGCCTGGCCTCCGGGAACGCTGCACGTGGAGCGCTTCACCCCGGGCGCGGACGCTGCAGGCGGCACGTCCGCCCCCATGGGCCCCGGCGCGGCCAGCGACCCGGCGGCCGGCGGCGACAGCCCCCTGGAGGTGGAACTGGCCAGCAACGGCCGCGTGATCGCGGTGCCGTGCGGGACGTCCGTGCTGGCCGCGCTCCGCGGCGCCGGCCTGGAACTGCTCTCATCCTGCGAGGAAGGAACCTGCGGCACGTGCGAGACCGGCGTGCTGGGCGGTGTGCCCGACCACCGCGACAGCGTGCTGGAGCCGGCCGAGCGCGAGGCCGGCGACATCATGATGATCTGCGTGTCCCGCGCCCAGACGCCGCGGCTGGTCCTCGACCTGTGATGTCCGCCCGGCCGCTGAGCTGGCGGGAGATGCCGTTCGCCGCGGCACGGACGGCGGGCGCCCAGGACACCCGGTGCGGGTCGCTCACCGGGACGACAATCGACAGCGACGCGACGCATTCCCCGCCTGATCTGGCCCCGCCTGATTTGGCCCCGCCTGATCTGGCCCCGCCCGGTCCCGTGGCCATCACCGGCGCCGCGACCGAGAAGGCGTCATCGGTGATCTGCCGGTCGCTCAGCGCGAATCCGGTCCGGCGGACCTCGGCCAGGGCCCGGCGCAGTTCCGCCGGGTCGCCGATCGTGAACCGGGTGAACGTCGCGAGCGGCGCAGCCAGCACTGCCTCCTGGATGTCGGCGGGCGCGTGCGCGAGCAGAACGAGCCCGACCCCGGTCGCGTGCAGCGGCCAATGCGCTCCGACCCGGGTGAGCACCGGGACCGCGTGCCGTCCGGCGATCCGCTCGATGTACACCCCGTCCAGGCCATCGCGGACGGCGAGCTGGACGTTCTGGTGGGTGGCCTCGTACAGGTCCTCCATGAACGGCAGCGCGACATCGCGGAGCCCGTAACCGCGCGGGCACAGCGCGGCCAGCTCGACCAGCCGCAGCCCGATCCGGTACCGGCCGTCCTCGCCGCGCTCCAGGGCGCCCCAGCGCGCCAGCTCGCCGATCAGCCGGTGCGCGGTGGCCAGCGGGAGGCCGGTATGCCGGGCCAGCTCGGAGAGGCTATAGGCGGCGTGCTCATGGCTGTAGGCATCCAGCAGGGCCAGCAGCTTGGCCGGCACACTGCGCGGGCCGTTTCCCATACCGAACATTAAGGCAGGATCCGGAGCCCGGCCCCCGGGCAGGTCATCGCAGCGGCCTGGCCGCCCCGGCTCGGTTTGGCAGGATCGTGCCGGGATGTGGCGGCAGGTCGGCTACGTACTTGTGCGGCAGGCGGGTACGGTCGGTACATGACGACTGCTACGCCAGCTGAGGCGCCGGCGGCGCCGGCCACGGCGCCGTTCGGCCGGATGCTGACGGCGATGATCACGCCGATGAAGCCAGACGGCGCCGTCGACTACGAGGGGGCGGCCCGCCTGGCCTCGTTCCTCGTCGACGACATGCGCAACGACGGCCTGGTGGTCAGCGGGACCACTGGCGAGGCGCCCGTCACCAGTGACGCGGAAAAGGACAGGCTGCTGCGGGCCGTCGTCGAGGCCGTGGGGGACCGGGCCTCGATCGTCGCCGGGGTCGGGACCAACGACACCGCCCACACCACGGAGCTCGCCCGCCAGGCGGAACGGGCCGGCGCGGACGGGCTCCTGGTCGTCACGCCCTACTACAGCAAACCGCCGCAGCACGCGCTGCTCGCGCACTTCCGGGCGGTGGCGGACGCGGCGGCGCTGCCCGTACTGCTGTACGACATCCCGGGCCGTACCGGGACGCCGATCGCGACGGAGACGCTGGTCCGGCTGGCCGAGCACCCGCAGATCGTCGGGGTGAAGGACGCCAAGGACGACGTGGCCGCCACCTCGGAGGTGCTGGCCCGCACCGACCTCGTCTACTACTGCGGCACCGACATGCTGAACCTGCCGTGGCTGTCGCTCGGCGCCGTCGGTTTCGTCAGCGTGGCCGGGCATGTCGTCGGGGACCGGCTGCATGAGATGATCGACGAGTTCGAGGCCGGCCAGACGGGCCGCGCCCGCGAACTGCACCTGTCCCTGCTTCCCGTGTACAGCGGGCTGTTCCGCAACCAGGGGCTGGTGATGACCAAGGCCGCGCTCGGCCTGCTCGGCCTGCCCGCCGGACCGGTCCGGCTGCCGCTGGAGAGCGCCACCGTGGCCGAGATCCGCCGGCTCCGCGAGGATCTGGAGCTCGGCGGCCTGAAGCTACCGGGCAGCGGCTCCTGACCTGCGGCCTGATCATACGGCGCCACCGTACCGCGGGCGCGGGGCCTGACCCCGCCGGGTGAAGTGGATGTTTCCGCTCGGCCAGCATGGCGCCGGGGAAGGCCTAGACCAATCGTGATGTTGAAGAGGAGAACCGAAGCATGATCGACAGAGCCCCTGACCTGACCCAGATACCGGCCGGGAGCATCTGGAACAGAGCGGAATAGAGCCAGTGAGCCATCCCCATCCCGAGTTGCCCCTGCCCCCGCCGCTGGCCGAAGGCGGTCTGAGGCTCGTCGCCCTCGGCGGCCTCGGCGAGATCGGGCGCAACATGACCGTCTTCGAGTACGACGGCCGCCTGCTCATCGTCGACTGTGGCGTTCTGTTCCCCGAACCTGATCAGCCTGGTGTCGACCTGATCCTTCCGGACTTCCGCTACCTCGAGGGCCGCTTTGACCTGATCGACGCGGTGGTGCTGACCCACGCGCACGAGGACCACATCGGCGCGCTGCCCTACCTGCTCCGTGAGCGCGCCGACATCCCGCTGATCGGGTCCCGCCTGACCCTGGCCCTGGTGCGCAGCAAGCTCACCGAGCACCGCCTGATCCCGGTCGTGAACGAGGTCGCCGAGGGAACGCGGCAGCAGGTTGGCCCGTTCGACCTCGAGTTCCTCTCGGTGAACCACTCGATCCCGGACGCGCTCGCGGTCGCTATCCGCACCCCGGCCGGCCTCATCCTGCACACCGGCGACTTCAAGATGGACCAGCTCCCGATGGACCGCAGGCTCACCGACATCGGCGGGTTCGCCCGTCTCGGTGCCGACGGTGTCGACCTGCTGATGTCGGACTCCACCAATGCGGAAATGCCCGGCTTCGTGGTCAGCGAGCGCGAGATCGCGCCCGTGCTCGACCAGGTCTTCGCCGGCGCCGAGAAGCGCGTCATCGTCGCCTGCTTCGCCAGCCATGTGCACCGTGTCCAGCAGGTCCTGGACGCGGCCGAGAAGCATGGGCGCAAGGTCGCGTTTGTCGGCCGGTCCATGGTGCGCAACATGGGAGTGGCCCGCGACCTCGGCTACCTCCGGGTGCCCGGCGGCATGCTGGTCGACATGCGCGAGGCCGAGGAGATGCGGCCGCAGGACGTGGTGCTGATCTCCACCGGGTCGCAGGGTGAGCCGATGTCCGCGCTGTCCCGGATGGCGGGCCGCGACCACCCGATCCGCATCGCCGAGGGCGACACCGTCATCCTGGCCTCGTCGCTGATCCCCGGCAATGAGACCGCCGTCTACCGGGTCATCAATGGCCTGACCCGGCTCGGCGCCCGCGTCGTGCACAAGGGCAGCTCTCTGGTACACGTGTCCGGGCACGCGCACGCGGGCGAACTTCTGTTCGTCCTCAACGTGACCAAGCCGGGTAACTTCATGCCCATCCACGGCGAGTGGCGCCACCTGCGTGCCCACGCGCGCCTGGCCGCGCTGAGCGGTGTCCCGGAGCACAACATCGTGATCGCCGACGACGGGGTCGTCGTCGACCTGGTCGACGGGCAGGCCAAGATCAGCGGCTCCGTGCCGTGCGGCTACGTCTACGTGGACGGTCTGTCGGTCGGCGAGGTCACCGATGAGCAGCTCAAGGACCGGCGCATCCTCGGCGAGGAGGGGTTCGTCTCCGTCGTGATCGTGCTCGACTCCACCAGCGGCAAGATGGTCGCTCAGCCGGAGATACACGCCCGCGGCTCAGGTATCGACGAGGCGGCCTTCAGAGAGGTCAGGCCGCGTATCGAGGAGGCGCTGGCCCGGGCGGCGGCGGAGGGCATCACCGACGCCTACCAGATCCAGCAGCTGGTCCGCCGGGCCGTGGGCCGCTGGGTCAGCGACCACTACCGGCGCCGGCCCATGATCATTCCGGTGGTCGTGGAGGTCTAGACCGTGCCCGAAGCGGATCTCAGCGGGCGCCTGGCCGTCGTGACCGGCGGCGCCACCGGCATTGGGGCCGCCTGCGCCGCGCGGCTGGCCCGGGCCGGGGCGAGCGTGGTCGTGGCCGACCTCAACGCCGACGGGGCCTCGGCCGTGGCCGCTGACATCGGCGGCCAGTCCTGGGAAGTCGACCTGGCCAGCCCGGATTTCGACGCCGGGGCCCTGGCCGGCCAGGCGGACATCCTGATCAACTGCGCCGGCCTGCAGTTCGTCTCGCCGGTGCACGAATTCCCGCCGGAGAAGTTCCGGCTGCTGCTGGCCGTGATGCTGGAGGCGCCGTTCCGGCTCAGCCGGGCCGCGCTGCCGCACATGTACGAGCAGCAGTTCGGGCGGATCGTCCATATCTCGTCCGTGCACGGCCTGCGCGCGTCGGAGTACAAGTCCGCCTACGTGGCGGCCAAGCACGGCCTGGAGGGGCTGTCCAAGGTGATCGCGCTGGAGGGCGGCCCCCACGGCGTCACGTCCAACACGGTCTGCCCCGCCTACGTCCGGACCCCCCTGGTCGAGAAGCAGATCGAAGACCAGGCGCGGACGCACGGCATCCCGGCCGATCGCGTCGTGACCGACATCATGCTGTCCGAGCCGGCCATCAAGCGCCTCATCGAGCCCGCCGAAGTCGCCGAGCTCGTGGCGTTCCTCTGCAGCCCGTGGACGTCCTTCGCGAACGGCTCGTCCTGGGTGCTCGACGGCGGCTGGACCGCCCGCTGACCCGGCGCCCCGCCCCGCGTCCCCGCTCCGCTAGCCCGCCCAGCACCCTGCTATCCCGCCCAGCGCCCCGCCATCCCGCGCTCCGCTTATCCCGCGCGCCCCGGAACCGGCCCCACGGGCCCGACCGGCCCCACGGGCCCCACAGGTTCTGTGATCTGCCCCGCGATCTGCCCCGCCAGCTCCGTGACCCGCCGGGCCCCGTCGGCGGCGGCGTGCCGGACCGTGAACAACCGGATCAGCCACTGACCGCCGGGATCAAGGCTGGTCAGGGCGCCGGCTGCCGTGGTGCGCTGCTGCCACCCGGCGATGACCTCGTCGAGCTGGCCACGGATGCTGTCCAGCCGCAGCGCCGCCTCGGCCACCGGCCACTGGTCGAGCGGGTGCCCCGCTTCGTGCCGTCCGCCGGAGTCATCCCGGCCGGCCGGATGTGCCCGCTGGACGGCCAGGTCGAAGGCCTGCCGGGCGACGGCGTAGAACGTCATGCCCGCCAGCGGCAGCCCCCACCCGTACATTCCGGCCGCGAACATCTCACCCTGCGGATCGCCGGGCAGGCTCCGGAGCTCTTCCGGCCCGCAGCCGGCGAAGAACCGTCCCTGCACGGCCTGGGTGAGCAGCCGCTCCATGGCCGGGCCAGCCGCGTCACCAGGCGCGCTGGCCAGCGTGTCCGCAGCGGCCCCGACACGGGCGTGATGGGCGATCATGGCGAGCGCGGCGGCCGGGGCCCGCGCGGCGAGCTGACGCTGGGTACAGGCGACCTGGCGGAGGTTCAGGCCCTCGCCGCCGAGACGCACCGGGACCGCCAGCTTCAGGTAGCCGCGCTGCCTGAGCAGCGCCACGTCCCGGGCCAGCACCCCGGGCAGCGCCGCCGCGCCACCGCGAGCCGTCCCGCTGGGAGCCGTTCTGTCCGCAGCCGTGCCGCTGGGAGCCGTCCTGTCCGCAGCCGTGCCGCTGGGAGCCGTCCCACCTTGTGGCCAGCTGAGCCCGCCGAGCAGCACCTGGCGAAGCGGGCCGCGGACCACAGGTGCCGGCATACAGGACGCTCCCTCCGCTGCCGCAAACTTCACCATCCCAAGCTCAGCACGTCAGCCTCGCCAAAGTCAACCAAACAGGTTGGAAAACTATGAAAAACAGCCCCTCGCCCGGCCCGCCGAGCTCCCGGCGCCGTTCTTGGGGAGCATTTTCAGTCGTATTCGCCGAAAACGCTGCCCAAGTCCGTATATCTGCTCCGTCGAGGCGCGAATGTGCCCATACGTGGGGCTGATATGACGGGTGTGGCGCCTCACGAGCGGCGCAGTCTGGTCGCTTCATGATCGGCACTGATTTTCGGCAGTAGGCGCGGAAAACTAGCGTCGAGAAGGGGAAATCAGCCGCCGCGCGTCCTGGACCCGGCGGCTCCGGGACGGTCAGCCGTTGAGCACGCGGATCGGGGTGCCCTTGGCGAAGGCCGCGATGTCCTCGACCGCCTCGCCGTAGAACACCCGGTACGTGTCGTCGGTGACGTAGCCGAGATGCGGCGTGAGCACCGTATTCGGCGCGCGGCGCAGCGCGTCGCCCAGCGGCAGCGGCTCGGTATCGTACACGTCGAGCGCGGCCCCGGCGATCTTCCCGCCGCGCAGCGCCGCGAGCAGCGCGGCACCGTCCACGAGCGGGCCGCGCGAGGTGTTGACCAGATAGGCGGCCGGCTTCATCAGGGCCAGTTCCGCCGCGCCGACCAGCCCGGTGCTGCGCTCGCTGAGCTTGTAGTGCACGGTGACGACGTCCGACCGCGAGAACAGCTGTTCCTTGCTCACCGGCTCGGCCCCGGCCTGGCGGGCGTGCTCGGGGTCGAGGTTCTGGCTCCACGCCGACACCTGCATGCCGAACGCCCGGCCGTACTCCGCGACCTTCTGCCCGATGCGCCCCAGCCCGGCAATCCCCAGCCGTTTGCCGTGCAGCCCCGTGCCGACGGTCTGCTGCCAGCCACCCCGGGTGCCCATGGCGGCGCCGCCGGCTCCCCCGGCGGACCTCATCCGCTGGTCCTCTGCCGGGATGCGCCGGACCAGCGCCAGGATCAGGCCCCAGGTCAGCTCGGGCGTGGCGGTCATGCTTCCGCCCGTCCCGCAGACCGCGACCCCGCGGTCCCGCGCCGCGGCCAGGTCGATGGATGCGTTGGCCATCCCGGTGGTCACCAGCAGCCGCAGGTCCGGCAGCAGGGACAGCAGCCCGGCCCCGAACGGGGTCCGCTCGCGCATCGCCACGATCACGTCGAAGGGGCGCAGCGCCGTGGCCAGCGCCTCGTGCCGCGTGATGTGCTCGCTGAACACGGTGATCTCCGGCTGGCCGGGCAGGCTGCCCCAGTCGGCGCAGGAGAGCGCGACGTCCTGATAGTCGTCAAGTACGGCGATTCGCATCGGTGCGATGTCCCCTCATTCCTTGCCGGACGGGCCGATCGTGACCCTACTCGCCGCTGCGGCGCCCGCGCATGCGCGACGGTCCCGAGAGCGCCCCGGGGACGCGCTGATACCGTCTGCCCTGGTGCGTGCCGCTGTTATGTGACGGGGCCGAGGAGAGGATGGCGACCATGGAGTGGCTTGACGTGCTGGCCGCGAAGGCGCTAGATCGCGAGCTCCCCACGCGGGACGAGGCCCTCGCCGTCCTGGCCGGCAGCGACGACGATCTGCTCGACGTCGTGGCGGCGGCGTTCCGGGTGCGGCAGCGGTACTTCGGCCGTCGGGTCAAGCTCAATTTCCTGGTCAACGTCAAGAGCGGGATGTGCCCGGAGGACTGCTTCTACTGCTCGCAGCGCCTCGGCTCCGGGGCCGGCGTGCTGAAGTACGCCTGGCTCAGGCCGGAGGAGGTGCTGGCCAGCGCCGAAGCGGGGGTCACGGCGGGCGCGAAGCGAGTCTGCCTGGTCGCCAGCGGCCGCGGCCCGGCCGACCGCGACATCACCCGCGTGTCGGAGATGATCACGACCTTCAAGGATCAGCACCCCGACGTCGAGGTGTGCGCCTGCCTGGGACTGCTCACCCAGGACCAGGCGGAGCGCCTGCGGGGGGCAGGCGCCGACGCCTACAACCACAACCTGAACACGGCCGAGGCGCACTACGGCGAGATCTGCACCACGCACACCTTCGCCGACCGGGTGGACACCGTGCGGCAGGCCGCGGCGGCGGGCCTGTCCGCCTGCTCCGGCCTGATCGCCGGGATGGGGGAGAGCGACACCGACCTGGTGGACGCCGCCTTCGCGCTGCGGGACCTCAACCCCGACTCGGTCCCGGTCAACTTCCTGATCCCGTTCGACGGGACCCCGCTGGCCGGGGAGTGGAACCTCACGCCGCGGCGCTGCCTGCGGATCCTGGCCATGGTCCGCTTCGTGAACCCGGACGCCGAGGTCCGGCTGGCGGGCGGCCGGGAGGTCCACCTGCGCAGCCTGCAGCCGCTGGCCCTGCACATCGCCAACTCGATCTTCCTGGGGGACTACCTGACCAGCGAGGGCCAGGCCGGGCGCCAGGACCTGGAGATGATTGCCGACGCGGGCTTCACCGTTGAGGGCGCCGCCGAGCCGACCCTCCCCGAGCACCGCCGTGACCTGGTCAAGGTCCGCCGCCGCGGCCCCGGCACCCACCTCCCCGCCAACACCTGACCGCCAGCGCCCCCGCCGCCGTAGGCCCCGTCCTCCTGCCGTGGGGCCGCTCCCGTCGCCGTGGGCCCGGCACCCGCCTCCACGCCCCCGCCCAGAAGCGCGCAGAGGCGCGGCACCGGGCGCATCTGGGCCCGTTCTTTACACGTAAAGGCGCCATCACGTACATTGCGGCGCCCGCTGGGGACTGCGGGCGCTAGCGTCATCCGGGTGAGCTGCTCCCTGCCCCCGGGTGTACGGCCGCTGGGCGCGCGCCCGGCCGGCTGGCAGCTTGCCCTGGGCGCCCACCATGCCGCCGGGCCCGCGGCTCTCGCGCTGGCCGTGTCCGCCGCCGCGCGCCGTGCCGTGCCGCCATCGGCGCCGCTGAGCACGCCCGTGCTATGGCTGACCGGCGCGGAGCGGTGGCTGCTGCTGGCCGGGTTGTCCATCGCCCTCGGCGGCCTCGCCGGGCGCGGGCTCGCCCGCCAGTACCTGGCCCGGGACGATACGCCCGCTGTGCCGGTACGGCTACCGCTGCCCTGGGCGCTGCGCGGCTCGCTCACTGGCCTGGCG
>PLRW01000353.1 GCA_003164955.1 Actinomycetota bacterium
GGGAACCGGCCGACCCGGCGGGGGATCCGGCCGACCCGGCGGGGGATCCGGCCGACCCGGCGGGGAATCCGTCGTCCACGATCACGAGGTCCGGGTTGCGCGCCAGCGCGGATTCGAGCTCGCGCGCGACGTACTCGGCCCGGAAGTGCAGCCCCGCCCTGCTCCACAGCGCGGCCAGCGCAACGGCGTCCTCCGGCCGCGCTGATCTCATCACCATTCACCCGGTGGTATCACACCGCAGCAGTGCGAAGGTTCCCGCTCACCGGATGGCGGACACGCCAGAGCACCGGCTCAATCGCCACACGAGGCACGTAGGTACAGCCGTTGCGGCGAGCGTGGATCAGAGGAAATGCGGGCAGCGGCGGGCACAAAGGGGGGAGCCGATGTAACCTAGAGTAAACGTATGAACACAATCTGATTCGCTATTGAGGGGTAACGCGAACTATGACAGATCGCTTCGTATCGAAAGGCGCCGCAGCCAACACGGCCTCTACCAGCACACATGCCTCCGCAAGCCAGAGCAACCGGGCACATCACCGGCGAATACCGAATCCGTCGGCGGGATGGACCGGGACCGCGGTCCGGTTGCTCTTTGGAGTGATCTTCAGCATCGACGCGACGCTCAAATGGCTGCCGGGCTACCGCGACACCTACATCGGCAACATGAAGTCCTTGGCCGCCAGTGAGCCGTCCTGGCTGCACGGCTGGTTCCACTTCTGGATCAGCCTCGAGTCGAGCGCACCGGCGGCGTTCGCCACCCTGGTCGGGCTCACCGAAACGGGCCTGGCCCTGGTCCTGCTGCTGGGCGTGGCCCGGCGCGCGGGCTATGCCGCCGGCGTCGGCTACACCCTGCTCCTGTGGGGCGTCGGGGAAGGCTTCGGCGGCCCCTACTCCTTCGGCGCTACCGACGTCGGGACGGGCATCATCTATGCGCTGCTGTTCGTCACGCTGCTCACCTTCGCGCCACCCGCCCGGCGGGAACGCCTCAGCGTCGACCGGTTCCTGGAGAGCCGGCTGCCCTGGTGGCGCTTTGTCGCCGAACCCCACGCCGTCGACCGGGTGAACGGCGCCCCGCGCGTCGAGCCGGTCATCGTCGGCTACCACGCCATGAAGTAGACCGAACACGGAGACGCCCGGGTGGCACGTGGCGGCGGTACCTCATTCGCCCCATGGGCCTCGTCAGGCGCACCTCCCGCCGGGTCCGGGAGATTCGGGCAGCGTTTTCGGGCGTATTCGCCCGAAAACGCTGCCCGAATACGGGGATGCGGGGGAGGCGGTCGGCGGACGGAGTGCGGGAGATGCCGGGGCGGGGGTCAGACGGAATCTAGGAGGTCGGTGCGGGCCTGGTCGACGGCGGCGAGCATGGCGCCGCGCAGCACCGGGGCACCGGTCACGGCGGTGGGGACGACGCGGGGGCTGGCCGGGCAGATGCGGGCGACCTCGGCCGCCACCCGGTCGGCGAGCGCGGCGCCGCCCGCCAGGCCGACGTCGCCGCCGAGGACGACCAGGCCGGGGTCGAGGACGACGGACACCGAGGCGACACCGATCGCGACCCGGCGGGCCAGTTCGCCGAGGAACTCGTGGGCGCGGGCGGCGGGACCGGACGCGCTGCTGCCGTTCTGGGACGCCCGGCCATTGGCGGCAGCGCGGTGGCCCCCGGCGCGCGGGCTCCCGGCGGGGCGGGGCTCGCCCGCGGCGCGGGGCTCGCCCGCGGCGCGGACGGCGGCACGGACCGCTTCCCCGGCCGTGGCGGCGCCGAAGCCGAACACACCGGCCAGCATCCGGATTACGCTGCCCCCGGCCAGGGACTGCAGGCCGCCGTCCAGCGGATGCGGGGCATTCTCCGCCAGGGGCGCGCCCGGCACCGGGAGGTAACCGATCTCGCCGGCCGCCCCGGCCGCGCCCCGGTGCATCTTGCCGCCCAGGAACGTCGCCATGCCGAGACCGCCACCCAGCCAGACCAGGACGAAGTCCTCCAGACCACGCGCGGCGCCGACGGAGCGCTCGGCCAGGGCGGCCAGGTTGACGTCATTTTCAATGCTCACCGGCAGGCGCAGGGCGCTGCGGAGATCGTCGAGCACGCCCTCATGCCAGTCCGGCAGGTTCACCGCCAGCCGTGGGTCCCCGGTCCGCGGGTCGAGGACACCCGGTGTGCCGATGACGAAGGCGCTCAGCCGGCTCATCTCCACGCCGGCCGTCCGGCAGGCGCGGTCGACCGCACCGCGGACCTGCTCGACCGGGTTGGCCGCCCCGTTGGGGTTGACGCTGACCTCGGCGACCACGCGCCCGGTGACGTCGGCGACCCCCGCGCTGACCCCGTCGAGTTCCACGTAGAGGCCCGCGACGTAGGCGCTGGAGGGGACGACGGAGTAGAGCGCGGCGTTCGGGCCACGGCCGCCTTCCTGCTGGCCGACGACGGTGACCAGGCCGCGCTCCTCCAGCCGGGTCAGCATCTGGGCCACGGTGACCTTGGAGACCCGGGTCTGCTCACTGATCTGGGTCCGGGTCAGCGGGGTCCCGGGCAGCAGCAGGTCAAGGGCGGCGCGGTCGTTCAGTTCGCGCAGCAGACTCGGCGTACCCGGTCGGCGCTCCATCGCGGTCCCTCTCCCTGTCCCCCTGGCCACAGCGCCGCGGGTCTTGTATTTCAATCCGGCAACGGGCCTATCTTATAGGAAAGTTTCCGATTAGTTTTCTCAATACGGCCGTGTCTCCCCTATCCCTACAGCGTCCCCCCCGGGGGGAAGGAGAGCCAGCAGTGAGACCCAGAAAATCTATCGCCAAGCACGCGGGGCCCGCCGGGCTCGGCGCGGTGGCGCTTTGTGCCACGGCCGCGCTCGCGGTCGCCGGCTGCGGCTCAGGTGCCCCGACGTCATCGTCGTCCGGTTCCGCAGCACCCGCCTCGCTCACCGTATGGCGGATGGGCGCGTCCACGCCGGCCCAGGTGACGTGGATGAACGGCGTCGTATCGCAGTTCCACAAGGCCTACCCCGGCTACGCCAAGACCGCGGTCAAGGTCGTCTACGTGCCGTGGACGACCGCGACCACCGAATACACCAACGCGCTGTCCAGCGGCAAGAACGCGCCGGACGTCACCGAGATTGGCAACACCGAGACGCCGACGAACGCCTCCCTCGGCATGCTCGCCAACATCACCAGCGAAGTAAACGGCTGGTCGAACAAGTCCGACATCGTCCCGGGCATGCTGGCCAACGACACGCAGAACGGCAGCATCTACGGCGTGCCCTGGTTCGGCGGCGTGCGGGGCATCTGGTACCGCACCGACGAGTTCAAGGCGGCCGGCATCACGTCGACCCCCACCACGTGGGCCGAGCTGACCAGCGACGCCAAGAAGCTGCAGCAGAAGTACCCGGGCACCTACGGCCTGGGCGCGCCCAGTGACTACACCAACGCGATCGTCAGCTTCGTCTGGGGCGCGGGCGGCCAGGTCGCGGTGCAGAAGAACGGCAAGTGGACGGCCGAGCTGAACTCGCCGCAGTCCGAGGCCGGCCTCAAGTTCTACGCCGACCTCTACCTGACGAACAAGGTCTCCCCGAGCAAGTACATCGGGCAGACCGAGCTCGGTAACCCCGGCGCCACGTCGGGCGGGACCAACGAGGACTTCGCGCTGGGCAAGCTCGACATGTACATCGACGGCCCGTGGGCGGAACCAGAGCTCGAGCAGGTCAGCGCCAAGTACAAGAGCGACTGGGCCTCGTTCCCGATCCCGTCCCAGAACGGTCCCAGCCCGGCGCCGGCCTTCGCGGGCGGCTCGGACCTGGCGGTCTGGGTCAGCAGCAAGTACAAGACGGCCGACTGGGACCTGATCAAGGAGATGGACAGCACGTCCAACGCCACCTCCTTCGCCAACCTGCAGGGCTTCTTCCCGGCGTTCACCTCTCAGCTGAGCGGCGGCGCCTACGGGGGCAGCCAGGTCATGTCC
>PLRW01000109.1 GCA_003164955.1 Actinomycetota bacterium
GACCCAGCCAAAGACCCGGCCAAAGACCCGGCCGATGACCCAGCCGATGACCCGGCTGGCCGGCCGGATAGGGCAGCGGACCAGCCCGGTGGCGGCGGTGACCAGACGGGTCAGGGCACCGGCGCCGATAGCCACCAGGACCGGGACACCGACAACCACACCGGCCGGGAAACCAGCGAACCGGCCGGCCCGGGCACCGGTAACCAGACCGGCCGGGCTACCGGCGAACCGGCGGGCATGGCTGCGCGGATCAACCTGACCGTCCCGCTGGCGACGCTGCTCGGCCTGGCCGAACGGCCCGGCGAGGCCGGGGGGTTCGGCCCGGTCGATCCCGATCTGGCCCGCGCCCTGGCTAACTCCGCCGCCACTCACCCGGCCACCACCTGGTGCCTCACCGTGACCGACTCCCAGGGCCACCCCACCGCGCACGGCTGCGCCCGGCCCACCCGCCGCGCGGGCCCCCAGCAACCAGGCAGCCGCGCCGGACCCGGGCCGGGACCTGACGCAAGGTCACCCGGTGGTGCCGGCCGGAATGGCGGGCTCGGCGGGTACCGGACCTGGCGGATACGGCCCGTCCCCGGCGGCCCGGACCTGACTATCGACCTGGAGCCCCTGGCGGTCACCGACTGCGATCACCGATACGAAACCGCCGCCCACGATCCCAGCGACCGGCTCCGCCACCTCATCCACATCCGGGACGGGGAATGCACGTGGCCACCCTGCCGGCGGGCGGCCCGGCGGTGTGACTTCGAGCACGCGATTCCCTGGGAAGCCGGCGGCGTCACGTGCGCGTGCAACGCCGGACCCCGCTGTCGTCATCACCACCACCAGAAACAAGCCCCCGGCTGGCGACTGGAACAGCACCAGCCCGGCTACCACACATGGACCACCCCCAGCGGCCGCCAGTACACCACCGGACCCATCACCTACCCGACCTGACCGCTCAGTGGAGCGCGCTGAGGGCTGTCCTGGTGGTATCCGCGATCAGCGCGTCATTGGAGGAGGGGCCGGTGGCGCCGCGTCGGACACGATGGCGATGGCGATCGGGGCCGCGCTGGGCGGCCAGGCGATGGCGATGTCGTTGCGGGTGCCGTATCCGCCGTTGCCGGTCTTGTCGCCGACCTTCCATCCGGCGGGGACCCCGGCCCGGATGTAGGGGCCGCCGGTGGTGTTCCCCAGGAGCCAGGTCGTGAGCAGTTGCCGCCGGCTTTCGGGCAGAACGTTCCCGAGGACGAGCCGGCGCAGGTCGGTGCCGAGCGTGCGCGGGGTGCTGGTGTCAGGGGTGTCGCCGGGGATGGCCTCATGAAGTGCTGGTTCGGTCCGGTCCGCATCCGTCGTGCTGTCCCCCAGACGGCGCAGCGCCGCCTGGAGCGCCTGGGGCCCACCGGAGCTAGTCGAGGAGCAGGTTGGCCGCCGTGTCGTCGCTGTACTGCAGCGCGGTCGCGATGGGAGCGCGGAGCGGTCATCCCCGTGCCGACGTGACGCGACGCGGTTGGTGAGTAGTCGACCAGGTTCGCGGCATGGACGGCGATGACCCGGCTGAGCTGGGCGTCTGTGTCGCGCTGGAGCAGGATGCCGACGGCGACGACTTTGAAGGTCGAGCAATACGCGAATCGCTGGTCCGCCTGGTAGGCCACCGTGCGGCCGGTTCTCGTGTCCAGCACATATACGCCGAGCCGGGCATGAATCCGGCGTACAACCTGAGCGAGAGCCCGGGCCGCTGGGCTCTGCGACACGGCGGCCGCGGAAGTTGCCAGGGGCGGTCCACCGTGCCCGCTCCCGGAGCAGCCGGCCAGCGGCCCCGACGCGAGGACGAGAGACGTGGCGAGCACGGCCGTCCGGCAGGTCGAGAAGGCATGGCCGCCAGCCTGCCGCCGCTGATTCCCGCCGTCAGAACAGAAACTTGCCGCAATTTCGTCGGATACCACCCGGCGCGCTCTCAAGGAGCCCGGGAATCGGCTCGGTGGAGGGCGGTAGCTGTACTTTGCTGCTGTACGAGATCGAAGCTGCTGTCGGCGGAGAGGTCAGGGTGACCCTACGCTGTTATCTCCGCCGGGCCCGACGCCTGGCCCTGTGTTTACAGGATCGTCGTTCGCAGGCGCCGCAGGTGGAACATACGGATCATTATTGCCGTAATAGTTAGTGTTGGCGGGCTGGTAACCAGAGCCAGTGTTCTGACCGTATGAACCAGTCCCAGAGCCTTGTCCGCCTGTGGTTGTGGAGCCTTGCTGAGTACCTACAGATGAAGAGTTACCAACCGAGCCGCTCGTGCCAGAACTGCCAGTATCAGAAGTGCCCGCTCCACCACTTCCGTTACACGAAGTGAGCGAAAACGTCAAAGCGCACATTCCGCACACGAGAGCGCTGATACCTAGAGCTTTTGGGTGAAACTGGGTTATAGAGAGGCGCATGATCCCTCCTCATCAAATCTTCCGCGTCAGGTCAATACTATCGCGGTCCCGGCTTCAACTACACCTTACATGCGTACCCAATAAATGCCCAAAACGGAAAACGCAAAACGAAATAATTGACACTAATAGGAATGTCAAATTTCACTTATTGTTCCTATTGCTCTCATCGGTATCAAATCCATGACAAGCGGGGGCAAGGTCAAGGTCGGCGCGGCTGATCGCGTAGACCGATGACACGAATTAGCCCTGATCCCGCACAGGGGCTCGGCATCTGATCCCGCGTGATCGATACTGACCGGCGGCCCGCACCTATCTCACACGGAGTAGCGCTCGGGCATCGAGGAAGATGATCTGCCGGTGGTCGCTGGCCTGCCTCTGGCGGGTGGCATCCGGCCCGGAGAGGGAAGAGCTCACGACTGGCCGCGCCGGTCCTCGTGACCGACTGTGACGCTTTTCCAGGGCGGCCGGTAGCTCCCTGGCCACCAGCCATGCCGGGTGAGGAATTCATGCCGCCTACCGGGCGTGGGATGGTTCGCCTGGTCGGTAACGAGCGCACTGGTCGCTGCCCGGCTTGTGGCCGGGCGCGGCCCCGGCGTAAGGACGCCGCGCTGATCACGCATGCTCAGCGCGGCGGCGGTCCTTGCCTCGGCTCCGGGCGGCAGGCCGCCGAGGACCTGGCCGTGGCCTCCTGGCTGCCCGTGCTCCGGGGCCTGACACCGCACGGCCTGCGCCACGGCCTCCAGACCTGGATGGACGAGGACGGCATCCCCGAGGTCCTGAAGACCGAGCGGATGGGCCACGAGATGCCCGGCATGCACGGCGTCTACGGCCACGTGAGCCCCGCCATGAGAGCCGATCTGAAGGCCGCCCTGCAAGAGCGCCGAGGCTTCGCTACGCGAGCGGGCCCTGCTCAGCCCCCGCTCCATCGTCCCGGTGCTGGACAAGTTCCTGGGGTTTCAGCGACCGTCCGATAGCAACGGCCATCCGGCCAGTTGAGATGTTGATCATCTGCTCGCGGAACGGCGGTAGCCTTTCTCAGCAGAGGAGGCAAGTAAGGCTTCGGCAGATGCTTGGGGGGAGTGGAGTCGTGCCGCGCCGATAATTAACGCGTCAACAATCTAATGGCATGACCATTCGGGTGCTCGCTGGCGCCGCTGTGTTCGTCATTGGGCTGGCCGGCTGTGGTCGTGCCTCAGAGGCCTCACCGCAATCGAGCGCTGAGCCAGCCCATGCCCTTCCATCGGGTGGCGCCAATGGCGCCGCCCCTGTCGGAGGTGTCGGCCCTGGCGGGGGCGACGCTCCTGACCCCGGTGACGCCCCTTACGAGGGTGACGGCCCTTACGAGGGTGACGGCCCTGCTCACGGTGCGGGCCCCGCCTACGGTGGCGACCCTGCTAATGATGCCGTCACGGCCCACAATGAATCGCGGCAGCAGCTCTGGGCCGCGGCTCTCCAGAACGACAAGCTGTCGCTCGATAGAGGTGCCCTCACCTATACGCCGATCCGCAAGCTAAAGGCTGATGCCTCGAGCAACTTCCAGGTCGTGGTCACTGACCTTGGCAAAGGTGCAGGCTACCAAGTCGTTGACACCGCCAACGGAATGACCGTCTTCCAGCAGGATATCCCGACTGGCGGAAATGTCGGAATCCAGGTAGTTAGCAGCAGTGACGTCACTTGCGAAGCTGAATCATCCACGGTGCAGCCCATCCTTGCGAAAGGCGAAACTGCGACCTGGTGGTGGCGCATAACTGCAGGCATGCCGGGTCCTGCAGCTGTCACTCTTGAAGTGAATACATACGATCAAGACAGTGAGCAGATCCTTAGCGAGGAGCACGTTCACGCAACTGGGACCGTCCAGCCCACGACGGCGTCCAAGCGTCAGCAGACCAACGAGGTTATCGGGAGCGTCACCCACTCAGGCGTCAACATCATTGAGACGATCGGGACGCTGGCCGGTAGCATCACGGCCGTCGCTGGAATAGCGGGAGCGATTTTCGCATGGAGGCGGCAGCGCAAACGAGTATCGGACGGTCGACTGTCAGAGGCACAATCCCAGCAGGAAGCACCCTTGCACTCTAATGCCGGAGCAGTCAGCCATCCGGATCAGTTGCCGTCGGACAGGGCTGCTGGGGGTTCCTCCGCGACGGGGGATGCCGAACCAGTAGCGGCCGATGGGTAGCCCGGGCCAAGATCAGCTCTCATCTCGCTCCCAAATCGGGCATCGGCCGTCGGCGGCGATGGCAGAAAATCAGCGGCCAAGTCGCTGACCTGCAAGTTCATTGGGTGGAGCTGAGGGGATTCGAACCCCTGACCCCCTCGATGCGAACGAGGTGCGCTACCGGACTGCGCTACAGCCCCAAGAACGTCAGTCAGCCTAGCAAAAGACCAGGGTTGCTCGCGCACCAGGCGACTGAGCGGCCCTCAGTCGCCCACGGCGCGGAGCTTGGCGTCGGCGTACTGGTCGTAGAGCTGGTCGCCGACGCGCTCGGAGATGTCGATGATCTCGGCGTGCGAGAGCGTCTCGTGCGCGGTCCAGCTGGGGGCCGACCCGCCCGGGGGAGTGCCGGCCTGGGCCGCGCGGCGGGCCTGCTCGCGCCGGGCGTCCGCGGCGCGCTGGGCTGCGGCCTCACGGGCGCGCCGCGCTTCGGCTTCGCGGGTGCGGCGGGCCAGCGCGGCCGCACGCTCCCGGGCTTCGGCGTCGGCGTGTGCCGCCTCGCGGAGCAGCAGCAGGTAACCGGACAGCACGACCGCCGGGGGCACGACGATCCACCAGGCGGCTAGGCCCAGGTAGGCCAGCCCCGCCGCGATCGCCGTGAGGATGAGGAGCATCCGCAGCATACGGCGGCGGCCTCGCAGGACCCGGGCCCGCCGCTCGCCGTCCGCCATCCCGGGACGTTTCCCGGAGGGCGGGACGGCCTGATCGCCGTCGAGCGGCCGCGGCGGACGTTCATGCCGCTCGCCGCGGCGCTTCCCGGCGGGCTCCATGCTCCCGTCGTGCTCTGCCGGAGGCCGCTCGGGCCGCGGCTCACGCTGGCTGGACTCAGCTTCGTCAGGGCCGTGCTGTCCGGCGCGGGCGGCATTCTGTCCGGGCTGCGCGGTGCCTGGGCCGCCAAAGCTCGTGTACTGGGGCCGGCCGTCCTGGCTGAAGACCCGTGCGTCCGCGTCGCCCGTGTCTGCCTGGGGCCCCAGCTGGGAGGAGGACCGGCGCAGCCGCAAATGGCTGTCGTAGGTGTAATCGTGCCGCAGCCACCGGGGGACGAGCACGCCAATCCAGATCGCCACGATGGCGGCATACAGGATTGCGCTGCTCACGGTCCCTCCCCTCGGCGCGGTCGCTACCGGGCGGGCCGTGGATGCCCGGGCGATCGAAACAAGACCCGGGTCGCCCCGGGGCGGAAACGGGCTATCCGGACGTGAAAAATGCTGGCGGAAGTCCGCTCGCGTAACGCAGCGTAAAGGCTTAGATGAGCGGTGACGAGGACTGCGCCCGGTGTGTCGTGAGATCAGCGAAAGCACCTGAGCGGGAGGCGGCCAGCTACACCCGCAGTCCGGGGGTTTACCCCCGTGTGCCGTCCCGGCGGGATGGGATACATCTGGAGCGTGGCAATCTCATCAATGTCTGCGGACGAAATCCGGGCGGCCGCGGAGACTCACCGCGAACTCCCGCCCGAGTACCAGAACGCGGTTATCGAATCCTTCCTGGCCAAGGTGGACAGGGAGATCGACGCCCGCGTGGACGCCCGGCTGGCCATGCACGGCCAGGGGCGCGTGCGCGACCGCCGGCCCCGCACCCCGGCGTTCTTCGCGCTCGCGACGATGGTGGCCGGCATTCCGCTGAGCGCGATCGCTGTTGCCGCCGGTCAGCATCCGGCCGGTTTCTGGGGACTGCTGGTGGTCTGGGTCGCGATCGTCGCTATCAACGTCTCGTACATTAGCCGCTTCAAAATGCCATTTAACGAACGTAACTGAGAGCGTTCACCCGGTTTGTCAGGCTCCGGGCGGAAAGCCGCCTGCCTCGGCACCCGTCCCGGACTTGGACGTGAGCACGGCGCCGCGCCAGCGGTTCATCAGCCGGTCCGGCACTTCCTCCGTGGTGAGCGCGTAGCACAGGTGATCGCGCCACGCCCCGTCGATGTGCAGCTGGCGGCGGCGCAGGCCCTCGTCGCGGAACCCCAGCTTCTCCACGACCCGGCGGCTCGCTTGGTTCTCCGGCCGGATGCTGGCCTCGAGCCGGTGCAGCCCGACAACCCGGAAACTGTGGTCCACCGCCAGGGCCAGCGCGGTCGGGATAATGCCGCGGCCCGCGAACTTCTCGTCGATCCAGTAACCGACCTGGCCGGAGCGGGCCGAACCCCACACGATGCTGCCGACCGTCAGCTGCCCCGCGAACTCGCCGCCGTAGGTGACGACCCAGGGCAGTGCCTGCCCGAGCCGCGCCTCGCGGCGCATCGCCCGGACCATGGACACGTACGGGCTCAGGCTGGAGCGGTACAGCGGCGTCTCGGGGTTTGTCGGCTCCCACGGCCGCAGCCATGGGGCGTTCCGCACGCGGATCTCGCGCCAGGTGCGCGCGTCCCTGACCCGAACGGGACGCAGGGCGACAGGTTCGTCCAGCAGCCGTGGCTCGTCCAAGGTGACGGGCCAGCCGCGCATTCGTCCCACGGGGCAATCATTCCCTGGTATGTGCCTGGGCGTCATCTAAATGCGCCGTGATCACCAGGCTAACCGCTGGCCGATCCCGCGTGGCCACCAGGCTCGCCCACATTTTGCGCCGGGCGATGATCGCCGCCGTGCACCTGGTCAACGGCGTGCTGGAGAATCCGTCCCAGGACTGCCATCCCGTCCTTGACGCCGCCGGTGGACCCAGGCAGGTTGACGATCAGGGTGCGCCCGGCCAGCCCGGCGAGGCCACGGGAGAGGATCGCGGCCGGTACGCCGGCGGCGGCGCCCGCCGTGCGGATCGCTTCGGCGATGCCCGGGATCTCGCGGTCCAGCAGCCGCCGCGTCATCTCCGGCGTGAGGTCGGCGGGGGTCAGGCCGGTGCCGCCGGTCGTGACCACGACGTCGTAGCCGGCCGCGACCGAATCACGCAGCGCCTCCTCCACCGGATCGCCGTCGGGGATGACCAGGGGCCCGTCCACGACGTCGCACCCGGCGCGGCGCAGCAGATCGACGAGCACGGGCCCGGACCGGTCCGGGTAGACCCCGGCCGCGGCCCGGTTGGAGACGGTGACCGCAAGGGCGCGCATCATTGCACCCGCACTTTCGATGGGACGGGCGCTTTCGATGGGCTGGGCGCGGCTGAGGGGCTGGGCGCGGCTGGCGGGATCAGCGCCCTCGATGCGGACAGGGCGCGCTCATGTCCGTTACGAATAAAAAATCCCGGTTCGCGGGTCAGCGGTGCCATGGTCCGCTCTTTCCCCCGGCCTTCTCGTCCACCCGCACGTCGGTAATCACCGCAGCCGGGTCGATGGCCTTGACCATATCGATGAGCGCGAGCGCGGCGACGGTCACCGAGGTCAGCGCCTCCATCTCGACGCCGGTGCGGTCGGCTGTGCGGGCTGTCGCGGTGATGTTCACCCCTTCGTCGGTCACGGTCAGGCCGACCGTGACCCCATGCAGCCCGATCGGGTGGCACAGCGGGATCAGGTCCGGTGTCTTCTTCGCGCCCTGGATGCCCGCGATCCGCGCGACGGCCAGCGCGTCGCCCTTCGGCACCTGGCCGGACCGCAGCGCCGCGACGGCCCCGGCCGAGAGCAGCACCCGGCCCGACGCGCGGGCCGTCCGCGCCGTGACGTCCTTGCCCGAGACGTCGACCATGCGGGCCTGGCCGGTCTCGTCGAGGTGGGTCAGCTCCGCGCTCATGGCAGGCACAGTACCTCGGCGTCGTCTCCTTCTTTCATGTGCACGACCCATTCGGGGACGACGATCAGCGCGTTGGCCTTGCCGAGCGTGGCGACCTGGTGGGAGCCCTGCCCCGACAGCGGCGCCACCGTGCCGTCCACCCGGTCCAGCACACCGCGCAGGTAGGACCGCCGTCCGGGTGGTGAGTGCAGCGGCGCGGTTACGGTCGCGTGCACCGAGGGCAGCTTCCGGTCCTGCTGGCCCTGCAGGGCGCCCAGCGCGGCCAGCACGAACACCTGGAACGACACGTAGGCGCTGACCGGGTTGCCGGGCAGGGTAAAGATCGGGGTGCGGTCCTCGCCGATGGTCCCGAAGCCCTGCGGCATCCCGGGCTGCATGGCGATCTTGCGGAACTGGATCGTGCCGAGCCGCCCCAGCGTGTCCTTGACCACGTCGTGCCGGCCGCCCATGCTGACCCCGCCGCTGGTCACCAGCAGGTCCCCCCGGAGCAGCTGATCCTCGATCGCGGGCAGCAACTCCAGCGGGTCGTCAGGGACCGGGCCGTGCCGGAAGGCCAGGCATCCGGCTTCGCGGGCCGCCGCGGCGAGCATGAAGCTGTTGGAGTCCCAGATCTTGCCCGGACGGAGCGCGTGACCTGGCTCGATGAGCTCGTCGCCGGTGGAGACCACCACGACCCGGGGCCGGGGGTAGACCTCGGCCCGGGCATGGCCGGAGGCGGCGAGCACGGCGATCTGCATGGGGCCGAGCCGGGTGCCCCGGGGCAGCAGCACCTCGCCTTCCCGCGCGTCCCCGCCGCTGAACCGGACCGCGTGGCCCGGTTCCACCGCCGTGCGGATCGTCACCTGGGCGACCCCGCCGTCGGTGTCCTCAATGGGCACCACCGCGTCGGCCCCCCCGGGCATCTGGGCGCCGGTCGTGATGCGCAGGGCGCTGCCGGGGGTGACCGCGTAGGCACCGGTGTCCCCGGCCGCCACCTCGCCGCTGACCCGCAACGTGACGGGGCGGTCCCTGGACGCGCCGGTGACGTCGCTGGCCAGCAGCGCGTACCCGTCCATGGCCGAGTTGTCGAACGGCGGGAGCGGCTGCCTCGCGGTGATGTCCTCGGCCAGCACGCAGCCCTCGGCCTCGCTGATGCCGAGCTGGGTCGGCGGCAGCGGGCGGATCCTGTCCAGGATGTCGGCGAGGTGGGCCTCGACGCTGGTCAGTTCCTTCGGGTCGACGTTGTGGTGATGGTGGCCCACCTCCGTCGTCACGGTCGCGACTCCAGGAAGGCGCGGAGCCAGGGCACGAACTCCTGCGCCAGGTCCGGGCGCTCGGAGGCGAACACGACCAGGGTGCGGAGGTAGTCGAGCTTGTTCCCGGTGTCGTAGCGGCGGCCGCGGAAGAGCACGCCGTAGACGCCGCCGCTGGACGGGTCGCCAGCGAGTACCTTGAGCGCGTCGGTGAGCTGGATCTCGCCGCCCCGCCCCGGCGGGGTCTGCCGCAGGACGTCGAATATCTTCGGGTCGCAGACGTACCGGCCGATGATGATCCATCGGCTCGGCGCGCTGCCGGGTACCGGTTTCTCCACCAGGTCGGTGATGGTCACCACGTCGTCTTCGTCGGTCGGCTCGATCGCGGCGCAGCCGTACAGCGACACCTGTTCCGCGGGGACCTCCATCAGCGCGACGACGCTGCCGCCGAACCGCTCGCGGACCTCGATCATGCGGGTCAGCAGCGGGTCCCGGGGGTCGATCAGGTCGTCGCCGAGCAGCACGGCGAACGGCTCGTTGCCGACATGCCGGGCCGCGCACAGGACCGCGTGGCCCAGGCCCCGCGGCTCGCCCTGCCGCACGTA
The DNA here is from genome assembly GCA_003164955.1 of Actinomycetota bacterium. Classification (GTDB taxonomy): domain Bacteria; phylum Actinomycetota; class Actinomycetes; order Streptosporangiales; family Streptosporangiaceae; genus Bog-532. Next base: position 10,114 of record PLRW01000109.1, read on the forward strand.
GTGCACCGTTGCCAGCTCGGCGGACTCGCGTACCTGCGCCAGCCCGTCGGTGTTGTCCTTGGCGGCCAGCGCCTCCTCGAGCTCGTAGGCGCGGTCAAAATGGTCTTCGATCGAGCGCTTGCTGCGCCCGGTGATGAGAAGCACGTCATCCAGGCCAGCGGCGACCGCCTCTTCGACGACGTACTGAATAGCGGGTTTGTCGACGATAGGCAGCATTTCCTTGGGCGTCGCCTTGGTGGCGGGCAGGAACCTGGTCCCCAGGCCCGCGGCAGGAATGACGGCCTTCGTGACGGAAGAAGAATCGGCCATGCTGGAAACCCTAACGAGTTATGGAGGCACACGTGCACGAGCCCGGTTCTGAAGCAGAGCGCGCCGGCGTGGCGGCCGGTCAGACGGCCCGTCAGCCGGCCGGTCAGACGGCCCGTCAGACGGCCGGGGCGGCGGCCGGAAAGGCCGCTCTGCGGGCGGAACTGCTGGCCGCGCGCGAGGGTCAGTCCGCCGCGCAGCGCACGGCAGCGGGACGGCTGAACCGTGACCACGTGCTGTCGCTGCCGCAGGCCGAGATGGCCGGTACGGTCGCCGCGTACGTCTCGGTGGGCACGGAGCCGGACACCCGCGGCCTGATTTATGCGCTGTGGAAGCGCGGCACCTACGTCATCGTCCCGGTGCTGCGCCCCGATGGGGACCTGGACTGGGCCTCCTACGAGGGACCCGAGTCGCTCGTGCCGGGGCCAAAGGGCCTGCTGGAACCGTCCGAGCCGGTGCGCGGCACCGACGCGGTGGCGCGCGCCGCGCTCGTTCTGGTGCCCGCGCTGGCCGTGGACACCAGCGGGAACCGGCTGGGCCGGGGCGGCGGCAGCTTCGATCGTGCCCTGGCCCGCGTCGGACCCCGGGTTCCGGTCATTGCCTTGCTGAACGACGGCGAGCTGATCGACCACGTGCCTGCGGAGCCGCACGACCGCCCGGTTCCGCTGGTCGCCCTGCCGTCGCGGGGAATTGTGAGCATTCAAATACCGTTACGCGAGGTGCGTTATCATTAGCACTCGAATCACGCGAGTGCTAACATCGCGCGACGCGCGTACAACTTGCCGCCGGTTCGCCTGGCCCCGGACGGCGCCGGCACAGTACAGAGGGAGATCGTGTGCCCACCTACCAGTACGCCTGCACGGAGTGCGGCGAGCAGCTCGAGATGGTGCAGAAGTTCACCGATGAGCCGCTGACCGAATGCCCGGCCTGCAACGGCCGCCTGCGCAAGGTCTTCTCTCCCGTTGGCATCGTATTCAAGGGCTCCGGCTTCTACCGCACGGACAGCCGCTCCGGCAATGGGGCGAAGGACGGCGGCCGGAAGGAGGGCGCCGCCAGTGAGCCGGCGTCCGCTGATTCCGGCTCCAAGACCGAGGGTTCCGGCGACAAGAGCGACAAGAGCGACAAGAGTGAAAAGAGCGGCAAGGACAAGAAGGCCGCCGCCTCGTCCTCGTCGAAGGGCTCCTCCCCCGGACCGTCTCCGGCGGCTGCCTCGTCCGGCTCCACCGGCGAGAAGGTCGCCTGACGCCCATGTCTGCCGTCGCCGACATCGGGGTCATCGGGGGGTCCGGTTTCTACGAGTTTCTCGATGCCACCGAAGAGGTCAAGGTCGATACCCCGTTCGGGCCGCCGAGCGACCCGGTCACGGTGGGCGAGGTCGCCGGGCGGCGCGTGGCGTTCCTGCCGCGCCATGGCCGGGACCACCGTTTCCCGCCGCATCGCATCCCGTACCGGGCCAACCTGTGGGCGCTGCGTTCCCTCGGCGTCCGGCAGGTCATCGCCCCGAGTGCGGTCGGCTCGCTGACCGCCTCGTTCGGCCCGGGGACGCTCATCGTCCCCGACCAGCTCGTCGACCGGACCAGCGGCCGCACGCAGACCTTCTTCGACCAGAGCGGCGTCCACGTCACGTTCGCCGACCCGTACTGTGCGAACGGCCGCGAGCAGGCCATCGCCGTGGCCGGCGAGGCCGGCTGGGCGCCCGTGCCGACGGGCACGCTCGTCGTCATCGAGGGCCAGCGGTTCTCCACCCGCGCGGAGTCGCAGTGGTTCGCCGCGCAGGGCTGGACGCTGGTCGGCATGACCGGTCACCCCGAGGCCGTGCTCGCCCGTGAGCTGGCGCTCTGCTACATCCCGCTGGCCCTGGTCACGGACCTGGATGCGGGCATCGAAGCGGGCGAGGGCGTGACCCAGGCCGAGGTGTTCAAGGTGTTCGCGGCCAACGTGGCCCGGCTCCGGGACCTGGTGGCGGCTCTCATCGCGGAGCTTCCGCCCGGGCAGCCCGACGATGCCTGCGCGCACGCCCTGGACGGCCTGCCGCTCCCGTTCGAACTGCCCTGAGTCAGCCGGCCGCCCCGGGCGCCCCGGCTGCTCCTGATGACCCGGCCCTGACGGCGGTCCCGGCC
>PLRW01000066.1:0-32577 GCA_003164955.1 Actinomycetota bacterium
CTTCAAGCAGCACAACGCGATCCGGTTGCTGGACGCCTACCGGCACACGCTGCCCAGCTTCAACGACGACATCCAGGGCACCGCCGTGGTGGTGCTGGCCGGGATCCTCGCCGCGATGCGGTCCCTGGGCACCCACCTGCGCGACCAGCGGCTGGTGCTGGCCGGGGCGGGCGCGGCCGGGATCGGGATCGCCCGGCTCATCGGCCAGGCCATGCGCGCCGACGGGGCGTCGCAGGAGGACGTGCGCACGCGCATCGTGATGGCCGACTCCCACGGGCTGGTCTTCGCCGGCCGCGACCCGCTGGACGCGGACAAGCAACCGGTCGCGCTGGCGACCGGTGCCCTGGCCCGGTACGGCTTCACGTCCGCCCCCCGCTATGCCCTGGAGACCGTCATCCGGCAGGTCGCGCCCACCATCCTGATCGGCACCACCGCCACGGCCGGGACCTTCACCGAGGCCGCGATCCGCGAGATGGCGGCGCGCACGCCGGTGCCGGTGATCTTTCCGCTGTCCAACCCGACCAGCCACACCGAGGCCGCCCCCGCGGACATCCTGGCCTGGAGTGGCGGCCGGGCGCTGGTCGCCACCGGGAGCCCGTTCGCTCCGGTCCAGGCCGGCGGCCGGACACGGGTGATCTCGCAAGCCAACAACCTGTACACGTTCCCCGGCCTCGGCCTGGGCACGATCGCCGCGAAGGCCCGCACGGTCACCGACCAGATGCTGCTGACCGCCGCCATCACGCTGGCCGGCCTGGTGTCCGGAGCCCGGCTCAGGGAGGGCGCGCTGTACCCGCCGCTCGCCGGACTGCGGCCGATCTCCCGCGCGATCGCGATCGCGGTCGCCCGCGAGGCCCAGCAGGCCGGCCTGGCGCGCATGGATCCCGGGCTGAGCGCCGAGGAGGCGGTGGACGCCACGGTGTGGACACCGGAGTACTAGCCCGGGTACTTGCCGGTCCCTTGGTTCAGGCCGATGGGGCTCAGGCCGGTGGCTGCGGGGGGAGGCCGTGGCCGAGGACATTGAGGACGTCCTCCAGGACGTCGGCGGGCACCTGGCTGCCGGCGGTCCAGTCGGCCCAGCGCATGCCGATGAAGTTGCCGATGCCGGTGTAGAGGTAGGCGATGACCTCGGGGTCGTAGTTGCTGTCCACCTCCCCGGCCAGCTGGGCGTGGCGGACACCGCGCGCGTAGCCACGGGCCAGGCGCTCGTAATACTCACGGAACAGGCCCGGATCGACGAACTCCGACTCGCGCACGATGCGGTCGATCCACGGCCGCTCGGACAGCGTGTCGAAGAAGGCACGGAAACTGGCGCGCTCCCGCGCCCGCTGGTTGTCGGGCGCCTGCTCCATGGCGGCCCCGATGGCGGCGCGCAGATCCGCGTTGATCCGGCGGACCACCGCCGCGAAGATGTCCGCCTTCGACCGGTAGTGGGCATAGAAGCTCCCGGTCGCGATGCCGGCCGTCGCGCAGATGTCGGCCACGCTGGTGCGGCGGTAACTGCGCTCGCCGAAGAGTTGCTCGGCGGCGGACAGCAGCCGCTCCCCCGGCGGCCGGTCGTCACCCGCGGAGGGCTTGCGGCTGGATGCGACAGTCACGCTGAGTCCTCCGGTCTCCATGCGGGCGGGTGAGCGGCGACCGGTTCCGCACCGCACGTGCGCTGGCCGCCCGCGGCGCGGGCGGCCAGCGCACAGTGTGTCAGGGCGACGGGATGCCGCTGGCCGGGGCCGTCGGCTGCGCCGCGTTGTCGGTCGTGATCGCACCGGTCGAAGTCGTGTCGGTCACCTGGGTCGGGCCGGTCGGGACCAGGACACCGTTCTTGATGACGGCCATGTAGGCGCCGGTGATGCCGGCGTGGTTGGTCGCCGAGTAGGCGTAGGGCGCCACGGCGACGCCCTGCGGCAGGCCCCCGTTGATCGCGTTCACCAGGTCCTGCCGGGTCGGGTTGCGGCCGGCCTTGAGCATGGCCTGGACGAACGTATAGCCGACGGCCATGCCGTACAGAACGTTACCGTCCAGCGGGAGTTTCGGCAGGTACTGGCTGTGGATCTTCGTGAACAGCTGGATCCAGCTGTTGCTCGTGTCGCCGAGCGAGGGCAGGTAGCCGTCGGTGATGATGCCCTGGGTGAGCTGGTTGCCCGCCACCGTGGCGCCGCCCTGCTTGGCGAACGACTCCAGCAGGCCGGCCAGGGTGATCGGGTCGGAGCCCACGTTGGTGACCACGAGCTGCGGGCTGAAGCTGAGCTTCAGGCTGGTCAGCTTCAGCAGCGCGGTGAAGGCCGGCACCGAGAACGAGACGACCACCTGCGCCCCGGCCGCCTTGAGCGCGGTGACCTGCGGGGCCACGTTGGTGACGGCCGGGTTGTAGCTCTGCCTGGCCACGACCTGGGACTTGGGGATCTCGTCGTCCAGGCCCTTGACGCCGTCCATGCCGAACTCGTCGTCCTGGTAGAAGTAGCCGATCTTCTTGCCCGCGAAGTGCTGCTTGATGTAGTTCCCGAGGATCTTGCCCTCGCGGACGTAGTCGATCTGCCAGCCCGTCGTGTACGGCTCGGTGCTCGGCTCGTTCCAGCATTCACAGCCGGAGGCGACGAACAGGTCGGGGATCTTCGAGCTGTTCAGGTACTTCACCACGGCCAGGTGGGTGGGCGTGCCCAGTCCGTCGAAGATCGCGAAGACGTTGTCCTGCAGCACCAGCTGGTGCACGACCGTCGAGGTGATGGTCGGGTCGTACTGGTCGTTCAGGATCTTGTAGGCGATCTTGCGGCCGTAGATGCCGCCGTGGGCGTTGACGTACTGGAAGTAGGCGTTGGAGGCCGCGGCGATCTCGTCGTAGCCGGGCGCGGCGACCCCGGTGAGCGGTTGATGCGTGCCGATCAGGATCTGGCTCGACGTGATGCCAGGGGCGGACGCGGCGAGGGCCGAGCTGGACGACGGCTTCGAGCTGCCACTTGAACTGCAGGCGGCGACCACCATGGTGACGGCCGTGAACCCCGCAAGGGCCACGGCGTTCACCCGGTGTGATCTTTTCATGAGGGGCCTTCTTCCTGGTGTTCACTGACCGGCGTGCGCCGGAACAGCGCGGTGAGGGGTGTGGCCGTGGCGGGACCGAAGAAGCGGCGCAGGCCGCCCTGGATGCCAGCGGGAAAGGCCAGCATGACGATGATGAGGATGACGCCGTAGGCGGCGATCGGGACACTGGAGCTCGCGGCGCTGGACAGGCCGTGGCTGGCGCCCACGTTGGTGAGGTAGGTCGGCACGAGGACCAGGACGAGGCTGCCCCACAGCGCGCCGGGCAGCGTGCCGAGGCCGCCGAGCACCGCCGCGGTGAGCAGCGCGATGGACAAGGTGAGCGTGTAGGCGCCGGGAGCGACGATCCCGGTGACCACGGCGAGCAGCGCCCCGCCGAGCCCGGCGCAGGCGGCGCTCACCACGAACGCGAGGATCTGCAGCCGGGCGACGTTCAGCCCGGCCAGGGCGGCGGCCACCTCGTCGTCGCGCACCGCCCGCCAGCTGCGGCCGACCCGGCTGCGGCCCAGGTTGGCCAGCAGGATCAGCGCGATCAGGGCGGCGGCGCAGGTCACCCAGGCGAGCCAGCGGGTGGGCGGGAACGTGGCGCCGAGGAAGGCCGGAGTCGAGATCGAGACCGAGAGCCCCTGGTCGCCGCCGAACTGCTTCGGGAACTGGTTCGCGATCGTGGGCAGGGCGACCGCCAGCATGAGCGTGGCCCCGGCCAGGTAGGGCCCGCGCAGCCGGGCCGCGGCGACGCCGAAGACCGCGCCGGCCAGGGCCGCGACCACGGCCCCCACCGCGAAGACCGCTTCCAGCGGCCAGCCCAGGTGGATCAGCACCAAGGCCGAGGCGTAGCCGCCGATGGCCATGAAGGCGCCGTTCCCGATCGAGATCTGGCCGCTCAGCCCGATCAGGACGGTCAGCCCGGCCACGGCCACGACGTACGCGGCGACCTCGGCCATCTGGTAATCGCGGTACGAGCTGAGCTGGATGGACACGAGCACGAGGATCACGGCCACGACCAGCGCGGCGCCCACGTGGCGGGCCAGCGTCATCGTCACACCCTCCGGCTGGCGGTGCTGGAGAACAGGCCGGACGGCCGGATCATCAGGACGAGGGCGAGGGCGGCCAGCCCGTAGACCAGGACCAGGTTGCTGCCGAGGTAGCCGCCGGCGTAGCTGAGCACCACGCCGAGCAGCACGCCCCCGATGACCCCGCCGACCGGGCTGTCCAGGCCGCCGATGACGGCCGCGGTGAAGCCCAGCACGAAGATCGAGTCCATGCTGTTCGGGTAGAGGAACGTGGACGGCGTGACCAGCACGCCGGCCAGCGCCCCGAACAGGCCGGCCAGCGCCCAGCCGAGGGTCAGCACCCGCCCGATCCGGACCCCGAGCAGCCGGGTCACGCCCGGGGCGAACGCCGTGGCGCGCAGCCGCAGGCCAACCGAGGTGTACTCGAAGACCAGGAAGAGGGCCAGCGCCGCGGCCAGCACCGCCGCCGCGGTGAACAGGTCAGACGCGGAGATCCCCAGCGCGACCGACCCGACCTTCAGCCCCTTGATCGAGAAGGAGGGGGGAAACGACCGGTACTGGCCGCCGTAGATGATCCCGGCCACCCCCTCAAGCAGGATGAGCAGGCCGATCGTGACGATGACCGAGTTCAGCGGGCCCTTGCCCATCGTCGGCCGGACGACGGTGACCTCCAGCAGCGCCCCGAGCACCAGGCCGGCGGCCAGGGCCACGGCGAAACCCGCCCAGTAACTGCCGGTGTCCCGGATGACGACCCAGGCGACGTACGTGGTGAACATCGCCATGCCGCCCTGGGAGTAGTTGAGGACGCGGGTTCCTCGCCAGATCAGCACCAGGGACAGCGCGATCGCGGCGTAGATCATGCCGACGGCGATCCCGCCGAGGGTGAACTCCAGGAACTCCTGCATCTGGTCGCCTTCCTAGAAACCCAGATAGTGACGGCGCAGGGCAACGTCGCTGGCCAGGACGGCGGCATCGTCCGCGGCGACGACCGTCCCGAGGTTGAGGACCATTCCGCAGTCCGCGATGGCGAGCGCGCTGCGGGCGTTCTGCTCGACCAGCAGGACGGTCAGGCCGACCTCGTCCCGCAGCGTCCGCACCAGGTCCATGACCTGCGCGACCATCCGCGGGGCCAGGCCCAGCGACGGCTCGTCCAGCAACAGGACCCGCGGGGCCGCCATGAGGGCCCGGGCGATAACCAGAATCTGCCGCTCACCCCCGGACAGCAGGCCGGCGTGCCGCCGTTTCCGTTCGGCCAGCAAGGGGAACCGCTGGTAGGCGTCGCTCAGCGCGGCCGACCGCACCGAACCGCCGCGCCGGCACAGGGCCCCCAGGCGCAGGTTTTCCTCCACCGTGAGCTCGGTGATGACACCCTGGCCCTCCGGCACGTGCGCGACGCCGGCGCGGGCGATGTCCTCGGGATGACGGCGGGCCAGGTTGGCGCCGTCGACGAGGATCCGCCCCTGCCGCGGCCGGACCAGACCGCTGATCGTGCGGAGCAGCGTCGTCTTCCCGGCTCCGTTGGCCCCGAGCACGGCGGTGATCGTGCCGGGCCGGGCCGAGATCGAGACGCCGTTCAGCACCGGCACCCCGCCGTATCCGGCGTGGACGTCCTCGATGGCGAGCGCGGCGGCCTCAGCCATGGTCGGCTCCCGGGCGGGGAGGGCCCCCGCCTTCGGCCCGTTCGGCTCCGGGGCCGGGCGGCTCCTGAACCGGCGGGGGCTCGCCGGAGGTCCGTTCAGAACCATCGGCGCCGAGATACGCGGCGGTCACGGCCGGATCCGCCTGTACCTCAGCCGGCGTGCCGACGGCGATCAGCTTGCCGAAATCCAGCACGAAGATCGTGTCGCACACCGACATCACCAGGTCCATCCGGTGCTCGATGACGACCACGCCCGCCTCGGCGGCCATCTTCTTGATCAGTTCGCCGAGCTCGGGCAGTTCGTTCTCGGGAAAGCCGCTGGCCGGCTCGTCGAGCAGCAGCAGCTTGGGCCGTGCGACCAGGGCGCGGGCCAGCGCCACCCGCTTGCGCAGGCCGTAGGCCAGGGTGTCGGGCATCCTGTCGGCCAGGTCAGCGGCGCCCACCTCGGCCAGCGCCTGCATGGCACGCTCCCGCAGCCGGCGTTCGTCCCGGTCCGAGCGGGGCAGGCCGAACAGCGCGGACCAGACCCCGGCCCGGGCCGAGGGCGTCGCGCCGACCATGACGTTCTCGGCCACGGTGAGGCCTTTGAAGAGCCCGACTCCCTGCAGCGTCCGGGCGATCCCGAGGCCCGCGAGGCGGTGCGCCCTGGTCCCGGTCAGCGGGTGACCGTCGAAGGTGACCGTGCCGGACTGCGGCCGGACGAAGCCGCACGCGGTGTTGAGGAGAGTGGTCTTACCCGCGCCGTTCGGGCCGATGATGCCGGTGATCTTGCGCGGAGCCGCGGTGAGGGACACGTCGTCGAGCGCGGTGAGGCCGCCAAACCGGACGGTGACATCCCGAATGGCCAATGAACCATCGTTCATCAGTTTCGCCCTTGCTCCGGACCGCTTCACTGCGGCGCGATGAACCGATATTCATGGGTGATTCGGGGCATGGCAAGAGCTGATCTCATACGTGATGGCATTCGTAGCCAAACTGAGACCGGCCGGCAATCGTTGTCTCCGGGAGGCGGTTTCGGGGGGCGGGTAAGCAGGGGCGAGGACCGGGCCGAAGGCAGAGCAGGGCCGAGGCGGCCGGGCGCGGACACGAGCGTGATTGTTGATCTCGTGACCCGATTGCGTCAGTCTGGCGGCAGGGGAGGCGCTATGGCCAGCAGTGCGACCGGAGGGCGATCGAGGAACCTGATCCTGGCGGCGATGATCTTCGCTGTCGCGATGACGTTCATCGACCAGACCATCGTGTCCATCGCCGTACCGCAGATCCAGCGCGAGCTGGGCCTGTCCAGCACCGGCGTGCAGTGGGCGGTCAACGCCTACCTGCTGGCCCTGGCGGCGCTGTTTGCGTTCGGCGGCCGCCTCGCCGATACGGTGGGGCACCGCAAGATGGTGACGCTCGGCGTCATCATCTTCGCGGCCGCGTCGGCGATGTGCGGGCTGACCCCGAAAGGGAGCCTGGCCGAGGCATGGATCGTGTTCTTCCGGGTCGTCCAGGGCGCGGGCGGCGCGATCATGTTCCCGGCCGCACTGGCGATCGTGGTGCAGACCTTCGCCCTGCGCGAGCGCGGGCGGGCACTGGCGCTGTTCTTCGGTATCGCGGGCGGCCTCACGGCCATCGGCCCGCTGCTGGGCGGCTTCCTTACCCAGTGGACCTGGCGCGCGATCTTCTGGGTGAACATCCCCGTCGCGCTGATCGCGCTGGCCCTGATCTTCGTATCGAAACCGGCCACCGAGCACCGGCCGGCCCGGATGGACTACCGGGGCCTGGTCCTGATCGCGGCCGGGGTCGCGCTGAGCGTGTTCGGTTTCCAGCAGTCGAGCATCTGGGGCTGGCGCAATCCCGGCACCGGACTGGCCATTGCGGCCGGCGCGGCGCTCCTCGTCGTGTTCTATCTCGTGGAGATGCGCACGCCGTCCCCGCTCATCCAGGTGAGCATCTTCCGCATCCGGCCATTTCTGGTCGAGAACGTCGTGCTCGGCGTGGCCATGCTGACGTTCATCCCGGTGTTCTTCTTCGCGAGTGAGTACGCCCAGATCTCGCTGGCGAAGACGGCCTCTCAGGCGGGCGTGTTCCTGCTGTACTTCTTCATCGGCTTCGTCATCGCGGCGCAGATCGGCGGCCGGATGCTGGACCGGCGCGGGGCGAAGCTCCCGGTGGCGCTCGGCTGCGCCCTGGCCGCCGTCGGGTTCTGGCTGTGGGCCGGGAAGGTCACCGGGCTGAGCTTCGGCACCCAGCAGTGGTTCATCATCATGTCCGGCGCCGGGCTGGGGTTCATGCTCGGCCCGGCCAGCACGGACGCGGTCAACCGCGCCTCCCGGCTCAGCTACGGGGAGGCCACCGGCATCACCCAGACGGTGCGGAACTACACCGCCAGCCTGGGCCTGGCCATCCTGGGCACAATCCTGGTCACGGAGATGCGCAGCCGGCTGACGACCTCGCTGATCGCCCAGGGACTGCCCCGCGCGCGGGCCCAGGCCGAGGCGGCGCTGCTCGCTCAGTCCCGGGGCGGGGCTGGCGGCGGCGGCGTGGGCACGATTCCGCACTTCTACCGGCTCGACTTCGCCTACGCGACGCGGGCTGTTCTGTACGTCATGGCCGGGATCATGGCCGTCGCATGCTTGGTAGCTCTCCTTGGCCTGCGGCGCGGGGCGCAGGATGACACCGTCGCCGACGGAACGGACGTAGGTGGAGCGGTTGCGAGCGGGAGGGCCTCCGCCGGGGCACCCTCGGCCGGGGGGCGGCCCCCGGCGGGATAGCCCCCGGCGCGACAGCCCCCAGGGCGCGGGACAGCCCCGGGCGGGACAGCGCTTGACGAGACAGCGCTTGACGGGACAGCGCTTGACGGGAAGACGTCAGGCGAATAGGCACACTCAGGTGAAGCGGCAGGCCGGGTTGGCCCATCTGATCCGCCCCCACTGACGGCAGTCCGGTTACGGCGTGTTGTTAAAGCCCCGTTCCTATGCACCTGGCCACCCTGCCGCCGCGCGGCCGGGCGCTGCGACTTCGAGCATGCGATTCCCTGGGAAGCCGGCGGATGGACCTGCGCGTGCAACGCCGGGGCCCGCTGTCGTCATCATCACCATGCCAAACAGGCACCCGGCTGGCGAGTGGAGCAGCACCAGCCCGGCTACCACACATGGACCACCCCATCCGGCCGCCAATACACCACCGGACCCACGAGCTACCCGATCTGATCGGAGACTTTAGGAGCGGCCGCTCATCCGGCTGGGCCAGGGGAGCCAATGAGGTCGCGGAGCGAGTGAAAATGGGGGTGTGGGTTCCGGGCTGAACGGCAGCACCGCGGTGGGCAGGCCGCGGGAGTGGCTGGCCATGCCCGGCGGCCGGATCCGGCCCGTGGTCTCCGTTCCGGGTGATGACGGGACCACCGAATTGCTGCCGTATGACGTCTGGCTGGCGCGGCTGCGGCCCACCTGCCGGTGCGGCCGGCCCCGCCTCGGCTCCGGCCGGACCTGCGGAAGCGCGGAGTGCATAGCCAAGCTGCGCGCTAGCACATAGGTAGTGAGGGTACGGCGGATCATCGGGGACCTGGACTCGCTGGAGATCGAGGTGGGGCCGGTGGGTGCGGGCATTCAGGGCCCTGGTCCCGCCGGGCCTGGTCCCGTCGGCCCTGGTCCCGCCGGGCCTGGTCCCGCCGGACATCCTCGCGCCCGGACCGGTCGTCCTGGACGCTTGCTATTGGGCAACGGGGGGTGCAAGGGTGAAATTGCTTCGGGTTGACGCTGCCGTGTCCCGGGCGTACAGCCTGCCTGGACTGCCTTTAATCAGCTAGCGAACCGTAACCGCCCCCTCTCAGCCGGTGAGCCTTCACCTTCTCGTCACCCGTTAATCACGGTGCCGGAATACTCTCGGCCACTGTCGCGATAGGCCCCAGACCCCAGCCCCCCACGGACGATCCGCAGCACGCTGACCCAGGAAAAGGAACCATTGAGATGGCCGCTCAGCCGAATATTGTCCTTGTCCACGGCGCGTGGGCCGACGGCTCGTGCTGGAGTGCCGTCATCGAGCGCCTGCAGGCTGACGGCTTCACCGTCACCGCGCCCCAGTTCCCGGAGTCCTCGCTGGCCGACGACGTGGCCCGGCTGCGGCAGGTGCTGGATCGCCAGAACGGCCCGACCGTGGTGGCCGGCCACTCCTACGGCGGCCAGATCATCACGGCCCTCGGCACGGACGCGCCGAACGTCGCCGCGCTGGTCTACATCGCGGCGTTCGGGCTGGATGAGGGCGAATCGATCGGCGCGCTGCTCACACAGGGACCCCCGACCCCCGCGCTCGCCCATCTGGACATCGACAAGCTGGGCTTTGCCTGGCTGCCGGAAGACGATTTCGTGAACCACTTCGCCGCGGACGTGGCTCCGGCCCAGGCCAGGGTCATGTACGCGGTGCAGCAGGCGCTGGCGGCCTCCACGCTGCAGGACGTCATGGGCGTCCCGGCCTGGAAGTCGCACCCGTCCTGGTTCCTGGTCGCCGAAAATGACGAGGCCATCCCGCCCGACGCCGAGCGCCAGTTCGCCGCGCGCATGGGCGCCACCACCGTCGAGGTCCCGTCCAGCCACGTGGCGATGGTCTCCCACCCGGACGAGGTGACGCAGCTCATCAAGGCCGCCGCCAAGGCTGTGCAAGAGGCCGGGTAGCCCGCAGGAGCAGGTCGTCGGGCTGCGGGGGGCGACCAGCCTGCGGGCCGGCTAACCGCCCAGGCGGGCCGTAGCCAGCCGCATCTCGGCGTCGGTCAGGGCGGGCGCGGGCAGGGGGTGCGCGCGTTCGGCCCGATAGGCGTCCAGCATCAGGTGCAGGTGCCGTCGCCATGCGTGCGGCGCCACGCCATAGGTGGCCTCGATGATCCGGCTGTGTGACCAGAGCAGGACGAACATGTCGTTCAGCACGAGGTCCTGGCGGAGCACCCCGTGCTCCTGAGCGCGGGTGAGCAGTCGTCTCCAGATGTGGTGAATGCGGGCGCGGACCTCCGCGGCGCCGCCCTCGGCCGGCCGGTCCATAGAGGCCAGCTCGTTGAACCCCAGATCCTCGGCCTGGAGCGCGCACAGGGTCTCCAGGAACAGGACGAAGCCCGCCCAGGCGTCCTCGTGGGCCAGTGCCCGCTCGCCGGTGTCCGCGACGATCCGCAGCTTGTCGGCGAACACCGCCACCAGCAGGTCATCCCGGGTCGGGAAGTGCCGGTAAAGGGTTCCGATGGCCACCCCCGCCGCGCGCGCCACGTGCTGCAGCGACGCGTTCAGCCCGTGCTCGGCGAACGCGTCACGCGCCGCGGCCAGCAGGGCGTCGCGGTTACGCCGGCTGTCGCTGCGCACCGGGCGCGGGATGTCCGGAGCACGGGTCATACCGGTATCGTACCAAACGGAGGGGGGCCTCATATTCGCTGATATGATCGTCGGAGAGGGTATGAGGCCGGAGGTAAACGAGGTGCCGCAGGTGGGCGCGAGGCCAGAGAGAACAAAAGGGTCACGGATTGGCATGGGACCAGAGGTACGGGAGGGCCGCAGGTGAGTACGGGACCGGGGACAGGCACGAGGCCGCGGGTAAGTACGGAATTGCGGTACCGGACGTTCGGGCGGGTGACCGGCCTGCGGGTATCGGAGCTGGCCCTGGGCACCTCGATCTTCGGCGCCGGGCCCGGGGCCAGGACCGGGCCGGCCGAGGCACGGGCTATCTTCGAGGCGTTCGCCCAGGCGGGGGGCACCTTCCTCGATACGGCCGACGCCTACCAGGGCGGCAGTTCGGAGGAACTCGTGGGCGAGTTCCTGGCCGGGCGGCGGGACGACTTCGTGGTCGGGACCAAATACACCCGGAGCGCCGCGCCGGGAGCCGGCGTCAACGACACGGGCAACAGCCGGCGGAACGCCGTCCGCTCGCTGGAGAGCAGCCTGAAGCGGCTGGGCACCGATCACGTAGACCTGTACTGGGTGCACCTACCGGACGGCGTCACCCCGGTGGAGGAGATTCTCGCTACCTTCGACGACCTCGCGCGGGCGGGAAAGATCCGCTACGGCGGCTTGTCCAACTTCCCGGCGTGGCGGGTCGCCGCCGCCGCGACGACCGCGCGATGGCGGGGCGGCGGTTCACTGGTCGGCGTTCAGGACGAGTACAGCCTGGTCAACCGGGCCGCGGATAATGAGCTGCTGCCCGCGGCCGAAGCGTTCGGACTGGGTGCCTGCCTCTACGCCCCGCTGGGCGGTGGCCTGCTGACCGGCAAATACCGCCACGGCACCGACGGCCGGCTGGCCGCGTGGGGCCGCGGCGTCCAGGCCGAGGACACCACGCAGCGGACCGCCGTCCTGGACGCCGTGCTGGCCACGGCCCGGGACATCGGCACCACGCCGTCGCAGGTGGCGGTGGCCTGGCTGATGGAACGCGCCGCCCGCTCGGCCACCACGCTGGTGCCCGTCATCGGCCCGCGCACCATCGGGCAGCTGGACGAGTACCTGGCCGCGCTGGAGGTACAGCTGACGGGCGCGCAATACGACCTGCTCACCCAGGTCAGTGACGCAGGGCCCGCCGGGCGTGCGGACCAGTCCGCGTTCGCCTTCGGCGCGGATGCCGCCCGATTCCGCCGCCACCCGGTGCCCGTGGTGTAGCCGCCCCGTGGTGTAACAGCTCAGCGCCCGCGCACCACCAGGACCTGCGCGGTGAGCTGGCCCGATTTGAGCAGGCGGGCGATCCGGCGGCTCTGCTCGGTGGCCGCGGCCAGCTGGGCCGTGTTCCCGAAACGCCGCTGCAGCTCACGCTCGACCGCGGCGGTGCGGTCCCGCCAGACCGGGGACGGCCGTGGCAGGCCGCTTGCGTCGGCCACGGCCAGCACCTCCAGGTGCGCACCGCCGAGCAGGGCGGTCAGCTGGCCGCACGCCGGAAAGTGGTTCCCCTGCGGCGGATCGTCCAGTTGCCCGGTGGTGGCCAGGTACACCAGCAGGCCGATCCGGCGGGCCGGGCGCACGATGCGGCGAAGCTCGCGCAGTATGGCGACCTGGGCGTCCGGGCCTTCCGCGGTGCAGAGCACGCCCAGGCACCACGCCACGTCGGCGGAGGCGTCGCCGAGGGGCAGGGCCGTCGCGTCGGCCTCCACGACCGGCAGGTGAAACAGCGCAGCCGCCGCGCGGCACGCCCCGTGCTCGGGCTCCGCCAGAACCGGCCGGACACCGGTATGCCCGGCCGCGTACGCGGCCGGGCCGCCGGTCCCGGCACCGGCGTCGGCCAGCACGTCACCGGGCCGCGGCCGCAGTCCCGCCAGCAGCCAGTCCAGGGCCGCGGGCTGCCCGCTGCCACGGCAGGCGGCCGGAATGTGGTACTCCGGGCCCAGGTCCCGGGCTACGTGCGCCGTCCACTCGGCCACGGTGCCGAACTCGGCTGACATGGGATCGTCGACGTTGCCCTTCATGCCCCGCGTTCTTCCCGGATAGAGTCGGCCAACTCGGCTTTGACCTTCGCGGCGAACTCATATCCACGGGCCGACGCCAGGCCGGAGATATTCACTCCCGCGACGCCCGGAATGTCCAGCAGGGCCCGGGCCTCCCGCGCCGCCGCGTCGATACCGGCGCGGACCGGATCGGGCCGCTCCAGGACGCCGCGCACCACGGCCGGATCGAGTTCCAGTCCGGGCAGCCCGGTGAGCACGGCTGCCGACCGCGCATCGGTGAAGATGGCCACGGCGGCGATGACCGGGATGGTCACGCCGGCCTGCGCCGCCGCCCCCATGAACTCGGTCACCGTGGCCACCCCGGCGTGGTTGAGCACGGCCGCCGCCGCCCCGGCCCGCTGCTTCTGCAGCAGGCGGAACGCCCGCAGGTGCCGCGGCGGCGCGGCGGGCGTCTCCGGGACAGCCGCGGACAGCCCGATGGATGCGGCCAGCGCCGCCAGCCGGGGACCGTCGAGATCGAAGACCTGGGTCACGTCCGGCCGCACGTCGTAGGCCCGCGCGTCGCCGGTCACGCACAGGACCGCGTCCACGCCCAGATGACGCAGGCCGGACAGTTCCTGCTCGAGGATGACCCGGTTCCGGTCCCGGCAGGCCAGCGTGATCCATGGCCGCACCCCGGCCTCCAGCAGCAGCGAGGCGTGCAGCGTGGGCGGGAAGCCGGGCCGGTTCTGGTGCTCCCCCACCAGGACGGCGTCACAGGACGCCGCCAGTGTGGCCGCCACGGACCTGAGCATCGGGACCGAGTACGGCTCCGAGCTGAAATCGGTCAGGACGAGCGGCGCCGCGGGCAGTGGCACGGGGGGCACCGGGTCGGCCCACGCCACGGGAACGCCGAACACGCAGGGGTGCGGGACGACCTCGCAGTCACCGTCGGCCCGCACCCCGCCGCACGGCCCCATGACCATGTGCTTCGGGCAGGAATCAGCCGTGGGAAGCTTCTGCATCGGGCCAGGATTTCACGGCGGCCCGGGAACTAGCCCGGCGCCGGTCCGACCGCGCGGCGCGGCTAGGCTCCCGGTACGTCCGTTCAGGTAACTAATGGGCGGTCGCGGCGGCCAGGCCGAACAGCTCGGCGAACCGGTCCACCATCAGGTCGCGGCCCTTGAGCTCGGCGATGGTCTCGCGCCCGACGATCTCGTCCTGCCCAGGGAACTGGCCGGCCCCGCCGGTGGGCCCGATCGGCACCCCGATACCGGCGCCCGCGGACTCATAGCGGGCAAGATCCGGCTTCCCCTGCACGAGGGCGCTGATGTTCTCCGCGACGATGGCGGCCTGGCGCCCGGCGAAAGCGGCCATCTTGGCGTCGGCGGTGGAGACGTCCCCCAGGGCGAAGACGGTGGTCTGCCCGGTCACCTGGAGGGTCGGTCCGACCTCGATGAACCCGTCGGGGCGGCGCGCGGGCGCGAGGGTGCCGCGGAGGTAGTCGCTGCTCGGGACGACACCGAAGCAGCGGAACCAGATATCCGCCGTGACCTGCGCCCCGGCTTCGGTGGTGACCGTGAACGTCCCCAGCTCCCCCGGCTCGGTCGGCGGCATCTCACGCAGCGGGCTGCCCAGGAGCACCTCAACCCGGAATTCGGCCAGCTGGCGCCGCAGCTCGGCCTTCAGTTCCGGCTTGTACGGGCCGCCCAGCACGTCACCGGCCACGTCGAGCAGGACGATCGGCTTGTCCGGCCACACATGGCGGATCTCCCCGGCCAGCTCGATGCCGACCGGGCCCGCTCCGGCCAGCAGGACGCCGTCCGCGCGGGCGAGCGCCTGGTGCGCCTGGCGGACCTGCTCCTTGGCGTGCTCGGCGTCGGCGAGGTCACTCTTGGCGGGGAAGGGGTAGCCCGATCCGGTAGCCAGCACGACGTAGTCGGCGGCGATCTCCTGGCCGGACGCGGTGACCACCCGGTGCGGTTCGGCCAGGACGACGCGGTCCCGCACGACCCGGCCGTGCCGGAGCAGGCCATCGTAGGGCAGGAAGATCCGTGGCAGCCAGGACGGATCGGCCAGCGCCCTCAGGGCGGCGATGTTATGCATAAAGGCGTCCCGGGGCTCGACCAGGACGACCCTGGTCGTCTCGTCGAGGGCCTTCGCGACGGCCGTACCGCCGTAGCCGCCGCCGACCACCACCACTGTCGGCCGTTCCGTCTGGTCGTCCACCCGGCCGCCGGCCTGCTCGTTCACGGTCATCTCGTCTCCCGTCAATGGGTCCATATGGCTTTGCGCGTCCAGAGAGACGATATATAAATCAGATCATCTTGTCTACAGAACATCTTTTTAACTGAACTGTCGGGGAGGGAGCCTATGATGGGGACGTGGACGACACGACGGGCCACCCGGACTCGGGGGGGGCCCGCACCTGCGCGGGTGCGCTGGCCGAGGACCTCGGCTGGGGCCTGGGCACGGTGTTCCGCGCCTACGTGACCGCCACGCACGCCGCGCTGGCCGATCTCCCCGGCGGCCCGCGGGGCTACCAGGTGCTGGCCGCCGCGGCCCAGAGCACCGTGGGCAGCCAGCTGGCTCTGGCCCAGCACCTGGGCGTCGACCGCACCGTGATGACCTACCTCCTCGACAACCTCGAGCAGGCGGGGCTGATCGAGCGGCGTCCCGATCCGGCCGACCGGCGCGCTCGCCGCATCCTGGCCACCGAACGTGGCGCCGAGCTGCTCGCGACCCTCGATGACCGTCTCCGGGCGGCGGAAGCCGAGCTGCTCGCCCCGCTCGACGCCGGGGCACGGGAGACCTTCCGCGCGCAGGTTCGGGTGCTGGCCACGCGGATCGACGCGCTGGATCCGGTCGGCAATCCCTGTGGGCTGGTGGACGGGGTAGGCGCCGAGCTGCCCGGCCCCCGCCCGCCCCGGCCCGCTCGCACACGGTAAGCCCGGCGCTCGCACACGGTAAGCCCGGTGCTCGCACACGGTAAGCCGGGCGCTGGCACGCGGTAAGCCCGGCCACGGGCGTCGCATAACGTCCGTTAAGAATTGCTGGCCGCTGTACCGGCATCGGCGGCGCGCGGTGGCCGCAGACCGTCCGTGATCACGGCGACGATGCGGTCACGCAGCGCCTCATTCGCGGCACCAGCGGGCCCGCCCCGGATGCCCACGACCATCCCCTTGAACAGCGCGATAAGTTCACGCGTGCCGACGTCGGCCCGGACCGCGCCAGCCTCCTGGGCGCGGCGGAGCAGCACGTCCAGCGCCGCGTACAGGGAGTCCTGCAGCGAGCCGGCGATCGCGATGGCATCCGGCAGGTCGCGCTTGGCGGTCGCCTCCTGGGCGACGCGCGCGAGGAAGCCGAAAAAGGCGCCGCCGGGGTCGACCGCGGTCGCACGGGCGCGCGCGTCGCCGATGAGATCCTCGATCCGGGCCGTGACCACCGCCTGGAACAGCGCTTCCTTGGCGGGAAAGTGGCGGTAAACGGTGCCGGGGCCGACGCCGGCCCGGGCGGCGATCTCGTCCAGGGGCACGTCGTAGCCGGACTCGGCGAACGCGTCCCGGGCGGCGCGCAGCACCTTCTCCCGGTTACGCCGGGCGTCGGCCCGCAGCGGGCGATCAGGCATGGTTGATAACCGGGGCGCTCGTTCCGTATAGTGCAAACGGGGTCACCGTTCCGATTGTAGGGAGGCACGCATGTCCCGCAGCCCACGCGAGGTCGCCGAGGATGTCCGCCGGATGGTGGCCGGCGAGGGAGTCGCCTTCGCCGACCTGTTCGCGCCCGACGGCGTGCTCACGTACCCGTTCGTCCTGCCCGGGCAGCCGCCGGAACTGCGCGGCCGCGAGGCCATCCGCGACCACTTCGCCGGCGTCGGGCGGTCGCGCGAGCTGTTCACCATGGAGGGCGTCGAGGCCACCGTCCGGGCGACCGACGACCCCGAGGTCGTGGTCACCGAAATCACCCACCACGGCTGGTCGCACGTCACCAAGGCGCCCTACCGGCTCACCGCCCTCGGTGTCATCCGGGTACGCGACGGCCAGATCGTCCGTTACGACGACTACATGGATCCGGTCGCGGTGGCCCGGCTGCTGGGCCGCGCGGGAGATCTCGCCGCGGCCCTGACGGGCGCCTGACCACCGTTTCACCGCCCGGTACCTCTGTGGCGCTGATCAGGTGACCCCGGCCAGTACCGGGGCGAGTTGTTCCAGCTGGTCCACGCCGGCCGCGTAGTCGGTGCCGATCGGCAGCATGAGCGTCACGTGATCGGCGCCGGCCGCCAGGTGCTCGCGCACCCTGGCCGCCATCGTGGCCGGGTCGCCGTCGGGGCCCGCGGCCACGCGCAGTCCGGCGACCAGGAGCTTGTCCGGGCCGAGCACCTGCCTGGCCTGCGCGGTGAACTCGGGGGGCTGCATGGCGGGGATGGCCCCGTCGGCGATCTCACCGGCCAGCGCCAGCATCTTCGGGCCGTTCGCGGCGATGATCCGGGGATAGGCCGCGTCGGGCGCGGGCGGCTGGGCCGGGGCAGCCATCCGGTCCAGGTAGTCGCGCATCGTGGCCAGCGGGCGGCCGAATTCCCGCCCGGTGCTGGCCGCCTGCTCGGGATAACCGACCCCCAGGCCGAGCACGAAGCGGCCGGGATAGGCCTGGGCCAGCAGGGCCGCTGCGCCGTGCGCCATCTGCGGTTCCCGGGCCCAGATGTTGGCGATGCCGGTGCCGAACACCATCCGCTCCGTGGCGGCCAGCAGCACGGCCACCTGCACGAGGGCGTCCTTGCCGCCGAGGGCCTCGTTGGTCCAGGCCGCGCGGTATCCGGCGCGTTCCAGCCGGCCGACGGCCTCGCGCTGCAGGCCGGCGGATGGCGTGCTGGTCATCGAGACCGGCAGGAAGGCGCCGACCGGCCCCAGCGCCTCGCGGGCCGCGCCGGCCACATTGGTTCCCATGGACAATCCTCCTCGGTAATGCTCCGGCCGACGGCCCGGCCGTGCTCCCACCTTGCGGCCACGGGCATCCGGAGTCCAATGAATGTTCCGCATCGAGCAACGCGATGTGTCCGGCTGACGGGAAAAGGCCTGTCGGGGATCTGCAGGCTTGACCTGTACGGCGCATGGCGTCTGGTCACTATCTTCGAGGCGCCGGACCGGTGCGTGCTGCTGCTCGCCGCCGAGCACACGCGCTCGGCCAATCCGTACCGCATGCTGTACGCAGCTCTCGCCATCGACCAGCCCGAGGAGCCTCGGACCAAGCCATCGTGCTGCGATGCCGACGGGCAGCCACCCATCGACCCGGACCTCGTCGAACGATTTGAGCACGGCCTGCGAAACCTCGGCCGTGCGCTGCCCGCCGGAGCCAGGAAACCCTCTCATAGGCGTCGCTAACCTCGATCACCCCACCACGGCGGAGGGGGCATATGTCCTCACGGGCGTGTCCCTCAGGACAGCACGAGCGGCGGGCGGGCGATGCTGCTGAGGGCGTTCGCGGTGAAGTTACCGCCGGCCTCGGGCATGCGGGCTCGATGAGCTGATGGCGCCCGCAGGCAACGGGCGCCGAGCGCGAAACGTCCCGTACGTAGGATGGCGCTGATCATGATCCCGCTGGCCTGGCCAGCGCAGTCCTGGGGGGACGAAGTGACCGGTGCATCTGACTCGCAAGGTGGCGGCCGGGCGGCCGGGATACGGCAGGCTTGGGAAGACCTGCTGTCCGTCGCCAGCGACGCCGGTTACGCCGTCGCCGAGATGGTCCGGCCCCCCGCCACCGGCGAACAGCTGGCCGCCGCCGAACGGGCGATCGGGCGGCGGCTGCCACCCGACCTGGCTGCCCTGTATCAGCTGTCCGATGGCCAGCTCGACTCGCCCGACATCCTCGGCCGCCCCCCTCGTGGCCATGACCGGGACCGTGGCCGGTGGCTGGGCCCTTTGTTCGGTGACGGCTGGGCCTTCAACACGCTTCAGAAGCTGCAGGCCGAATACCAGAGCTGGGTGCAGATGCATGACCAGTACAGCCCGGCCGAGCTCGCCGAGTTCGACGAGTTCGTTAAGGTACGCGACGGTGACCCGGTCAAGCCGCTCTACATGTCCGCGGACTGGATCCCGTTCGCGACCGACGGAGGCGGCAACTCGCTCGCGGCCGACCTGGCGCCTGAGCCGGCCGGCGCCGTTGGCCAGGTCATCGTCATGGGCTCCGACGAAGACCTGCGACGGGTTATCGCGCCCAATGTGCCGGACCTGCTGCGGCTCTGCGCCGACCGGCTGCGCCGGCCGGTAGCCGACCTGTACATCGACGGCGGTGTGGCGATGTACACCCTGGAGACCTAGGTTCCGTCGACGCCGGGTACGGAGACCGGGAGGGTGAGGATCTCTCCGGTGTGCGGCCGGTTGGCCAGCCGATCGAGGTTGGCGACGTGACCGTCGGCTGGCCGCCATTCGGCGGTCACTGCTTCGGCACGTGGACGAGTGCTTGCTGCTGCACCGAGTTGCCGCTGCACCAAGATCAGAAAAGGCCGGTCCCATGATCGGAACCGGCCTTCTAGCTGCGGTGGAGCTATGAGGATTCGAACCCCAGACCTCCTCCATGCCATCTAGGGGCAAGCAGTCTACAGGGGTCATTGACACAGGTCAGAGGCCTTTGGCGGTCATATGAGTCGGTGCCGTACGATGCAGTTGCTGCACTTTGCCGCTGCACGGTCGTGGCTGATCCACGGCAGCTTGTCGACCAAGGGCGCGGCGCGGGGTCATCTGGTTCACTGCGCATCGGCAGGCACAGCAGTTATGACGGCAACTCGACGTTCTGCGAATGCACCACCGTGTACCAGTCGGTGGCCTCGCTGCGCATCGCTCGGCTCACGCTGAGCGCGGCCTGCTGCACGTCCGGCAGGCTGCCCGCGGCCAGAAACCGCTCGCTGGCGATTTCCAGGGTGGAAGCGAATACCTTTGACCGCTCGGCATGGCGCAGGTAGTCCCGCTGCGCTCCGTAACCGCCCAGCGCGGCGGCGACGCCCGGTATGGCGATGGCCAGGAAGTCCCACCACTTGAATGGCCGCGACTGGGTCGACGCCGTGCCCAGACTGTGCAGCAGGGCAAACAGGGCGCTTAGGCCGAACAGGGCGACCGTGGCGGCCTGAAGTCTGGTGCTGAGCGTCTGGTAATGGCGGCTGACCCGGCGGTGGTACTCCTGCTGCTTCTTGATCCACTGCTCGTACAGTACGCGGACAAGAGGGCTGATGTCGGCCGGCGGCGGGCACCTGGGCCTGGTGAACCAGATCTCGTTGGCGGCACGCTCGGTCCAGCTCGATTCGTCGGCCGCCTCGCGGTCCGCCGCCGCGACTGCCCTCTCCAGCGTGACAATGCCCGTGAGCCCGAGAAACATCAGCGACCGGATCTGCTCGGCCAGATAACGAGCGGTTACCCAGCGCTGGTGCCAGCGTTTTACGCGCGCGGTGATAAGCACCGCGATGATGATGATCAGTATCGCGAACTCGGCCCAGGCGATACGTATGCGATCCGGTGCGAACGTTACCTGGGCGGCTACCACGAGGACCGCCAGCGGAGCGAGGATATAGAGCAGCCGGATGGCGCGGAACCACCTCTGCTGGAATCGTCCTGCCAGCAGATCAGCGCGCGCGAAATAGCCTGAGACATGGGCGAGGAGCTTGTTGAGATCGGTGCTGGGCTCAAGGTGGGGCCCAGGGCCGTCCTGCGCGAGCAACGGTGGCGAGGCGTGAAGTGCTTGCGCGGACAGGTACTCATTGTTGTATTGATCCAGCAGCTTCATGCTCTCAGCCGACAACGGCGTTTTGCCCTTGGCCGCGCGCGTGTCCAGCTTCGCGGAGTTATCGTCGATCGATATGAGCAGGATGGGTTTCTGCCAGCTCTGCGCGTACGAATAGATTTCAGCTGTGCCGCCGCGGCCGCGGGCGAGCTCACCGTCCCACACTATGATCATCACGTCACTGCGATCAACGACCGCGCGGCCCGCCAGCTCGTAGCCCTCGTCCCGCGTCCCGGCAGCTTGCACGATGTCACTGCTGGCGGATCGGCGGATGAACTTCTCAAACTCCTCGATTGACGCCGGTGAGCTGAAGTCACGGCAGTAGTCTTCCTGCGGCAGGGGAAGGACCACTTCGAGCTTATTGCCTCGATCGCGGCCGAGGATTTCACGCGCCACCAGCCGGTCGGCTCCCTCGGCTAGCGAGGAAACGGCGGTCAGCACGATGTTCCCGGACTGCACCCGGTCCGGGTCAGTGGCGAGCATCTGAGTGATGTACTCAACCGCGTTGGCAATTTCTGTGGTCAGCCCTGGGTGATCGGCAGTCAGGTTGCGGTGGCCGGTAATCCCGATTCTGAGCCGCAGGGTGACCTTGCCCTGATTATCGGCAGGCCGGCCGGTGTCCGGCGGCCTGAGCTCAGCCTGAGCCGTGCTGAGGTTTTTCATCGCACCACATTGCTCAGCATGCTCACACCGCTGGTGCTGCTGCCTGAATTACTGGCCTCGGCGACGATGATAAATATCATCCATAGCGCGATGGTTATCCAAAAAGCAATCAGCACACGCGAAGACGCTTTGAGCGCGGCTCCCGTATCGCCGACTGCCAGGCTGGTTTTGGCTTTATTGGAATAGACCACCGCCGCGATGCCGATGGGTGCGAGGATAAAAATGGGAACGGTGAGGATCGCGGACGTGATGGCCATTCCGCGGCGTATTTTCACCGCACCGGTCGGCGGCGGAGGGGGAGGCGGCGTCCGCTGTCGGCTCCTGGCCCTTCCCCCGGCCTGCGCCTGGAGGGCCTCGATCTTGCGTGCCGCCTGCTGGTAAAGATCGGGCCGCTTCGCCAGCTCGCTGAGCATCTCGGCAGCGGTCTGGCGATCTTCCTGATCGCTGGTCGGGCCCAGGGCTCCTTCCAGCACGCCGATGATCCCGAGTTGCTCCTCCAGGGAGAGACTCGGCGCGCTTATCCGGTCGTTCAGGTCGCCGAAGCGAGTTTGGGGCACGGGCGGCGACGCCGGGAGAGGGCTAGGCAGCGGCGCTGGCCTGGGCAGCGCGAAGATCGCTCCAGCCAGCTTGAACGCGGCCGCATCGCTCGGCTGGCTGTAGTCAATGACCTGGATCCGGGCTATATCTTGCGGGAACAGCCCGGCGGGCATGGACTCAAGCGTCATCGGCAGAACCGGTTTTCCTAGCCGGGCGGCGTATTCGCGCTCGAAACGGCAGGCCTGGGAATTTAAAGTGGCTCTGGACACCGCGGCCAGGACGGCGTCGCAGGACCTGAGCTGGCCGAGAATCTTGTCCCACCACGGCTGCCCGCCGACCAGGTCACTATCCAGCCAGACGCCAATTCCTGCCTGCCGCAGCCGTTCTACCAAAGTGTTAACCTGTGGCCGGTCCGGACGAGCATAGGAAACAAAGAGCTCCATTGACCCCCCTCATCTGGAAGGCCCACCCCCTCCCAGATCCATAAACTAGAGTGGACAGTGTTCCAGATTGGCCTCAAGCGGTCAAGAGCGGGATGATTGTTTCGGTCATGAATGTCACGATCGCCACATCGCCGGTGGTCCGTGGCGGGCCGCGATGCCTGCGACAACTAAAGTTGGTCATGTGCCAGTTGACCGGATTGACCCGATTGCCGCACGATCTGCCGCTTCTTACAGTATGATTCGGCTCATCCGGATTGGCGTAGATGCGGGTATAAATCGTTGATAGCGCCTGGGACGATATCCGCTACCGTACCTTGACGCTTAAGCGTCAATACTTTCGGGCTTGTATGGGGCACGCGGGGAGCTGCCGCACGGACGGAGTGGCGGGATTTGACAAGGGGCGATGGCCCGTACCCTTGTTGGCGAATCGGGCTGGCTTCTCGCCTGCCCCCGTTAGCCCGATCTGGGCCATCGCGAGGGTTCCCTTATCAAATCCCGACGACGATGACGAGGGACAGATCGCCTATACGCCGACGAATTCGTCCTGGTTAAACCACATAGAAGCGCAGTTCACGGCCCTGCGCTACTTCGCGCTCGACGGCACCGGCCACGCCACCCACAAAGAGCAGGCCAGCATGATCCGCCGGTACATCATCTGGCGCAATAACCACGCCTACGACGAACGGCTCCGCCGCATCGTCGACCGGGCAAACGTAGCCTGACGCACCACACTAGCCGCTCTCGACGTGCATCCCCGGGTGGCCATGCAGATTCTGCGGCACAGCAAGATCGCCGTCACGATGGAGATCTATACCGAGATTCCCTCGGCCGCTACCCGGGAGGCGCTCAGGAAGCTCGGCCGGTGGCTAGGCGAATGAACCCGTTGCTGCATATTGCTGCTGCACCAAGATCAGAAAAGGCCGGTCCCATGATCGGAACCGGCCTTTTAGCTGCGGTGGAGCTATGGGGATTCGAACCCCAGACCTCCTCCATGCCATGGAGGCGCGCTACCAACTGCGCCATAGCCCCTTGCGGTCGGACATGAGCTTAGCAGCCTCCGGTTGCTGCTCGGTTCCGCTGTCCGGGTACAGGCTCCGGCAGGCCCGGCCCGGCCGGGGCTAGCGGCGCTGGCCGGGGCGGTCGGCCTGGGACGGCTGGGATGGCCGGGACCCGCTCGCACGGGACGGGGGGCGGGCCGGCCAGTCCTGCCGGGTGTTCGGCTGGCCGGGCGGGGGGACCTGGCGCGGGCGCAGGCTGGGGGACGGGCGCTGGCCCGGGGGCGGGGAGACGGGTGGCGAATAGAGGGCCGGAGGCTGCTGCGCGGCGTAGTAGGCGCGCGAGGGCCGGTTCCACAGCATGATGACGGCGCACAGGCCGATGACCCACTCGATGCCGCTGAACGCCTGGGTCAGGCCGGTCGACGGCGCGTGGGCGTCGATCCCGATGCCGCTGACGGTGGCAATGAGGAAGATGGCCGTGGCCCAGGCCCGGGCGCGGCGCCGGCCGCGTTTGGTCTCGCGGGCCAGCCAGAGCCACAGGGCGGTCCCGATCACCCCGTGGATCAGCAGGACGGCGACGACCGCGCCGACCGCGCCCCGGGCCGCCTGCTGCTGGACGGCGATCACCTGGAGCGCATGCACGGAGGCGAGGCCCACGATCGCGCCCAGCGCGCTGAGGGCACCACCGATCTGCATCAGCCGCGCCGCGGTGGTCAGCGAGGACGGCATCGGCGGCCAGGCACTCGGCCAGGCCGGGCCGCCGGGGCCAGCGGGGCCCGCGGATCCGACCGGCCCGGTGGGACCGCCGAGGCCGGCGGCGCGCGGTCGCTGGGTGCTGCGCGCCGGGGTGGAACCGCCCCCGGACGGCGTGGAACGCCCGGGGCCCGGGGCCGGGAAGGGGACACGGCCCGGTCCGGATGGCGCACCTCCCTGAGCCTGGGCTGCGCCGTTCGGCGATGGGGACGGGACACTCCCCTGGCTCCCGGTACTGGCGGGAGCCAGGGGACTGGCGGTACTGGCAGGGCTGGCGGGACTGGCGGGACTGGCGGGCGTGCGGGCCGCGGCGGCGGCCACGCCGGGCGGCAGCCACGAGTCGCCGAAGTCCCCCAGGTTCCCGGCGGCCTGAATCCGGCAGGATTCGATGATCTCCGCTGGGCCGGGGCGGTCCGCCGCGTCCTTGGCCAGGCACCGTTCGATCAGCGTGCGCAGCGGCCCGGAGCAGCCGTTCAGGTCCGGCGGCTGGTTCAGCACGCGGTGCATCAGCGCGGCCACGTGCCCTTCCCCGAACGGCGGCCGGCCGAGCAGCGCGAAGGCCGCGACCGCGCCGAGCGCGAACACGTCGACCGCGGCCGTGATGGGCAGGCCCCGGATCTGCTCCGGCGCCATGAACTGCGGGGACCCTACGGCCACGCCGCTCTGGGTCAGGTTGGTGGCCTCCGCGGCCCGCGCGATCCCGAAATCGATAACGCGCGGCCCGTCCGGGGCGAGCAGCACGTTGGACGGCTTGAGATCACGGTGGACGACACCGGCGCCGTGGATCGCCTGCAGCGCCTCGGCCACCCCGGCCATCAGCAGGATCACCGTGTCGGCGGGCATCGGCCCGTGCTCCGCGACGGCCTGTTGCAGCGACGGGCCCGGCACGTACGCGGTCACCAGCCACGGTGGCGTGGCCGTCGGATCGGCGCTCAGCAATTCCGCCGTGTACAGCCCGCGCACCCGCTGGGCGGCCTCGATCTCCTGGCGGAAACGGGACCGGAAATCCGGGTCGTCGCCCAGCTCCGGCCGGACAACCTTCAGCGCCACGCGCCGCCCGCCTGGCGTCGACGCCAGGTATACCCGGCCCATCCCCCCGGCCCCGAGCCGGGCGCGCAGCCGGAAACCGCCGATCTCGACGGGATCGTCACTGGTCAGA
Organism: Actinomycetota bacterium; assembly: GCA_003164955.1. Lineage (GTDB taxonomy): Bacteria > Actinomycetota > Actinomycetes > Streptosporangiales > Streptosporangiaceae > Bog-532. The sequence goes on from PLRW01000066.1 coordinate 25,360, forward strand.
GGCTCCATAGCCGCTCAGCTCGCCCTTCGCCGACAGCGTCCCCGACCCCGGTCAGCCGCCGGCCAGCCTCGTGCGCTCACCGCCCTCGGCAGCAGGCCCAAGCCCGCCGCCGTTGCCTGGTCTCTTCCCACTCTGACACATACGATTCCATGGCTATCGCCATCGGGTATCGCAAAAGTGTGTATGCCGTCACGTCCCCGGGTACACGCGACGCGCCGGCTAGCGGCAAAGAACCGCCCCGTGACCGCCGGAAACGTCCGCAGCCGCCCTTCCGCGCCGATAATGGCTGAGGTGCCGATGCCGCCGAACGGGCCCCGGTGGGCGGCTGCCCCGTTGCGGGGAAAGTTCCGGGAAAAGAGGAGCAAAAGATGGACCAGGCCGCCTGGAACGAACGGTACGCGGGGCCCAGCCTGGTCTGGGGAGCCGGGCCGAACTGTTTCGTGGCCGAGCAGCTGGCCGCGCTGGAACCGGGCCGGGCTCTCGACCTGGGCACCGGTGAGGGCCGCAACGCGATCTGGCTGGCGGAACGCGGCTGGCAGGTCACCGGCGTGGACTTCTCGGCGGTGGGCCTGGCCCGGGCGGCCGAACTGGCCCGCCAGCGCGGGGTCGCCGCCGACTGGGTGCAGGCGGACCTGCTCAGCTACCAGCCCGCCCCGGCCGCGTACGACCTCGTGCTCGTCGCCTACATCCAGCTTCCGGCCGATGAGCTGGCGCACCTGGTCCGGACCGCGGCGACGGCACTCGCGCCGGGCGGGACCCTGCTGGCCGTCGGGCACGACCGGGACAACCTCGACCGCGGTTTCGGCGGCCCGCAGTACCCGCACGTGCTCTGGACACCCGCATCCGTCGCCGCCGCGCTGGACGGGCTCACCGTCGAGCGCGCGGAGCAGGTGCGGCGGCCCGTGCAGACCGCCAACGGCGAGCGGGTGGCCATCGACACACTGGTCCGGGCCGGCCGGCCCGCGTAATTGACAGGACACACATGCTCATTCAGGTCATCTCCAGCACCACCCGCGAGGGCCGCTTCAGCGAGAAGGTCGCCTCCTGGGTGACCGAGCACCTGCAGGCCCGCGAGGACTTCGAGATCGAGCATGTCGATCTGCGCCATCATCCGCTGCCGTTCTTCGACGGGATCGCCCCGGCCCGGGCGCCCCGCGAGTACGCGAGCGCGGAGGTCGAGCGGCTGGGACGGACACTGGACCGGGCCGACGGGTTCATCGTGCTGACCGCCGAGTACAACCACGGCTACCCGGCGGTGCTCAAAAACGCGATGGACTGGACGTTCGTAGAGTGGCGGCGGAAGCCCATCTCGTTCGTCGGCTGGGGCAACGTCGGCGGGGCCCGCGCCATCGAGCAGTTGCGGCTGGTCGCCGTCGAGTTCGAGATGGCGCCGCTGCGGCACGCGGTGCACATCCTGCCGGAGGTCATGATGGCCAGCCGGCAGAGCGCCGATCCCGGGGACACGACCGCGTTCGCGCCGCTCGAACCGCGGCTCAAGCTGCTGGCCGACGACCTGACCTGGTGGGCCGACGCGCTGAGCGCCGCCCGCCGCCTCGAGCAGCCATAGCCGCGCCGCCCGCCACGGCCACCGGATCCACGGAGGCCACCACAGTTGGCCGATCAGGCTTTGGCTTCAAGCTGCTCTTGCCTGGCTTCGATGACTTCGGTGCGGGTGACCCAGCTCGGGTGCCCCGGTCTGGACGCGAGGCTCGTGAACCACTCCGAGCCGTGCGTCCTCATGATGCGCGTACGCGTTGGCGGCGCGGGTCGCCAGCTCCTGCGCATTGCTGGCGTTGGCCAGGCTGGCCTCGTAGGCGAGGCGGGACAGCTTTGCGGTGTCGGTGGTCTTCATGATGCTCCATCCTTAACAGCTTTACGGCGCCGGTGATCTTCATGATGCTCCATCCTTTTCACTCTCTGTTATTAAGTCTATACACAGCGTACATCCTGGCATTAGGGGAGAATGACCGGGAAATCAGAGTCAAACGTCACCCAACGTGATGCTCTGGACCCTCGGCGACCAAGCGCCCCCTGAGCCTCAGGTGACCCAGGGGAATCGCCTCGTGGGCCGGGGCGCTGAGCACCGGCCGCCGCCCCGGGCATCCGTAGACATCTCTGCGCCAGAGACCCTAGGGTGGCAATCATCCGGAGTGACCGGATGACGGACATTTGTCCGCGATGGATGCGGGGGCGCACGGCTCCGGCATTTCCCGGGGAGCGAGAGCCATGGGTGAACCAGCTGACTTCCAGGCCGGGCGGCCGGTGGTGCTGCGCGGCGGAACGGTCCTGGCCATGGACGACACCCGGTCGGTGCGGCCGGGTACCGACGTGCTCGTCTCCGGGGACACGATCGCGGCCGTCGGCCCGCAACTGACCGTGCCGGACGGCACCGTGGAGATCGACGCCACGGACGGCATCGTCATGCCCGGCATGATCGACACGCACCGGCACATGTGGCAGACGGCCATGCGCGGCTACGGCGCGGACTGGACACTGACGCAGTATTTCGTCTGGTACTACCTGGAGTCCGGCAAGCACTTCCGGCCCGAGGACGTGCACGCGGGCAACCGGCTCGCCGCGATCGAGGCGATCGACGCCGGCGTCACGACGTGCGTCGACTGGTCACACGGGCTGCAGACCATCGCGCACGCCGAGGCCGCCGTGGACGCGCTCCGGTCGGTGCCGGGCCGGTACGTACTCGCCTACGGCAACATCCAGCAGGGACCCTGGGAATGGGCGACGTCGGCGGACTTCCGCGCGTTCGCCCGGGACGTGCTGGCCGTCGGCGACGACATGTTCGGCTTCCAGATCGCCTTCGACGTCACCGGCGACCCGTCCTTCCCGGAGAAGGCGGCCTACGAGGTGGCGCGCGACCTGGGCGTGCCCGTCACCACCCACGCGGGCGTGTGGGGCGCGACCAACGACGACGGGATCCGGCTGGCGCACGAGGGCGGCTTCCTCGACGAGTCCAGCATCTTCGTGCACGCGGCCACGCTGTCGGCGGACTCCTACCACCGCATCGCCGCGAGCGGCGGATCGGTGTCGGTCTCCACCGAGAGTGAGCAGAGCGCGGGGCAGGGCTACCCGCCCACCTGGGCGCTGCGCGCCCACGGCATCCCGGTCTCGCTGTCCATGGACACCAGCGTCTGGTGGAGCGGCGACCTGTTCTCCGCGATGCGTTCCACCCTGGGCGCCGACCGGTCGCGCGAGCACATGGAGGCGCACGCCAAGGGCGAGACCGTCACGAACGCGAGCCTTCGCGCGGAACACGTCGTCGCGTGGGCCACCCGCGGCGGGGCCCACGCGCTCGGCCGGGACGCGAGTCTCGGCAGCCTCGAGCCGGGCAAGAAGGCCGACGTCGTGCTGATCAAGAACGACGCCTCGCCGGTGTCGTTCCCCATGCTGAACCCGTACGGCCACGTCGCGTTCCAGGCCCAGCGCGGCGACGTGCACACCGTCATCGTCGACGGCCGCGTGGTCAAGCACGATCACCGCCTGGTCGGCATCGACCTGGCGGCGGTCCGGCGCGAGATAGCGGCGACGGTCGGGTACCTGCAGGCGACACTGGGCGACGAGGCATGGGCCAAGGGCATGAGCCCGGACGTCCCCGAAACGAAGATCCTCGACAACCCCTACACCTACACCGAGTACCACAGCGGCAGCACGCACGGGCAGTGAGCGGGCTTTCCCGGGGGACAGCGGCTAGTAGGTGACCACGATGCGGACGGGGGCCTCGCCGCGGGCCTGGCGCTCCCAGGCCTGCGAGATGCCGTCGAGCGAGGCCGACTCGAAGTCCACGCTCAGCTGGCCCGCGCTGGCGTGGGAGAGCACCGCGTTGAGCGCGTCCGCGCGCTGCGACCCGGTGAGCTCGTTGTTGGTGTAGCCCAGCAGGCGCAGGCAGCGGCTGCGGATGGTCGAGCTGTCGATCGGGGCGGTCTCGCAGGCGGCGCTGCCCAGCTGGACCAGCCGCCCGTAATGCCGGAGGGTGCGCAGCGCCCCGGCCGCCGGGGCTCCGAACAGCGGATCGATCACCAGGTCCGCCGGCCCGTCGCTGGCCTCGGCGAACCGCCGGGCCAGTTCGGCCACGTCGTCGGTGTCCAGCCGGACCACGGCGTCCGCGCCGCAGCGCCGGGCCCGTTCGGCCGCGCCGTCGGACCGGCAGCCCGCGATCACCCGCCGCGCGCCGCACAGCCGTGCCGCCCGGACCGCGACCTGGCCGACCGTGCCGCCCGCGCCGAGCACGATGACCTGCTCACCGGGGTGCAGCTCACCGCGCCACGTCAGGGCCATCCAGGCCGCCACCGCAGACAGGCCCAGGGCCGCGACAAGCTCTGGTTTCACGTCGAACCCGAGCGGGACCAGATCCGCCTCGGCCACGGAGCAGCACTCGCGCAGGCTCCCGTCGCCCGGCGCCATCCCGGCGCGGGTGGAAAACCACGCCATCGTGCCGGAGGGGACGCTGGTGGAGTTGAGGACCAGGCCCACACCCTGCACGCCGGGCACATACGGCAGCTCCGGAGGGCCGAAGTAGGACGTGCCGCTCGCGCAGAGCAGATCCAGCGGCGTGATCGGGGCCGCCCTGAGCTCAACCAGCGCCTCACCGGGGCCAACGTCCGGCGGCTGCCATTGCTCCACCTCCGGGGCACTCCGGTGCCCGCGCAGGACGGCGGCTCGCATGAGCTCACCTTACGCAGATTCGATCAGGTGAAAGCCGCAATCAGGGCCAGCACGGCCAGTCCCGGCGCCGCGGCGGCGCACCGGAGCTCACGTCGCATCAGGTCCGTTCGGGATGGGCGGAATGTATTCGGCGTGGCGATCGACGGTCATGTAGATCGAGTTGGCGATCGGCCGGCGGATTTCCTCGGCGATGTGGCCGAGCAGGCCGGCGCACCGGGCCAGCAGCACCACGCCGCGGAGCAGTTCCAGCGGTAGCCCGAGGTCGGCCAGGGCCGCGCCGCTGACGCCGGCGCCGTTCAGCGGCAGCCGTTTGCCGAGGACCTGGGGGTGCACGCGCCCGATCGCCTCGAACAGGGCCAGATGCGGGCCGTACAGACCCTCCTCGCGGGCGATGCCGATGATCCGCGGCGTCCTCGGGTCGCCCTCCTTGTGCACCGGATGGCCCAGGCCGGGCACGAAACGGCCGGCGCCCGTGCCATCGACGCCCATGCAATCGGCGACGGCACGCACGGCCAGGGCGTCCCAGCCCTCGTCGTCGGCGGGGAGCGGGCCGGCCGCCTGCAGGACGCCGGCCAGGAAGCGGCCGGTGTCCTCGGTCACGCCGAGGAAGCGCGAGCCGCCGCCGAGGATGCCCGCGGCCAGCGCGCCCTGGATCGCGTCCGGCGCGCTCAGGTAGGTCAGCCGCGCCGCGATCGCGGTCGGCGTGAACCCGTGGTCGGCCAGCCCGAGCAGGACCGTCTCGAACAGGCGCGTCTGCTGCGGGGTCGGGCGCTGCAGGGTAATCAGCCAGTACGCGAGCTCGCCGAAGCTGACGTTCCCCATGAGGTCGCGCGCCAGGTCCTGGCCGAGCAGGGTGATCGTCGTGCCCTCGGAGGTGCCGAGTGAGGTCGGGAAAGAAGGGACGGGCTGGTCAGTGCTCATGGTGCGGGGTTCTCTCTCCCAGGGCCGAAGCCGAGCCAGGCGCGGATGTCGTCGCCGTCGGCGTTCAGGGCCGGCGGGGGCAGTTCGTACCGCGGCGGCGTGGCCGACATGCGGATCGGGTTGCGGACGGTGGGCACGTCGCCCGTCATCACCACCGGCTCCAGGCCCAGGCTCTCGGCCAGCTCGACCCCGCCGCGGACGTCGTTGATGGGCCCGCACGGGATGCCCGCCTCGGTGAGGATGCCGAACCACTCCTGGGCCGGCCGGGTGGCCAGCCGTTCCAGCAGCAGCGGCCGCAACTCCTCGCGGTTGTCGTTGCGCTGGCCGACGCTGCGGAAGCGCTCGTCGTCGGCCAGTTCCGGGGCGCCGAGCGCCGCGGCGAGCATGCGGAACTGCCGGTCGTTGCCCGCCGCGATGATGAGGTCCCCGTCACCGGTGGCCAGCGGCTCGTAGGGGAACAGGCTGAGGTGGGAGTTGCCCATCCGGTGCGGCACGACGCCGCCGGCCACGTACGCGGACGTCTGGTTGGCCATCGCCGACAGCGCCGTGGACAGCAGGTTGGTCTCGATGTGCTGGCCCTCGCCGGTGACGTCGCGATGGTGCAGCGCGGCCAGGATGCCCACCACCGAGTGCAGCCCGGTGAACACGTCGAAGACCGAGATCCCGGACCGGAACGGCGGGGTGTCGGGGGCGCCGGTCAGGCTCATCAGGCCGGACATCCCCTGGACGAGGAGGTCGTAGCCGGGCAGGCTGGCTCCCCGGCCGGCCCCGAACCCGCTGATCGAGCAGTAAATGATGGCCGGGTTGCGGCGGGCGGCGGACTCGTAGTCCAGGCCGAAGCGGGCCAGGCCGCCGGGCCGGAAGTTCTGGATGAAGACGTCCGCACGCTCGGCCAGCGCGTGGGCGACGGCCTGGTCGCGGGCGTCGGAGAGGTCGAGGGCGATCGAGCGCTTGTTGCGGTTGACCCCGAGGTAATAGGTGCCGACATCGCCCCGCCTGGGCGGCACCCATTCGCGGGTGTCGTCGCCGGCCGGGCTCTCGACCTTGATCACGTCGGCCCCGAGGTCGGCGAGCATCATGGTGGCGTAGGGGCCGGCCAGGATGCGGGAAAAGTCGGCGACCAGAATCCCCGACAACGGGCCCTTCGCCGGCGTTTCCCGGGAGGCGTTTCCCTCGGGGCTGATGGGTCCCACGCGCACTCCTGCCGCTATACGGACACTTGTCCGCCAATTTGCCTGCCGGGGCCGCCCACTGTCAAATGACCGCCGTCAAATGAACGCCGTCAAATGACCGCCGTCAAATGACCGCGGACCACGGGGGCACGCCCGCCCGGGGTACTTCGGCGTGCGGGCGGGACCGCCACAGCGCCCAGTCCGCCGAAACCTCCCCGGCCGCGCGCATCAGCCGCGGCAGGTGCTCGTTGACCAGCGTCGCGACGCTCGTCTCGGCGGCGTGCACGGTCACGTTCATCGCCGCCCAGACCTCGCCGTCGCCGTCCCGGACCGGCACCGCTACCGAGCGGATCCCGGGGGCCAGTTCCTCGTCGGCGAGGGCCCAGCCGCGGGCCCGGACCGCGCGGAGCTCGTCGTCGATGCGGGCCCGATCACGCTGCACGTCACG
>PLRW01000066.1:32634-80651 GCA_003164955.1 Actinomycetota bacterium
GCCACGTAGACGATGTCGGAGCCGTCGAGCTGGGCCATCGAGGACGACTCGCCGGTCTGGCCGACCAGCTCCTCCAGGTGCGGGCGGGCGACGTCCCACAGGCCGAGCGAACCGACGTAGGCCATGCCCAGGCGCAGGACCTTCGGCGTGAGGGTGAAGGCCCCGCCGTCGAGCCGGACGAAGCCGAGCTCGGCCAGGGTCAGCAGCAGGCGGCGCGCGGTGGGCCGGGCCAGCCCGGTGGCCTCGGCGATCTCGGTGAGGCTCATCCGCGGGTGGCGGTCGTCGAAACAGGCCAGGACGTCCAGGCCCCGCGCCAGGGCCTCGACGAAATCGGGCCCGGTCCCGCGTCCGGCCATAGGCACCTCCCAGGCCCCAGGGCATTGTTCCCCTAGCCGCCGCTAAACGGACAACTGTACGCTGATGTGGTCGTAGCCTCTCACCGGCTACCGGCCCCGGCAAGGAGAGATGGTTCATGGCGGAACTGGTCGCAATCCTGGCCACTACCCACCACCCGTTCTACTACGCGACGAGCCAGCTGCCACCGGAGCAGGCCCCGCCGTTCGCCGCCGAGTGGGTGCGCAAGGTCGAGGCGTACCGCGAAACCCTGACCCGGGCGCGGCCCGACGTGCTGGTGATGGTCGGCTCGGACCACTTCCACCAGCTCTGGCTGGACAACATGCCGCAGTTCCTGGTGGGCAAGGCGCCGTTCTACGACGCCAACTACTACAACGAGGAACGCGAATTCGGCCTGCCCCGGCTGCTGCTCAAGGGCCACGAGGAGCTGTCCGCGCACATCCTGCGCGAGGGCATCGACGCGGGCTTCGACCTCGCGTTCTCCAACGAGCTCCGGGTGGACCACTCCATCACGTGCCCGATCTTCACGGTGCGCCCCGGCAACGACCTGCCGATTGTGCCGGTATACACGAATATCTTCGCACCGCCGCTCCCCCGGCCGGAGCGGTTCGTCAAGCTCGGCCGCGCCCTGCGCGACATCATCGACGCCTGGCCCAGCGACCTGCGCGTGGCCCTGGTCGGGACCGGGCACCTGTCGCTGGAGCTCGGCGGGCCGCGCCAGTTCGGCGAGCACGGGCCCGATCCGGACTTCGACGCCCAGGCCGTGCAGTGGATCGCGAACGGCGACATCGACGGCTGCCTGGCCAGCGTCACCCTGGACAGCCTGCACTCGCCGGGCAACGCCACCCACGGCTTCATGGACTTCATGCTGATGATGGGGGCGGCCGGCTACAGCAAGGCCGACTACGTGGACAGCCTCGACCTGTTCCACACCATGGAGGCCTACTTCACCTGGTANNGCGGATGAGCACGGGCCCGGGGCGGATGAGCGCCGGCGGCCTGCGGGCGGGCGCGGGCGGCCCGATGAACGGCTACGGCGAGGTGGGCAAATGAGCAAGTACCTGGTCGACAAGTTCCTGTTCACCATCGACCGCGACCCGGAACTGGTCGAGCAGTACCGTTCCGATCCGGCCGCCACGGTGGAGTGGTGGGAGACCGAGAAGGCGAACCAGATCCTCAACTGCATCTCCGGCGAGGCGTCCACCTGGCTGTCGTTCACCGAGGAGGAGCGCGACGCGCTGTCGGTGCACGACCACGTGGCGCTGTTCCAGCTGGGCGCCCATCCGTTCCTGACCCTTACCCTGTGGATCGCGATGTTCGAGCGGGACTACCCCGAGCCGCTGGGGATGCAGCGCGACTTCGCGGCCCGGCTCGCCCACTTCAACCTCCCCTACCCCGACATCACCACCTGAGCGGCCCCCGGGGGGCCGGGTGGACCACCCGCGGGGATAAGGCGGGGGCCCCTGGCTGGACCGCGGGCCGTGCGGTACTGGAGCGGGAGCCGCTGAACGTGCCCAAAGACGCCATCGCGCACGCTATAGCCACGCTCGCGCAGTACCACTTCGCGTTCGGGCTGCGCGGTGACAGCGGGACGATGGCCGTCAGCCGGTTCTGGGCGGGCTCGGCGCCGGCGGCCTCGTTCCCGGCGCGTCGCGCTGGCGGGTGAGGAACGAACCCGCATCACGAAAAAGAGTGACCGGAATCGACATCCCCGGTAAAAGAAATTCGTCATCCCCAAACGGGACGTGCTGGCCCCGTTACACACGTCGACCGTAATACGGTTATGGGCGGCGTATCGGCACTCAGGGAGCAGGACGGATGACCGACAGCTTTACCGGCGAGCTGTGGCGGGGCGTCACCGGCATCTACGAGGCCATCCTTTCCCATCCCTTCCTCGCCGGGCTGGCCGACGGCACCCTGCCGGACGAGACGTTCGCCTTCTACGTCGTACAGGACTCGCTGTACCTGCGGCAATACGGGCACACGCTCGCCGCGATCGCCAGCCGGGCCCCGGACGCCAGCGAGACCGAAATGTTCGCCCGGCACTTCATCGGCGTGGTCGCCGTGGAACAGCAGCTGCATGACGAGCTGCTGGGTGAGCTGGGCATCGATCCCGCCGCCGCGGACGGTGCCGAGATGGCGCCGACCACCCTGGCCTTCACCAGCCACCTCCTGGCCGCCGCGCGGGGCGGATCCTACGCCGAGGCGATCGCCGCGGTCCTGCCGGCCTACTGGATCTACTGGGAGGTCGGCAAGGAACTGCGGCGCCGGGGCTCACCGGATCCGCGCTTCCAGCGGTGGATCGACACCTACAGCGGTGCGGACTACGGCGAGTACGTCCAGGAGGTGCTGGACCTCACCAACCGGCTGGGCCGGGGCCTGGCCGAGGCCGAGCGCGCGCGCCTGCACTGGTACTTCCGGGCCAGCAGCCGCTACGAGTGGATGTTCTGGGACATGGGCTACCGGATGGAAAGCTGGCCGGTCCCGGTCTGACCGGCCCCGCAACGGGACGGGCGCCCAGGCCTGGGGTCACGTTCGTCGACGAGCTGCCCAAGACCGCGACCGGGAAGATCCAGAAGTTCGTGCTCCGCTCCCACGCCCCGAACATGAGCCGCCAATAGCGGGCGGCCGGGGCACGCCCCGGCCGCCCGCGCGGTCATCTCTCCGGTTTATCCCAGGGGGCCGGCCAGGAACCCGTCGGTGTTGCCGGCCGCGTCGGTGTAGAAGCCGACCAGCTGGCCGTGGTCGTTGACGCCGTTGACGGTGGTGGTGCCGATGCCGTGCGGGTCATCGACGGTCTGGAAGCCGTGGCCCGGCGTCCAGGTGAAGCCGTGCATCGTGGCGGTGCTGCCGGTGCCCACGGTGTAGACGCCGACCACCTCGTCCTGGTCGTTGACGCCGAGCGCCTGGGTGGCTGATGCGCCGGGGACGCTCAGGGTCCGGAACTGGCCGTGGTACCGGAGGAACCCGTTCGTCACGCCGGCCGCGTTGGTGTAGAAGCCGGTCACGTCGCCGTCGTTATTGATCCCGGCGGCGGTCAGGCTGAGCCCCGGGGCACCTGGCACCGTCACCGTGGTGAACCGGTTGTGGCCGATGCTGTAGGTGTAGCCATGGCTGCTGCCCTGGCTGTCGGTGTAGAAGCCGACCGCGACGTTACCGTCGTTGACCCCGAGCAGCTGGTCGACCGGCGGCGTCGCGTTGTTCCCCGTGGGGAAGTCGACGGTACGGAAGTGCCGGCCGTCCAGGGAGTAGAACCCGAAGTTGGCGTTGGACAGGTTGGCGTTGTTCGCGTTCGACCAGAACCCGACCGTGGTGCCCTGGTCGTTCAGTCCGGTGACCTGTGTCTGGACCGAGCCCGGGAAGTTCTCGTTGCGGTAGTTGTGCTGGCCGTACCCCGGGAACAGCAGGTAGCCCTGGTTCGGGTGGCCGGCGGCGCCGGACCCGAAGTACCCGGCGATGAGACCGTGATTGTTGATGCCGAGCAGCTGGTTGAACGTAAGGTCCTTGGCGTTGTCGAGGGTCTGGAAACGATAGCTGACCGGCGACTGGCTGCTCGCGGCGACCGTGCTGGCCCCCGCGGACCCGGCGACGGCCAGGCCGCCTGCCGCGATTGCCCCCGTGGCCACGGCGGCCGCAGCCACGCGCAGCCCGATGCGGTTGGCGATACTCATTGTGGCAGTCCTTTCTGCACTGTTGTCCGGCACTGTTTGTCCGGCACTGGTGGGGCGAGCGGAGCCGGCCCCGTTCCGGGTCACTCACCGCACCTGGTTCGCCAGAAGACTCGCCGCCCGCCCCGGGGGGAACCACGGGGGGGCAGGGGGAAACGCCGCCTGGCCGGCCGCCCCCTGAACCCGCCGCGTCCGGGGCTCGTGCCTAAGGCTGTCGGGGACTAAATTCCGGAATGAGAGCATTTCGGTCAGCAGAGCGGGGCGGGCGACTCCAATGGCAACGCTGACGGCAGGCCGGGCACCGGTGCGCTTCACGTCACTGGTCGGCCGGGCCAGCGAACTGCGGGACGTGCTGCAGATGCTGGATGGCAACAGGCTGCTGACGCTGACGGGCCCGGGCGGAACCGGCAAGACCCGGCTGGCGCTGGCGGCGGCGCACGCGGCGGACGGGCTGTTCCCGGGGGGCGTCTGCTGGGCGGAACTCGCGCCCGCGGCCGATCCCGCCCTGGTCGGCCAGACGGTGGCGAGCCAGATCGGCGTGCCGGACACGCCGGGCGTCGATGCGGCCGAAGCGATAGCCGAGCACGTCGGCGGGCGGGCCGTGCTGATCGTGCTGGACAACTGCGAGCATCTCGCGGCCGCGGTGGCCGGGTTGGTTGAACGGCTGCTGACGGCCTGCCCCGCCCTGTCCATCCTCGCCACCAGCCGCGAACCGCTCGGGGTGGAGGGGGAATGCAGCTGGCCCGTCCCGCCGCTGTCCCTCCCGCGGCCATGGCCCGGGGACCGGGCCATGGCCGGGCCCCCGGCCGCCGCGGCGCTGGCCGGCTCGGACGCGGTACGGCTCTTCGAACAGCGGGCGCAGCTCGTGCGGCCGTCGTTCCGGGTCAGCGACGACAGCGCCGCCGCCGTTCTGCAGATCTGCCGCCGCCTGGACGGCCTGCCACTGGCGATCGAGCTGGCCGCCGCGCGGATGCGGATCCTGTCGGCCGCCCAGCTGGCGGAGCGCCTCGACGACATCTTCAGCGTCCTGACCGGGGGCGCTCGCAGCGCGCCGCGCCGCCATCAGACCCTGCGCGCCACCCTCGACTGGAGCTATGACCTGCTCACCGCGGCCGAGCGCACCACCTTCCGGCGGCTGGCCATCTTCTCCGGTGGGTTCACGCTCGGCGCAGCCGAACGGGTCGCGGCGGGAGGTGACATTCCGGCCCCGGACATCCTCGACCTGCTGACGCGGCTGGCCGACAAATCGCTGCTGCGCGTCGAGCAGGAGGGCCGCGGTGCGCGCTACCACCTGCTGACCGTCATCCGGGACTACGCGCGGGAACGGCTGGCGGAGACGGCCGAGGAAGAATCGTTGCGGCAGGCGCATCTGCGCTACTTCACCGGGCTCGCCGAGGAGATCGGGCCGCTGATCGAGCGAGGCGAGGAGCCGGCCGGCCACGACCGCGAAGGGTCGCGTGGCCTGGAAGAAATGCTGGAACGGCTGGACGAGTCGACGGCCGACATTCGCGCGGCGCTGGATTTCGCCCATCAGTCCGGTGACACGGTGGCCGCGCTCCGGATCGCCGGCCAGCTGGGCCGGTACGCCTACCTGCGGGGTCACTACCACGAGGTCCGGAAGTGGATGGACCAGGCCGTGGTGGCCGGCGAGGACGCGCCCGCGGAGCTGCGGGCCAGGGCCCTGCTCGGCAGCGGACGGCTGGCGCTGCTGCAATGCGACTACGGGCCGGCGGTCCGGCGGCTCGAGGCGGCGCTGCGGCTGTACCGGGAGCTCGCCGACCCGCCGGGCATCGCCAGCTCGCTGCAGGTCCTGGGCAGTGTCGCCCGCGAGCAGGGACGGTACGCCAGGTCGAGGGACCTGCACGAGGAGGGCCTGTCCATCGCGGAGGCCGCCGGGGACCGGTGGGCGATGGCCAGCGCACGCGGCTACCTGGGCTTCGTGGCCTGGCTGCAGTGCGACTTCGAGCGGGCCAGCACCGAATGCACGGCCGCGCTGGAGGAGTTCCGCGAGCTGGCGGACGTGGAGGGCACCGCGTGGTCCCTGCTCAGCCTGGGGACGGTGGCACGTTATCAGGGCGACAGCGGCCGGGCTACGGCCCTGCTCGGGGAAAGCCGGTCGCTGTCGGAGAGCATCGGGTTCCGGGAAGGCATCGCCTGGTCACTCGAGCAGCTCGGCCTGCTGGCGGCCAGCCACGGCGATCCCGGCGGGGCCGCGCTGCTGCGCCGCAGCCTCGAGGTTCATCGCGCGCTGCGGGACCGGTGGCGGATGTCGAGCGTGCTGGCGGATCTGGCGACGGTGACGCTCGCGGACGGCAGGGGCCCCGGAGCCGGGCGGGCCGCGATGCTGCTGGGAGCGGCCGAGGCGATGCGGGAGGCGATCGGCACCGTGATCGCGCCGTGTGAGCGGGCCCAGCACGAGGAGACCGTGGCCGGCGCGCGGGCCGTGCTCGGCGCCGACGCGTTCGCGGCGGCCTGGCAGCGGGGAAGGCTGGCGCACCCGGACGACCTGGTGGCAGCGGACGAGGTACCGGCGCCGCGCGAGGCGGGGGTGACACCCAAGGCGGAGGCGGCCCGCGAAGCAGAGGTGGCGCGCGAAGCGGGGGCGGTGCATGAGGCAGAGATGACGGGCGATGGCCCGGAGGTCACGCTGGTGATCCGGGCGCTGGGCGCGGCCACGGTCCGGCTCGGGGACGCCAGCGCGCTGACCGCGGCGGACTGGGGCTACGCGAAACCGCGCGAGCTGCTGTTCCTGCTGGCCACGTCGGCCCCGCTGACCAGGGAGCAGATCGGCGCCGCCCTGTGGCCGGACGCGTCGCGCCAGCAGCTGGGCAACGCGCTGCACACGGCGCTGCGGGAACTGCGCCGCGCCCTCGGCGACCCCGGGTGGGTCGTGTACGCGAACGGCCGGTACACCCTGAACCCGGCGCGCCCCCGGGACTGCGACGTCGACACGTTCACGGCCGCGCTCGCCGACGCCCGGCAGGCGCGCCCGGCGGGCGCCGCGCTGCCCAGCCTGCAACGGGCCGTCGCGGCCTACGGCGGTGACTTCCTCGCCGACACCATGGCCGGCGACTGGGCGCACGCCCGGCGCGACGAACTCGGCCGCGCCTTCGAGTCGGCGCTGCTCGCGATCGGGCGGCTGCAGGTGGCCGCGGGCCGCTATCAGGCGGCCGCGACAGCCTTCCGCCGGGTCGTAGCGCACGAGCCGCTGAACGAGTCCGCTCACCGGGAGCTGATGGGCTGCTGGGAGCGCCTCGGCGAGACGGCCCGCGCCGTCCGGCATTACGAGCAGCTGGCCGCGATGCTGCGGGACCAGGTCGGCGTGGCCCCGGCGGCGGAAACGACGGCGCTGTACCAGCGGCTGGCCGGGCGCTGACCCTCTCCCCCCGGTGTTTCCCCCTGTGCTGGCGCCCTCTCCCCCGGTCCCGGCGCGTAGAGCTAAGGCCGGGGCCGTCGCGTGGAGGGAGGTGCCCCGTGCCGGAACCGATCGCGCCGCCCGCAGCCCGGCGGCCAGAGGAGGCGATCGAGCTGGTCTCGCTCGCGGTCAGCGACGGTGACCTGGGTGCCGCGCTGGCCCAGTACGAGGACGGGGCGCCGCTGCGGCCCGGGGTGCGGGACGGATGCGCGGCCGGCGTCCGGGACGGCATCCTCGGCGTGATGGAGCTGCGGCTGCCGCTGGCCGTCGAGATCAGCACCGTCCTGCCGGCCGCCGGGCTGGCCCTGGTGCTGGCCGAACGGCGCATCGCCGGAACCGGCCCCGACGGCGAGCCGGTCCGGCTGAGCGGGCTCGGATGCACCGTCGTGCGGGCGCAGCCGGACGGGACCTGGCGGATCGCCGCGGACGCCTGGCGGCTCAGGGGTGCAGGATGACCCCATCATTCGGGAGCGGGGATCTCGCCTGAACCGCGGGGGATGAGGCTGACGGGCACGACGTGAGCCTGCACGTCCGAGCTATCGCCGTCCATCCGGCGGAACAGGATCCGCGCCGCCAGGGTGCCTATCTTCACCACATCCTGAGCCACCACGGTGACCGGCGGATCCAGCATGTCCGCCAGCGGCACGTCGTCGAAGCCGACCAGTGCCGTGCGGTGCTGGGCGCCGCAGGCCCGCAGCGCGCGGACCGTGCCGACGGTGATCAGGTTCTGGCCGCTGAACAGCGCGGACGGGGGCTCCGGCCCACTGAGCAGGCGGATGACGGCCGCCTCGGCCGCCTCGGCGGTGTGCAGATCATGCAGGACCAGCGACGGGTCTTCGGGCAGCCCGGCGAAGCGCAGCGTGTCGCGGTATCCCGCGTAGCGCTCCTGGGCGGTCGCGATGGAGGTCAGGTCACCGAGAAAGGCGATGCGCCGGTGACCATGATCGATGAGGTGCCTGACGGCCACCACCGCGCCGGGCCGATTGTCGGCCACCACACTGTCCGCGGGCAGCAGCGCGGCCGGCCGGTCCACGAAGACGAGCGGCGTGCCCATGTGCTGCTCGTCCCGCAGGTAGCTCTGGTCACGCCCGGCCGGGGCGATGATCAGCCCGTCGACGCGCCGCGCGACCAGGCTGGCGGCCAGGTCCCGCTCGCGATCCGGATCCTCGTCCAGGCTGCCGGCCAGCAGCCCGACGCCGCGCTCCCGCGCCACGTCCTCCACCGCGCGGTAGATGGCCGACGAGTACGGGTTGCTCACGTCTTCGAGCATGAGGCCGATCATGAACGACCGGCGGTCACCGCGCCGCAGGTTGCTCGCCGTCATGTCGGGCCGGTAATTCAGCTGCGCCACGGCCCGGCGCACCCGCGCCGCCATGTCGGCGTCCACCGTGGCCGCCCCGTTGACGACACGGGACACCGTCTTGAGGCTGACCCCAGCCAGCGCCGCCACGTCCCGCATGGTCGCCCGGCCGGGCCCCGGTACCGGCGGTGCCGGGACCGGGTCCCGCGGTGCCAGCGGGGACATCGGAGCCGGGCCGGCAGGGTCGAAATTCATGGGACAACGATATCTCAAACGCATCCGTTCCGACCTGGATAATCTCCCGGCCGGGGCAATGTCAGCCAGGACGTAGTAGGGCCAAAATTCCCGGTCAGACGGGATACTACGACGATTTGGTCACCTTTGCGTAACACGCTTGACATCTATCTCCTCGTCATCTGAGGATGTGGGACAACGTTTACCCGAGTTGCGGCCCGCATCTCTTGCGCTTCACGTCTTGAAGGGAATGTCCATGCGCTATCTCAGGCGAAGAACTTCTGGGGGACCCCGATGGATCGGCTCCGCCGCGGCCGTGGCCGCCGCGGCCGTCGCCCTGACGGCCTGCGGCGGCGGCAACGCGGCGACCGGCACCAGCGGGACCAGCAGCAGCGGCAGCGGCACGACCAAGACCACGGGCACGGTGCGGGTCGCGCTGATCCTCAAGGACTTCACCAATCCGTACTTCATCTCGATGGAGAACAGCGCCAAGGCCGACGCGGCCAAGCTCGGCGTCAAGCTGACGGTCTCTGCCGGTTCCAGCGACGGTGACACCACCACGCAGATCACCGCCATCGACAACGCGATCGCGGCGGGCGACGCCGGCATCATCATCACCCCGAACGGCAACGCCGTGAACCCGTCGCTGGACCAGGCGAAATCGCATCATCTGCTGGTGATCGCGCTGGACACCGTGCCAACGCCGCCGAGCACCGCGGACCTGACGTACGCGACCAACAACTTCGAGGCGGGCCAGCTGATCGGCCAGTACGGCGCCAAGCGGCTGAACGGCAAGGCCGCGGACGTCGCCATGCTCGACCTGTCCAACACCCAGGTGGTCTCGGTGGACACCAGCCGTGACCACGGCTTCCTCACCGGCATGGGCATCCCGGTCGGCAACCAGAACCTCAACGGCGACGAGCCCAAGTCCGGCTCCTACAAGGGCCAGCTGGGCGGCAGCGGCAGCTACAAGATCGCCTGCCAGCTGCCCACGCAGGGCGCGGTGCCCGGGGGCCAGACGGCCATGGAGCAGTGCCTGTCCAAGGACCCCAATATCAACGTCGTCTACGCGATCAACGAGCCGGCCGCGGAAGGCGCGGGCGCGGCGCTGAAGGCCGCCCACAAGACCGGTGTCCTCGTGCTGGCGATCGACGGCGGCTGCGCCGACATCCCGTACCTGCAGAGCGGCGAGATGACGGCCACCTCCGGCCAGTTCCCCGGCAAGATGGCCGCCCTGGGCGTGAGCGCGATCAACACCCTGGCCAAGACGGGCCAGAAGCCGGCCGCGACACCCGGCCTCGGCTTCTACAACACCGGGACCGAGCTGTACACCGACAGCCCGATCGCGGGCGTGACAAGCGAAACCACCACGCAGGAAGCCGGCGTCTGCTGGAAGGCCTGACGGTGACACGAAGGAGCGCCCGGGTGGGAGGGACACCCTCTCACCCGGGGCTCCGGGCGCTGGACAGCCGACGCCCGCCTTATCCGCCGGTAACCGCATCGCTCGTGGCCGATGACTCCCGGCCATTCCTGCCGCGCGGCGTCAGAATGCGCGGCCGCAACCCCTTCGTCCAGTACGCACAAGGAATGACAATCGGATCATGACAGCAGTCATCGAGCCAACGGGCATGGTGCGGGAGAGCGAGACGCTCGGCGCACGCATCCAGCACGGGCTGCACCGGCACCCGGCCATCGGCCCGGCGAGCGTGCTCGTCGCGTCGGTCATCGCCTTTTCCATCGCCAACCCGCGCTTCCTGAACTCGACCAACCTCTCGCTGCTCGTCCAGCAGGTCGCCGTCCTCGCGACGCTGGCCATCGGCCAGACCATGATCATCTTGACCGCCGGCATCGACCTGTCGGTCGGCGCGGCCGCGATCCTGGCCCAGATGGTGATCGCCCAGACCGCGGCCAACAACCACGTTCCGGGCGTGCTGGCGATCCTGCTCGGCATCGTCGTCGGCGCGCTGACCGGCTTCCTCAACGGCTTCCTGGTCACCCGGATCAAACTGCCGCCGTTCATCGTCACGCTGGGGACGCTGAGCATTTACACCTCGATCGGGCTGCGGTACTCCAATGGCCAGTCGGTCTACGCGAGCGCGATGCCGAAGGCCCTGATCTGGACCGGGAACTACGTCAACATCGGCCCGTACCAGCTGACCACCGGCGTGATCCTGATGCTGGTGCTGTTCGCGGTGACGAGCTACGCGCTGACACGTACCGCCTGGGGCCGGCACGTGTACGCCACCGGGGACGATCCCGAGGCTGCCCGGCTGTCGGGCATCAAGACCGACCGGGTCCTGCTCAGCGTCTACCTGGCCGCCGGGGTGATCTTCGGGCTCGCGGCCTGGATCCTGATCGGCCGGGTCGGCGTGGCCAGCACCAACAACCTGACCAACGCCAACCTGGACAGCATCACCGCGGTCGTGATCGGCGGCACCAGCCTGTTCGGCGGCCGCGGCGCCGTCCTCGGAACGCTGTTCGGTGCGCTGATCGTGCAGGTCTTCCAGAGCGGCATATCCCTGGCCGGGGTACAGAGCCTGTACCAGGTGCTGGCGGAGGGAATCCTCGTCATCGTCGCCGTCGCCCTCGACCAGTGGATCAGAAAGGTGCGCCGATGAGCATGGACGTAGACGCCGCCAGCGTCAACGCGAGCCGGCCGGGGAAGCCCACCATGTCCGGGACGCCGACGCTCGAAGCCCGGGGCCTGGTGAAGACGTTCGGTCACGTCGTGGGATTGGCCAACGTCAGCCTCAAGCTCTATGCGGGTGAGGTGCTCGCCATCATTGGCGACAACGGCGCGGGCAAGTCGACGCTGATCAAGTGCCTGTCCGGAGCGCTGACGCCGGACGAGGGCGAGATCCTGCTGGACGGGGTCAAGGTCGTCTTCAAGAGCCCGACGGACGCCCGGCTGGCCGGTATCGAGACCGTGTTCCAGACCCTGGCGGTGGCCCCCGCCCTGGACATCGCCAGCAACCTCTACCTCGGCCGGGAGATCCGCAGTAAGGGGCCGCTGGGCACGTTCTTCCGCAAGCTCGATACCCGCGGCATGCGGGAATCGTCCAAGAAGCAGCTCAGCGACCTCGGCATCGGAACCGTCCAGGACATCACGCAGAAGGTGGAAACGCTGTCCGGCGGCCAGCGCCAGGCCGTCGCGGTGGCACGGGCGGCAGCGTTCGGCTCGAAGGTCGTCATCCTGGACGAGCCGACCGCCGCGCTGGGCGTCCGTGAGTCCGGCCAGGTGCTGGCGCTGATCAAGCGCCTGCGGGACCGGGGCATGCCGGTCATCCTGATCAGCCACAACATGCCGCAGGTGTTCGAGGTCGCGGACCGGATCCACATCCAGCGGCTCGGCCGGTGCGCGGGCCTCATCACCCCGCAGAGCCACACCATGGAGGAGGCCGTGGCCATCATGACCGGCGCCACCACCCTGGAGGTGGGCGCCGGTGACGGGGCCAGCCCCGGAACGGCCGACGGCAGCGACGGGACGGCGTGACTGGTCCGGGCGCCGGGCGGTGAACGGCCGGCGCGCCGGCCCCGCTGCGAGCGCCCCCACCGCTCTGCCGCGAAGTTAGTGAGTCATTTACTTACTTGTGCGTATACTCCCGTTGTGCCTGGTAAACGGAACGCGCACGACCGCCTGCCCGAGCTGATCGCGGCGGCCGTACGGGTCTTCACCCGGGAGGGGTACCGGTCGGCTCACGTCAGTGACGTGGCAGCCGAGCTCGGGCTTTCCGAAGCGGCGATCTACCGCTACGTGGACAGCAAGGAAGGCCTGTTCGTGCTGGCCATCCGGCACGCGCTGCTGCTGGAGGAGCTGCCCGGCGGGGAGCTCCCGCTGTCGCCCGCGCCGCTGACCGTCACGATCAAGGAGGCGCGGGAGTACGTCGCCTCGGTCGTCCCGTTCGGCCACCTGGCCGGGGCGCTGGCCCAGCAGGTGGCCGGGGACTCTGCGGCCGGGGACTCCGCGGCCGAGCTCGAGGCCATCCTGCGCGAGACGTTTACGCTGGAGTCCCGCACCCGGGAAGCCGCCGACATGATCGAGCGGTCCGCCCGGGAGCTTCCGGAGCTGGCCGACCTGCTGAACACCGGACTGCGCCGGCCGGTGCTGCGCGCCCTGACCGAATACCTGACCCGCCGCGCCGAGGCCGGGCTGCTGCGCAGCACGCCGGACGCCGCGGCGACCGCACGCCTCGTACTGGAGACGCTGACCTGGTTCGCCCGGCACCGGTTCTCCGACCCGTACGGGGCGGCCATCGCGTCCGACGTGGCCGAGGCCACCGTGGTCGACATGCTCGTGCACGCCCTGGTCCCGCCGCAGCAGCTGGCGGCGCGCGATGACTAGCCAGCTCACGGCGGAGATACCAGCGGGCGATACGGCACCGGACCTCGCGGTCCACGTCCGCGGGCTGCAGATGTCGTACGGGGACCGATCGGTGCTGTGCGGCATCGATTTCGAGGTCCGCAGGGGCGAGGTGTTCTGCCTGCTCGGACCGAACGGGGCCGGCAAGACCACGACCGTGGAAATCCTGGAGGGCTTCCGCGCCCGGACCGGCGGCACGGTCACCGTGCTCGGCCTCGATCCGGCCGCGCAGCCCGCCCGGCTGCGCGAGCGCATCGGCATCGTCCTGCAGGAGTGCGGCTTTCCCCGCCAGGCACGGGTCGGTGAGCTGATCGACCTCTGGCGGGACTACTACCCGCACCCGCGGCCGCTCGGCGACCTGCTCGACGTGACCGGGCTCACCGCCGACCGGAATAGCCCGGTGCGCAGGCTGTCCGGCGGCCAGCGGCGGCGGCTGGACTTCGCGCTCGCCCTGGCGGGAGACCCCGACCTGGTGTTCCTGGACGAGCCGACGACGGGCTTCGACCCGGAGGCGCGGCGGCGGCTCTGGACCTCGGTGGAGAACCTGCGCGATCTCGGCAAGACGATCGTGCTCACCACGCACTACCTGGACGAGGCCGAACGCCTGGCGGACCGGGTCGCGATCCTGCTGGACGGCCGGATCAAGATCGCCGGCTCGACCCGGGAGGTCGCCCGGCTCGCGGCGCTGCCCTCGCGAATTTCGTTCAGAATGCCAAATGTCCTGCTCAGCGGCGCGATACCGGCACCGGAGGGCATCGACCTCACGGTGCGCGGCCATACGGCGACCTGCCAAACCCGCAACACCGCGGTCACCCTGCGGGCGCTGCTGGACTGGGCCGCCCGGTACCGGGTCGGTGACCTGGACGACCTGGCCGTGGACACGCCCAGCCTGGAAGACGCCTACCTGCACCACGTCGAGCGAAGCGATGGAGACCCCGGCCTATGAAAGCCGTCCGCCTCACCGTCCGGCAGGCCGTGATGGAACAGCGCAACTTCTGGCGGAGCCCGGAGTACGCGCTGTTCACGTTCGCGCTGCCGCTGTTCCTGCTGCTGCTGCTGGGCGCGGCCAACGGTGGCTCCTACCTGCCCGGGCACATCCGGCAGATCAAGGTACTGGTGCCGAGCATCCTGGCCTTCGGGGTGATCGCGGCCGCGTACGTCAACCTCGGGGCCAAGATGGCGGTACTGCGGCACGACGGGGTGCTCAAGCGGATCCGGACGACCCCGCTGCCGGCCGGGGCCTACCTCGTCGGGCACATCGCGAGCACGGTGGCGACCAGCCTGGCCATCGCGGGCAGCATGGGCGTGGTGGGCTGGCTGGCGTTCGGCACGGTACCGCGCCTGGGCGGGATGTTCATCCTGGCGTCCGGCCTCGCGCTCGGGATCGTCTGCTTCGCCGCGCTCGGCCTCGCCGTCAGCTCGCTGATCAAGAGCGCCGAGTCGGCCAGCCCGATCACGAATGCCAGCTACCTGCCGATCGCGATGATCTCCGGCATCTTCGACCCGACGATCGGCATCCCGCACTGGCTGTCCGGCGCGGCCGGGGCACTGCCCATCAAGGCCCTGGCCCAGGTGCTGGAGGACGCGTACACGCCGGCCGCGCACGCGTTCCCGGCCGTGGACCTCGCGATCCTGCTGGCCTGGGCGGTGGCGGGTGCGGCCCTGGCGGCCTGGCGGTTCCGCCGCCAGCCGGCCTTAACCGCCCGCTGACTGGGCGGGGCCGACGGGCACGCTGCTGGGCTGGAGGGGACCGAGAGGCGGGCGAGGCGTCTGTGAGCGCGGTGCCGGCGCTCCGGCGGGTCCTGGGCGATAACGGGGGGAACTGCCCGCCCACGGGCTCTTGCGCCCGATTCGCGGAATACCGTTAGCTGGACGTGCGGTCTGGACCCTGCTGCCCGCCGCTCGCCACCACACTGACTTCGGGAGAGCTCAATGAGCGAGCGAATCGGTGTCCGGGCCGGCATCCGCGGCCTTGACCCGCAGGCCCGGCCATGACGGCCACAGCCGGGCAGGCCGCGGGCTCACTGCCCGGCCGCCAGTTCCCGCTGGGCGCCACCGCTCGGGCCGGCGGCACGGATTTCGCGGTCGCCTCCGGCGTCGCCGACGGGATGACGCTGTGCCTGTTCGACGAGAGCGGCGCGGAGACGCAGACTCCGCTGCGGGACCACGATGCCGGCGTCTGGCACGCCTTCCTACCCGGGATAGGGGCGGGCCAGGCGTACGGGTACCGGGCCACCGGGCCCTACGATCCGGCCCGCGGACTGCGCTGCAATCCGGCGAAGCTGCTGCTGGATCCCTACGCCCGGGCGTTCAGCGGAACCCTCACGTTCGGGCCGGAGGTGTTCGGGTACCTGGCCCGCGACCCGGATGCGCCGAGTGCCGCGGACTCCGCCGCCAGCGTGCCACGAAGTCTCGTGGTAGCCGACGAGGCATTCGGCTGGCGGGACGATGCCCGGCCCCGTTACCGCCTCTCCGACACGATCATTTACGAGCTGCACGTCAAGGGCTTCACCATGCGCCACCCGGAGATCCCGCCGGAGCTGCGCGGAACCTACGCCGGCCTGGGCCACGAGGCGGCCATCGCGCACCTGATCGATCTCGGCGTGACCACCGTCGAGCTGCTGCCGGTGCACGAAAGCGGTTCTGCGGCGTCCCTGGTGGCGCAGGGGCTCACGAACTACTGGGGTTACAACACGATCGGCTATTTCGCGCCGCACCAGCGCTACTCGGCGGCGGTCCGGGCGGGGAAGCGCGGCGGCCAGGTCGGCGAGTTCAAGGCCATGGTGAACGCGCTGCACGCGGCCGGGCTCGAAGTACTGCTCGACATCGCGTTCAGCCACACCGCCGAGGGCAATGACCTCGGCCCGACCGTGTGCTACCGCGGCCTGGACAACCCCGCGTATTACCGCCTGGACGGCGACGACCCGCGCTACTACGTCGATCCGACGGGCACCGGCAACTCGCTGAACGCGGGCGATCCGGTGACGCTGCGTCTTATCATGGACTCGCTGCGTTACTGGCTGACGGAGATGCACGTCGACGGCTTCCGTTTCGATCTCGCCAGCACGCTCGGCCGCCGGGACGACGGCTCCGCGCCGGCATCGGCGTTCTTCGATCTGGTCGCCCAGGATCCGGTGGTGTCCAGGGCCAAGCTGGTCGGCGATCTGTCGCAGGCCGGCCAGATCGACGGCTACGACCTCAGCCGGCTCCCGTTGCCGTGGTGCGAGTGGAACGGCGCCTACCGCGACACGATGCGCGATCTCTGGCGCGGTCAGCACATCGCCCTCGGTGAGTTCGCCACCCGTTTCTGCGGGTCACCGGATCTTTACCCGGACTCCCGCGCCCGGCCCATAGCGTCGGTGAACCTGATGACCGTCCACGATGGCTTTACCCTGCGGGACCTGGTCTCCTACAACGACAAGCACAACGAGGCCAACGGGGAAGCGAACCATGACGGGACCAGCGATAACCGGTCCTGGAACTGCGGGGCGGAGGGCGCGACCGCTGACCCCGCCATCCGCGAGCTGAGGGCGCGCCAGTCCCGGGCGATGCTGGCCACCCTGATGCTGTCATTCGGCGTCCCGCTGCTGCTGGGCGGGGACGAGATGGGCCGGACCCAGCAAGGCAACAACAACGCCTACTGCCAGGACAACGAGATCTCCTGGGTTGACTGGTCCCGGGCGGACACGCAACTGCTGGACTTCACCCGACGGCTGGCCGCCTTCCGCACGGCACATCCGGTGTTCCGCCGCCGCCGCGTCCTCGGGGAAACCGAAACGGCTGAATTGCGCTGGTTCACCCCCGCCGGCACGGAAATGACGGCCGCCGACTGGGCGGCCGCGAGCGCCCCAGCCATCGCGCTCTACCTGGACGGATCCGACGACCCCGGCCAGGCCGCCGACGGCACGCCGCGGCTCGATGACGACGTCCTGGTCCTGGTGAACGCCCGGCCGGAGCCGCTCGAGTTCGTCCTCCCCGCCACCAGGGACCAGGCCGCGTGGCGCATCGAGCTCGACACCTACGACCCGGCGGTCCCCGGCGGTACCGCGGCGGCGGGACGGGACGCCGGTGATCACCTCACCGTCCGTCCCCGGTCCATCGTCGTGCTGCTGGCCCAGCCGTCCTGACCTCCGCGTCTGGGCCGGCGCGGCCGGTGCGGGACCCGGGGGAGCGGAGCGGCAAGGACTTCTGGCCCTTGCCCGCAGCAGCCGAAAAGCCGGATGCTATCGCCCGACCCTTTGGGAAAAGTCTTTAGGAGAAGCATGGCATCCGGTCATGGCGGAACCGATCTGACGTCAGCCCTGGCCGGGACCGATGGGGGTCCCAGCCTGCCGAAGGCCCCGACGGGGATCCGGGGACTGGACGAGATCACCGGGGGCGGGCTGCCGCGGGGCAGGTCGACACTGGTGACGGGCGGCACCGGATCCGGCAAGACGCTACTGGGGTTGCAGTTCCTCGTCGCGGGCGCCCGGGAGTACGGCGAGCCGGGCGTGCTGGTCACCTTCGAGGAGTCGGCCGGCAAGATGAGCGCCAACGTCGCCTCGCTCGGATTCGACCTCGACGGGCTGCAGCGGGACGGGCTGCTCGTGGTGCACGCCTTCCGGGTGGATCCCGCGGAAATCGTCGAGTCGGGGGAGTTCGACTTCGAGCCGCTGTTCGCCCTGCTCGACGACACCATCGAGCGCATCGGGGCCAAGCGGGTCATGCTCGACACCATTGAGGTGCTGTTCGGCGCGTTCCCGAGCCAGGCCATCGTGCGAGCGGAGCTCAGCCGGCTGTTCCGGCGACTCGAGGACCGCGCCGTCACCGCCATCGTGACCGGCGAGCAGGGCGACAACGCGCACGCGTTCACCCGGCACGGGATCGAGGAGTACGTGTCCGACTGCGTGATCGTGCTCAGCCACCGGATGCAGGAGGAGATCTCCACCCGCCGTCTCCGGATCGTCAAGTACCGCGGGTCGGCGCACGGAACCAACGAGTACCCGTTCCTGATCTCGGGCCAAGGCTTCGTCGTCCTGCCGATCACGTCGGTTGCCCTCGACTACGGCGCGTCCGAGGACCGGATCTCGACCGGCGTGGCCCGCCTTGATCACATGCTGGCCGGCGGCCTGTTCCGCGGATCGACCGTCCTGGTCAGCGGGACGGCCGGGACGGGTAAGAGCACGCTCGGAGCGCACCTCGTCGACGCGGCCTGCGCACGGGGTGAGCGGGCGCTGCTGGTCCTGTTCGAGGAGTCACCCGACCAGGTCATCCGCAACATGCGATCGGTGGGGCTCGACCTGGGGCGCTGGGCCGAGGCGGGCCTGCTGCGCATGTGGGCGGCCCGGCCGACCGTCTTCGGGCTCGAGACCCACCTGGCGATCCTGGCCCGGCTGATCGAGGAGTTCGGGCCGGCCGTCGCCGTCCTCGACGGGATCGCCAGCCTCATCCACGGGCCCTCCGGTCCCGAGGTGACCTCGATGCTGGCCCGCCAGATCGACCTGCTCAAGGGGGCGGGGATCACCGCGATGGCGACCACGCTGGCGCACGCGGACGAGACGAGCACGGTGGGCATATCCTCGCTGGTGGACACCTGGCTGCTGCTGCGCAACGTCGAGTCGGACGGTGAGCGCGACCGGCTGCTGTACGTGCTGAAGTCGCGGGGCAGCGCCCATTCGAACCAGGTGCGGGAGTTTGTGCTCACCGACCACGGCGTCGACCTCCTCGACGTGTACGTGGGCCCGGCGGGCGTCGTGACCGGCTCTGGTCGCCTCGTGCAGGAAGCTCAGGAGCGCGACGCGGAACTGCGGCGGGGTGAGGAGCTCATGCGCCGCCGGCGCGAGCTGCGCCGGGGTATCGTCGAGGCCGAGGCCCGGCTCGCCGTGCTGCAGGACGACCTGGCCGCGGAACGGGCCGAGCTCGAGCGGATCGAGGCGCGCGAACAGCGTCAGGCGGCGGACACCGAGGCGGCCCGGTCGGCCCTGGCCGCGCGGCGCTGGGCCGATCCGGCCTCGCAGGGCGAAGGAGGGCTGCGGTGACCGGACCCCCCGGCGCCGATACGGGAGCCGGGGCATCGGCACCCCCCGCTGAGACCTGGGAGCTGCGGCTCTATGTGACCGGACGCTCACCAAACAGCGTCCGTGCGATCGAGAACCTGCAGCGTGCCTGCGAGCAGCACCTGGCGGGGCAGTATCACATCGAGATCGTGGACCTGCTGGAGAACCCGCGCCTGGCGGCCGACGATCAGATCCTGGCCGTGCCCACACTGGTCCGGAAGATCCCGCCGCCCATCCGGAAGATCGTCGGCGACCTCTCCGACACCGACCGGCTCCTCGTCGGATTGCAGCTCCGGCCGCGAAAGGGCGCGCCGACGTGACCGGTATCGCGGGACGTCCCAGGTGACGGACACGCCGCGTTCGGGCTACGCCGGTGGTGCGGGGTGGGGTTCCCCGTGACGGCGGAGGAAGCCACGGACGCGGACGCGATGCCCGGGAACCCCCGGGAGGAATTGCGCCGAGAGCTCGACGAGGCACGAAAGGCATTGCACGCCGACCGGGCCGGCGGATTCGACGCCCTCGTCGTCGACACCGGCCATGGTGAGGAGCTGTTCAGTGGCGCCGCCCGCGCCATGCGGGAATTGCGCCTGGAGCTCGACGAGGCACGAGAGACATTGCACGCCATCCGGACCGGCGGATTCGACGCCCTCGTGATCGACGCCGGCCGCGGCGAGGAGGTGTTCGCGCTCGGCGGCACCGGGCGGCCGGACCGGCTGCTGGCCGGGGGCATCACGAACGGCGGGGTCCGCTACTTCCGGGCGGTGGCCCTCGACTTCGACGGCACCCTGGCGGATGGCCCGGTCGCGCCCGCCACGCTGGCCGCGCTCACCGAGGCGCGGGCCCGGGGGATCCGGGTGATCCTGGTCACCGGGCGGATCATGAGCGAGCTGCGCGCCGTGTTCCCGGAGGTCGACGAGCACGTGGACGCGGTCGTCGCCGAGAACGGCGGCTTGCTGGTCACGCACGGCGGCGTCCGCCTGCTGGCCGCCCCGGTCGGCCGCGCGGTCAGCGCCGCGCTGACCGGCCGCGGGATCGCCCACCGCAGCGGGCAGGTGCTGATCGGCGGCGCCGCCGCCGACGAACCGGCCGCCCTGGAGGTGGTCCGCGAGCTCGGCCTGGACTGCCAGCTCATCCGCAACCGGGGCGAGCTGATGATCCTGCCGGCCGGGGTGACCAAGCGCACCGGCCTGCTCGAGGCGCTCGGCGAGCTGGGCCTGTCGCCGCACAACGCGATCGGCGTCGGCGACGCCGAGAACGACCACAGCCTGCTGGATGCCTGCGAGGTCGGGGTGGCCGTCGCCAACGCGGTCGACGCCCTCCGCGCGCACGCCGATATGATACTGGCGCGGCCGGACGGCGAGGGGGTGGCCGACCTGCTCCTGGGACCGCTGCTGGCCGGCCGGGCGCACCTCTATCCCCGCCGCTGGCAGGTCACGCTGGGCACCGACGATGGCGGCGAGCCGGTCACGCTGCCCGGCTCGCAGCTCAACATCGCCGTCTGCGGCGGCACCGGGAGGGGCAAGTCCTACCTGGCCGGGCTGATCTGCGAACAGCTGATCCGCCTCGGCTACTCCCTGGTCGTCTTGGACCCCGAAGGCGACCATCACGGGCTCGGCGAGCTACGTGACGTGATCATCACTGGGGGGCACGAGGGCCGCCTCGCCGATCCCGGCGAGGTCGTGCGCCTGCTCCGGCACGGCCGCACCAGCGTGGTCACCGACCTATCCCACCTCGACGCCGCCGCCCGCGCGGCCTACGCGACGGACCTCGCCAGCGAAGTCGAAGCCCACCGGGCCGCCACCGGGGTGCCGCAGTGGGTGGTCGTCGACGAAGCCCACGTGCCCATGGGGCGGGACGTGATCGCGCGCCGCATGCTCGACCCCCCCGCCAAGGGCTACCTGCTCATCACCTGGCAGCCCGCGGAGCTGTCGGCCGACGCCCTGCTCGCCCTGGACGCCGTCATCACCCTCGGCTCCGGCCGACCCGAAAGCCGGTTCATCGACATCGCCGCGGCGGTGGCCGACATGCCCCGCGCCGAGATCGCCCGCCTGCTCACCGGGCCGGGCGGCCGCGCGGTGCTGGCCTGGCGACAGCACCCCGGCCGGGCGGTGGCGTTCACCCTCGGGCCCCGGATCACACCTCATCTGCGCCACGCGCATAAATACGGGCAGGCTGGGGTCGAGCCCGGCCGCCGGTTCTACTTCAAGACCGGGCCCGATACCGCCACCGGGGCGGTCGCGGCCAACCTGGACGAGCTGGAAGCCGAGCTCGGCCGCTGCGACCGGGCCGTGCTGCGCCACCACTGCCCCCGCCATGAGTTCTCCCGCTGGGTGGCGGGCGTCTTCCGCGACGAGGCGCTCGCCGCCGACCTGGCCGAGCTGGAAGCCGCCCTCCCGGCCGACAGCCACGCCGCGGTCGTCGAACAGGTACGCCTGGCGCTCATCGCCCTACTCCAGATCCGGGCTAACTAAGCTAAAGTTCGCCGTCCCGGATTATGCCGCCTCAGAGCAGCCGCCGCAGGAAGGGATCCTTGGGCTCGGCCGGGCTGATCCGCACCCGAACGTCCACGCACCAGGCGCCGTCCTCCCTGGCGACGATGGGGTTGAGAGCCAGCTCGCTGACCTCAGGGAGATCATCGGCGAGCCTGGAGACCCGCAGCAGCGCGTCAGCGAGCGCGGCGGTGTCCACCGGCGGCGTCTCTCCGTGGCCGAACAGCAGCGGCGCAGCGCGTACCGCGCGGATCATCGCGCCGGCGTCGGCGTCGGTCAGCGGGGTCAGCCGGGTCACATGGTCGCCGTGCACCTCCGTGGTCACCCCGCCGGACCCGAACACCACCACCGGCCCGAACACGGGCTCTTGAACCACTCCGATCATCACCTCGACGCCGCCGGCCAGCATCGGCTGGACCAGCAGGCTTGACCCGAAGTCGGCCGCCAGCGCGCGGTAGGCCTCGGCCACTTCCTGCGGGGTGCGCAGGTCGAGCCGGACGCGCCCGGCGTCGGTCCGGTGTACCAGGCCCTCGGCTTCCGCCTTGAGCACGACGCGGCCGCCGAGCTGCGCGGCGGCCGCGGCCGCTTCCTGCTCGCTGGCCGCCGGCCTGGTGGCCACCAGCGGGACGCCATAGCAGGACACCAGCTCGGCCGCACTGGCTTCGGGCAGCCAGCCGCCGGCCGGCGAGCCGGCCAGGAAACCGGTGACCAGGGCGCGTGCGTCCGCCGTGCGCAGCCCGCTCAGCTCGGGGACCGTGCCGCCCTGCCGCACGCGCCAGGCCTGATAGCGGGCCGCGTGGCCGAGCGCACGGGCCGCGCTCTCCGGGTCGGCGTAACAGGGCACTCCGGTGACAGCCGCCGCCGCCACGTCGATGATGGCCGCCGCCTGACCGGCAGTGGCCGGGCCGGCGGCCGGGGGACCGCCCGCTGGGCCGGTGTCCGCGTGCGCGCCGGAAGGCGGCTGCGCGACGGGCAGGCGCTTGAGCCGTCGCACGGACTCGGCCCGGTCGAGCAGGGCGACCGCGAGCGGCTTGCCGACGGCCGCCTCGGCCACCGCGGCGCTCAGGTCGGAGAAAGCCGTGGGCACCGCCACCGCGAGCACCGCGTCGACGCGGTCGTCGGCGGCCACCGCCTCCACGCAGGCACGGAAGGTATCGGTCGTCACCACCGGGCTGGTGTCCACCGGCCCGGTCACCACCGCACCGGCCGGCAGCAGCCTGCTCAGCGCGCGCCGGGTCGCCGCGCCGAGCGTCACGACCTGCAGGCCGTGGTCGGCGCAGGCGTCGGCGGCCAGCGCGCCCGCGCCGCCGGCATTGGCGATGATCGCGACCCGGTTGCCCGCGGGCAGCGGCTGGCAGGCCAGCAGCGCGGCGGTATCGACAAGCTCGCCGAGACTCGTTGTGGCGATGACACCGGCCTGGCCGAACATGGTCTCCTGGTTGATCAGCGGCGTCGCTGCCGCCGCGGCGTGCGAGGCCGCGCGCTGGCCCGCCGGGGACCGGCCGCCGACGATCGTCAGCACCGGCATCCGCTGCGCGACCCGGCGGGCCGTGCCGGCGAACTTGCGCGGGTTGCCGAAAGACTCCACGTACAGGACCGCTAGCTGCGTCACCTCATCCTGCGCCCACCAGGTCAGCATGTCAGTAGGGGACACGTCGTACTTGTCGCCGACCGACGCGAAGGAGGACACGCCGATACCCAGCCGGGACATCTGCTCGAGCAGCGCGATCGCCACGCCGCCGGACTGCACGACCAGGCCGGCCACACCGCAGGCCGGGTGGCTGGCGGTGAAGGTCGCGTCGAGGCCGATCCAGGGCACGCTCACGCCGAAACAGTTGGGCCCGACCAGCCGCATGCCATACCGGCGGCAGACGGCCACCAGTTCCGCGCCCGCCGCGCCCAGACCGGAAGTTATCACGATGAGGGCCCCGACCCCGTGGCGGCCGCATTGGGCCGCCACCTCCGGCACGGCGGACGGCGGCACCGCGATCACCGCCAGGTCCACCGGCCCGGGCAGGTCGTCAACGGACGCCACGCAGGGCACTCCCTCCATGGTCTGGACATGCGGATTGACCGCATACACAGGCCCGGTGAAGCCGCCGGTCACGATGTTGCGCAGGATGGCCCGGCCGATTGTGCCGCCGCGCCGGCTCGGGCCCACCACGGCGACCGATCGCGGCCGCAGCAGCGGGCGCAGGCTCGCCACGTCCGCCCGGCTTTCCCTGCTGGCCACCGTCTCCAGGTAATTGCCCAGCCGGTAATGGTCGTCGCGGTCGGGCAGGGGGAAGGTCAGCTCGACCACGCCGGCGGATATCCGCCGCTTCGCGGGCAGGCCGGCGTCCGCGAATACCCGCAGCATCGCCGAGTTCTCCGCCAGCGTCTCGGCGATGAACGCCCGCAGGCCGCGCTGCCGCGCCAGCCAGACCAGGTGCTCGAGCAGCAGGCTGGCGACGCCGCGGCCGTGCACGTCATCCGGCACGGAGAACGCGACCTCCGCGAGGCCGGGCTTCCCGGCGAGCTCGTAGGCGGCGACGCCGACCAGCCGGTCGCCCTGCCAGGCCAGCAGCGCCGCATGGTCGGAATCCGGCTCGCGGCAGATCCGGCGGGCTTCCTGCTCGGCCGCGTTCGGGCTTATGCTGAAAAACCGCAGGTAAATGTTCTCCGGTGCCATGGCCGCGTGCATCGCGCGCACCGCCTCATGGTCCTGCCGCCGGGCTGGCCTGACCTCCACCGTGCTGCCATCAGTCAGCAGCGCGTACGTGCCCGCGGCCGGGGTGGTCACCGGCCCGCCCCTTTGGCTGGCGGCACAACGAGCACCGGGCACTGCGCGTGCCCGCGGCGGTAACCGCGCACCAGGCACTTCATGGATGACGTGGGATGTGCCGCAGCCACATATCTCAATCCGACCAGACCAAGTGATTATCCGGACAGGGGCCTAAGTCCTCCTCCAGACCTGGGCACGCCGTCGCCGTGCTCGCCCGGCGGGCCGGCCGTCAGGCGAGGGCGGCGTCGAGGCGCGCGGCGCGCGCCTCGAGGTCATCGACCGGCAGCGGGTCGGCGAGGCCGGGGTCGAGGGCGGCGACGGCATGCCGGCAGGCGGCGGTGAAGTGCACGGTGCCGTCGTCATCGATCCGCTCGACGCCATCGGCATGGGCTTGCTGCTCGTTGAACGCCACCGCCTCGTCCCAGCTGAGGCTGGAGGGCAGGTCGAGCTCGATCGAGCCGCCGTCGATCCGGACCGGGTAACCGCCGGGCAGGCCGCCCGGGGACGGCGTCGACCAGCGCAGCGGTTCCGCCCCGGGCAGCAGCGCCTGCAGGACGGGCAGCGCGGCGGCGGCCGTGACGTAGTTGTACCGGATGCCCGGCGCGAGCGGCGGCGCCTGGTAGGCTAGGCCGTCAGCGCGACGGCGCGGCTCCCCCACCCCCACCCAGACCCGGGCGCGGGCCGCGGCGTCTTCCGGCTCACGGGCCTGCATGACCGGGCTGAGCTGGGAGTGGTGGGCGAGCACACGGATCAGCGGAAGCTCGGCGTCCGGGGCGGCGGCGCGCAGCGCAGCCCGGGCCCGGAGCAAGATCATGCCCACGTTGCCGAGCCCGGCCGTGGGAGCCAGGCCCAGGCGGGCCAGGACCGGGCCGGTCACGTCGGGCAGCGACACGTTCGCCACCGGGCCCGCGTAGCCCGTGTCCCGCACGGCGCGCATGACCGCGAGGGGAACCGGGAGCTGATAGGGCAGCCGCAGCGCGAACCCGGCGGCGGCGACCGCGCGGGCCGCCTCGTCGTCCCGCCCGGCCAGGGCCCACGGGCCGCGTCCCGCCGCGGACTGGATGACCAGATCGGGCGCGACCCTGGTCAGCAGGTCCGCCACGTCGTCCGGGCGGCCCGCGTCGCAGGCGACCGGCTCGACGAACACGTCGTGCGCGCTCGCGACCATGGCCGCGGCCTCGGCCGCCCCGGTCCGGCTGACCAGGACCAGACGGCGCACCACCCCGGCCGCCGCCAGCCCGGCCGCGAACCGCTCGCCCAGGTCACCTGCCCCGATAATCATTACCGTGCTCACTCGCGGCATCCTAGGGCCACTGCCAGCACGGCGGCTGGTTCTATGGCTGGTCGGTGAGGGTGACGATGACGCCGACGTCGCCGTAGGGGAAGGGGCCCCGGCCGAGATGGCCGAGGGTGCTGAAGAGCCGGGACATCGTCACCATGACGCCGTACTTGGCGCGGACCTTGACCTGGATGGCATCGAAGTCGGGCCCCGAGGTAGCCAGCTCGGCCGTTCCCGCGACCGGCGGCATGCCCCCCTTGACCCGGCCGCGGGAATCGGACGGCTGAAGGGTGATCTGCGGGTCGTTGCGCAGCCGCTTGTACTTGCCGGATTTCGAGGACGTCCAGAACCCGGCGCGGCCCGCGTCGAGCGGGACGATCCAGGTGGGCGTGCTGACGCCGGCACCCGATTTACGGAACGTCGTCGAGGCCACGTACTTCTCATCGCTGATGGTCATGTGCTGATGATCGCTGAAAGCCCGGTGCTAACGGTAGGGACGGTGGGAGCGCCGGCCACCCACACGTTCCGGCCCCTACGATGGGCGGATGGACGCAGACCGTGAGCTGGACGTGGCCTTGTTCGGCGCCACGGGATTCGCCGGGCGCCTGGTGGCCGCCTACCTCGCCGGGCACGCGCCGCCCGGCACCCGGATCGGGCTCGCGGGGCGGTCCGAGGCGCGGCTCGCCGAGGTCCGCACCGGGCTGGGCGGCGCCGCCGGGGACTGGCCACTGCTGGTCGCCGATTCCGCCGATCCCGCTTCGCTGACCGCGCTGGCCCGCTCGGCCCGGGTGGTGGCGACCACGGTCGGGCCGTATCGTCACCGTGGGCTCCCGCTGGTGGAGGCGTGCGCGACCGCGGGCACCGACTACGCGGACCTGTCCGGCGAGGTGCTGTTCGAGCGGGAGAGCATCGACCGTTACCACGACCTGGCGGCGGGCACGGGCGCCCGCATCGTGCACAGCTGCGGGGTCGACTCCATCCCGTCCGACCTGGGCGTCCAGGTGCTGCACGAGGCGGTCCGCGGCGGGGCAGGCGCGGACGACGGGCACCTGGAGGACACGACGCTGGTCGTGACGGGGTTCAAGGGCGGGTTCAGCGGGGGCACGCTGGCGTCGATCATGGGACAGCTGGACGAGGTGCGGGCCCACCCTGACCTGCGCCGGATGGCCGGGGACCCCTACGCGCTCAGCCCGGACCGGGCCGCGGAACCCCGGCTGGGCCGGGAGCGTGATCTGAGCCGGGTCCGATACGACGCGGACCTGGGCATCTGGGTCGGCCCTTTCCTCATGGCCGGCATCAACACCCGCGTGGTGCGGCGGAGCAACGCGCTGCAGGACTGGGCCTACGGGCGGCGGTTCCGCTACCGGGAAGTCACCGGGTTCGGGTCGGGGCGCGCCGCGCCCGTGCGGGCCGCGACGGTGACCACGGCGCTCGGCGCGCTGGGCGCCGGGCTGGCGTTCCCGTGGTCCCGGTCGCTGCTGGTCGGCCGGGTCCTGCCGGCCGCCGGTGCGGGGCCCAGCGAGAAGACCCGGCGGAACGGCTACTTCCGCATGAAGATCCACGGCCGCACCCCGGCCGGGCAGCGCTACGTGGCCCGGGTCGAGGGGCAGGGCGATCCCGGCTATCAGGCCACCGCGGTGATGTTCGGCGAGAGCGCGCTCTGCCTCGCCCTCGATCGTGACCGCCTGCCCGGCCGCAGCGGGGTGCTCACCCCGGCGACGGCCATGGGCCCCGTGCTCACCGAACGGCTCCGGTCAGCCGGACTGACGCTGACGGCCCAGCGCCAGTCCGGCTCGTGACCGGGGCCGGCCCCCGCACACCGATGGCCGGCCCCGGGCCCCCGCAGCCGCGCCCCGCAGCCGCGCGCGGTCAGGGAATGAGGACGATCTTGCCCAGCAGGTGACCCTGCGCGAGCCGCTGATAGGCGTCCTGCACCTGGTCCAGGGGGTAGGTCGCGGCGATCGGGATCTCCAGCTCAGCGGACGCGATCAGGCCGGCCAGCTCGGCCAGCACCTTGGCGCTGGCGCCCACGGCGCTGCCGTCGCCCTTCACGCCGTACTTCTCGATCGCCTCGAAGTTGGCGATCGTATCGACGCGGGACGGTTCCACGCCAAGCTCCAGGGCGATCTGCACGTAGTCGCCTCCGACCGTGTCGATGAAGGCGTCCACCTTGCTGGCGGCCTGCCGGATCCTCGTCGCGACCCCGTCGCCGTAGGTCACCGGAATGATCCCGTGCCCGCGGAGCCACTCGTGGTTGGCCGCGCTGGCCAGGCCGATCACCGTCGCCCCGGCCCGCCGGGCCAGCTGGACCGCGATCACGCCCACTCCCCCGGCGGCGCCCGCCACGACCACGGTGTCGCCCTCGGTCAGCCCCACCGCATGCACCGCCGCCCACGCCGTGGACCCGGCCACGAACAGTGCCCCGGCGGCCTCCCAGGACACGGCGGCCGGCTTCGGGGTCAGGTTCGCCGCCTCGGCCAGGGCGTACTCCGCGTGGCTGGACCGGTTGTCGGTGAAGCCGATGACCTCGTCGCCGGCCGAGAACCCGGTGACGTCCGGACCGGTCGCGGCGACGACCCCGGCCAGGTCGCTGCCCTCGCCGGACGGGAACGTGGCCGGCCACCTCGCGTGCAGCAAGCCGTCGCGGATCTTGGCCTCGCCCGGGTTGATTCCGGTCGCCTTGACCTGGACCAGGACCTGGCCGGGTCCCGGCACCGGCTGCGGCACGTCGACCACCTTCAGGACGTCGACCCCGCCGTACTCGTCGAACCGTACTGCCTTCGGCATCGCAAACTCCCTTCCGGTTCGGCCTAACCGCCGGCCGCCGGCACTTATGCCCGGGCCGGGAAATATCTGGGGGGACTCTCAGCGGCCGAGATAGGCCAGGACGGCGAGGACGCGGCGGTTGTCGTCGTCGGACGGCTGCAGCCCGAGCTTGAGGAAAATGGACGCGGTGTGCTTGGCCACGGCACGTTCGGAAACGAACAGCCGCTGGGCGATGGCGGCGTTCGAGCGCCCCTCCGCCATCAGCCCGAGCACCTCGCGCTCGCGCGGGCTGAGCGCGGCCAGGGCGCCATCGCCGGAATTGCGGGCCAGCAGGCGCGCGATGACCTCCGGATCCATCGCCGTCCCGCCGGCCGCCACCCGGCGCACCGCGTCGACGAACTGGGCGCTGTCGAACACCCGGTCCTTGAGCAGGTACCCGATGCCGCCGTCGCCGCAGGCCAACAGCTCGCGGGCGTACAGCTGCTCGACGTACTGGGACAGCACCAGCACCGGCAGGCCGGGCACCTCGCGCCGTGCGGCCAGCGCGGCGCGCAGGCCCTCGTCGGTAAAGGTGGGCGGCAGCCGGACGTCGACCACCGCGACGTCCGGCACGCCGGACGGGTCCGCGGTCAGGACCTCCAGCAGGTCTTTCCCGTTGTCGACCGCGGCGGAGACCTCCAGGCCGTGCGCCTCCAGCAGCCGGGTCAGGCCGTCTCTCAGCAGGAAGAGGTCTTCGGCGATGACAACGCGCACGGGATCTCCATGGTCACCACGGTCGGGCCGCCAGGCGGACTGTTCAGGGCCAGTATCCCGTCGAAGGCCGCGAGCCGGCGCTCGATGCCGTGCAGGCCGGTGCCGGCGGCGGGATCCGCGCCGCCGTGCCCGTCGTCGGCCACGTCGACCCGCAGCAGACCGTGCTCGTACCGCATGTCGATCCAGGCCTGCCGCGCGCCCGCGTGCTTGGACACGTTGGCCAGCAGCTCGCAGACGGCGAAGTAGGCCGCCGACTCCACGGGCGGCTGCGGGCGGCCGGGCAGGCTGCCCAGCACGTCCACCTTCAGGCGGCTGTCCAGCGCCAGCGCCTGGATCGCGGCGGCGAGGCCGCGGTCGGCCAGCACCGGCGGGTGGACGCCGCGGACCAGGGCCCGCAGTTCGGCCAGCGCCTTGGCGGACGCGTCGCGGGCCTCGGTCAGCAGCGCCCGCGCCGCCGCCGGATTGGCGTCCAGAAGCTCGTCGGCCGCGCTCAGCGCCATGCCCATCGCCACCAGCCGGGCCTGCGCGCCGTCGTGCAGGTCCCGCTCGATGCGACGGATCTCGGCCGCGCCGCTGTCCAGGGTCTCCGCGCGGGTCTGGGCGAGATGACGGACCCGCAAGGCCAGCTCGGCTTGACCGGGCGGCCCCAGCATCGCGCCGGCAAACCCACCGTAGGCTCGCAGCAGCCACGGGGCGGCCGCCAGCCCGAGCGTCACGAAGGCGGCGCCGATCAGGATGAGGACCGGCGGGCTGTTGCCCGGAAAGGCGGGCGGCGGGATCTCAATCACGTGCCGCAGGGTCGGCGCGATGAATCCGATCAGCCCGACGCCGACCAGCATGGCGGGGAGCAGGGCCAGGATCCAGCCGACGACCGCGTTCATCGTGGCCCACAGCAGGTCCCGCCAGGTGGCTGGGTCGCTCACCAGCCACCAGAGCCGCTGCTGGAAGCTGAGCTTCCCGTTGCCGGTGCCGCTAACGATGCCGATGCCGGGCGGCGGCAAGTACGCCTCGGCGATCGGCACGCCGCACCACTCCCGGGCGAGCCGCCTGGTCAGGATGGCCAGCCGGCGCACGGCCAGCAGCACGCCGAGCATCAGCAGCCGCCCCATGAGCAGCCCGGTGAGTATGAGCAGCAGGCCAAGGACGGCGCGCTGGATCCCGGGCAGCGCGGTGGCGTCGATCACGACCCCGGCCCCGAGACCGACCAGGATCAGCGCTATCACCGGGACCAGCAGCAGGCCGAGCCCGGCCAGCATCAGGCCGCCGAACGCCAGTCCCCGCCCGGCGGCGATGATGTCCCCGCGGACCCCCGGCCGCTGCGCGCTCCGGTGGGACGGGCTACCCGGGATCATCACCGTTCCGCTCATGACCGGTCTCCTTCGCTGGCTCACTGCCGCCAGTCTGCCCGGCGACCGCCCGCTCCGCAGTGCCCCTGAACCCCCATCGGGGGGTGTACTTAGGTGTACCCCGGGCCGCGTTCACACCTGCGCCGCTCTCGCCGGGCGGCCACAACCCGGTTAAGGTTTCGGGGGCGTCATAATTCCCGGGAGGTCAGTCGTGCAGCCAATCGCGCTTGGGCCCAACATGCCGTCCATGTTCTACCGCGGCGACGGCCGCATCGACCGGCTGCGCGGAACCACCGGGCACAAGGACCGTCCCGAGGACTGGATCGCCTCGGTGACGGCCCGTTTCGGCAGCGAGACCGGCGGCATGACCCGGCTGCCCGACGGCACCCTGCTGGCCGAGGCGGTGGCCGGCGACCCGGAGGCGTGGCTGGGCGCGGCGCACGTGGCCAGGTACGGCACCGATACCGGCCTGCTGGTGAAGCTGCTCGACGCCGGGCAGCGGCTGCCCGTGCACGTCCACCCGGACAAGGGCTTCGCCGCCGAGCATCTGGCCAGCCCGCACGGTAAGACGGAGGCGTGGATCGTGCTGGAGGCGGATCCGGACGCCGCGGTGCACCTGGGCTTCCGCCGCGACGTCGAGGCCGCCGAACTGTCCGGCTGGGCCCGCGGCCAGGACATCGAGGCGATGCTGGCCGTCACCAACCGGGTGCCGGTCACCGCGGGCGATACCGTGCTGTGCCCGGCCGGGACGCCGCACGCCATCAGCGCCGGGATCCTCGTCGTCGAACTGCAGGAACCGGCCGACCTGTCGATCATGCTGGAGTGGAGCACGTTCTCCCTGGCGGAGGGCGAGGCGACGCTCGGCCTGCCGCTGGACGAGGCGCTGGCGTGCATCGACCGGCGCGCCTGCCCACCGGAACGGCTAAAGGAACTGCACGGCCGGCCGCTGAACAGCGCCGTCGGCTCGCTGCTGCCCGGCGAAGCCGACCCGTTCTTCGTCGCCGAACGGGTCGACACGCAGGTCAGCCGGCATCTGTCGCAGAGCTACAGCGTGCTCGTGGTCACCGCCGGGGGCGGCCACCTGGCCACCGAGGACGGATCGTCCCTGCTGATCGGGCGGGGCAGCACCGTGGTGATCCCGTATTCGGCCGGCCCGGCGGTCCTGT
Organism: Actinomycetota bacterium; assembly: GCA_003164955.1. Classification (GTDB taxonomy): domain Bacteria; phylum Actinomycetota; class Actinomycetes; order Streptosporangiales; family Streptosporangiaceae; genus Bog-532. Next base: position 64,564 of record PLRW01000066.1, read on the forward strand.
CCGGCGACATCGAGGGCGTCCGCTGCCTGCCGGCTTCGTAACACGGGATAGACCGGGGGCAGCCCGAACGTGCCGAACAAGGCCCGGTCCTGGAACGCCGCGATCCAGGCGAGGCCACCTTCGCTGACGTCGAACACCTGCACCGAATGCGCGTGGTGCCGGCCGTCGTCCCGGCGCAGGTAGGCCCCCATCGCAGGCTGCCCGTTGGCCCCGACGGGGATGGCCCGCCACCGGTCGGGCGCCGCGAGGGCGCGCCCGGCCAGGAAGGCGCTGACGCTCTCCCGGCCGCGGAACCAGGCCAGGAACGGCGGCATCTCCAGGACCACCTCGTCGGCCAGCAGGCGGGTCAGTCCGTCGACGTCGGCGTGCACGAACGCCGTGACGTATCGGTCGGCCAGTTCCCGCTGCCGCTGGTCCGCCGGGCGCGCGGCGCGATCCCGGTCCGGCGTACATCGCGAAGCGCCGAGCCGCAGCCTGATGGTGGTCAGCGCGGTCGTCACCACCAGGATGTCCAGCCCGACCATCAGGGACGCCACCGACGTCAAGGCGAGCACCCAGCGCTGCTGGGACGCTGGGGAAAGGTTCCTTCCGCTGGTACGCACGAGCCCTCCGGTCCGGTGACCGCCCCGGGTCCGGGGCGCTTACCGGTACTTACCGGCGGCCACGCGGAAACTCACCGGCGCCATGCCCGCGGACCCGGCGCGATCCGCGCTGCCGGGTTGCGTTTTCAGTCGTATTCGCTGAGAACCATCGCACCCAGGGAGATTCCCTGGCTCCTCCGTCGGTGGGCGCTGGGCGCCGGAGCAGCCCGGGCTCTTCGCCGACGAGGTGCGCTCCTTCTTCCGCCTGGTGAGCTAAGGCTCGGCCCGGCCATACCCGGATGTGGCCCCGCGCCCCACTGGCCCGATCCGGCATTTCCCTCAACCGGTGAACCCGGCGCAACCGGGCACGCTGGGGGCATCATGGCCGCATGGCTGTGCTCACGGTCGCGACCTGCCAGTTCCCGGTCAGCGCGGACATCGCTGCCAACCTCCGCCACGTTAAGCGCCAGATGAGCCTGGCCAGTCAGCGGGGTGCGCGGGTCGCGCACTTCCCGGAAGGGGCGCTCTCCGGTTATGCCGGTACGGACTTCGAGAGCTTCGAGGGCTTTGACTGGGACCAGCTCGGGGACGCCACCGGACAGCTAGCGGAACACAGCCGCCGGCTCGGGATATGGACGGTTACCGGCTCGGCGCACCAGCTCAGCGGCCGCCACAAGCCGCATAACAGCCTGTACGTCGTGAGCGACGCCGGGCGGATCATCGAGCGTTACGACAAAAGGTTCTGCTCCGGTGACCCGGCGGCCCAGACCGGTGACCTGGCCCATTACACACCGGGCAGTCATTTCAGCAGCTGGGAAATCGACGGCATCCGCTGCGGCGCCCTGATCTGCTACGACTACCGTTTCCCCGAGCTGTACCGGGAGTATGGCCAACGCGGCGTCCAGCTCATGTTCCATTCCTTCCACGCCGCCCGCGTCTCACCCAGGCGGATCGCCGCCATCAGGGAAGCGCTCGGGCCGCAGTACGCGATGCTCAACCCGGCCGCCACCTACACCTACCCGGGCGTCACCATGCCCGCCGCCATGACCACCGCGGCCGCCTGCAACCACATGTGGATCAGCTGCCCGAACTCCTCAGCCCGGCAAAGCCTGTGGGCCGCCTTCTTTGTGCGCGCCGACGGCATCACCACCGGGCGGCTGCGGCGCAACGTCGCCGGCGTGCTGATATCGGCTGTCAACACCAGCCACGAGCTCTACGACTCCACCGCAGCCTGGCGGGGCAGAGCGGCGGCCGGCACCCTGCACAGCGGCACGCTGGTCAGCGACCCACGCTCCGACGACCGCACCCGCACCTGACCGGTGCGGGTGCGGCGGATGTCCCCCGCGGGCGAGGATCAGCGGTCGTCGGAGAGGACGGGTTCGGGGAGGGTGCCGGCGTTGTGCTCGACCAGGCGCCAGGAGCCGCGGCGCTGGCCGAGGACCGACCAGGAGCAGTTCGACAGCGGGCCCAGCATGCTCCACAGGTCCTCGGGCAGGCCCAGGAACTTTGACGTGCCGAGGCGAATCGCCGCGCCGTGGCTGACGACCACGGCCAGTGAGTCGCCGGGGAGGCTGTCCGCGATCCGCTCCAGCGCCCCGCTCACGCGGTCGGCAACCGCCGTCGCGGTCTCGCCGTCGGGCGGGGACCAGGTCAGGAACTCGGCCGGGTACCGCTCCCGGATCTCCGACCCGTTCAGTCCCTCCCACGCGCCGCCGTACCGCTCGCGCAGGTCCTTCTCCTGGATGACCGGCAGGCCGGTGATCCTGGCCAGCGGCGCCGCCGTGGCCTTGGCGCGGCTCAGGTCGGAGGAGAAGATGGCGTCGGGCTGCAGCGCGGCGAGCAGCCGGGCGGCCCGCTCGGCCTGCGCCACCCCGGTCTCGTTGAGCGGGATGTCGGTCTGGCCCTGAAAGCGTTCCTCGAAATTCCATATCGTCTGCCCGTGCCGCCACAGCACCAGCCGGGTGGCGCTCAGCGTGCGCCCCTACGGGGAGAGCTGGCGGGACCCTGCTCACCGGCCGAGCGCCCCTGGCCCGCGGTGACCGGCTCGGGCAGCCGGATGACGGGGCAATCCTTCCAGAGGCGCTCCAGCGCGTAGAAGAGCCGCTCGTCCGCGTGCTGCACGTGCACAACGACGTCGACGTAGTCGAGCAGGACCCAGCGCCCCTCCCGCTCGCCCTCACGGCGGACGGGCTTGGCTCCGGCCTGGCCCAGCTTCAGCTCGATCTCGTCCACGATCGACTGGACCTGCCGGTCGTTGGCGGCCGAGCAGAGCAGGAACGCGTCGGTGATGACAAGCTGGTCGCTGACGTCGTAGGCGATAATGTCGGTGGCGAGCTTGTCGGCCGCGGCCGTCGCCGCGATCTCGATCAGCTCGACGGCCCTGGGGGTCGCGGTCACGTGTGCTGTTCGCCCTCCTCGGCAGTGCTTTGCACCCGGGTTTGGGTATCCGGGCTTCCCGGGCCGGGGTCGGCCTGGCCGGGGCGTCCCGTGACCCGGGGGGCCGGGCTACGGGTTTTCTTACCCCTCCACGTTACGGGTTTACCCTCGTCCCGTTGAGCCCCTGATCCACGTGGTGCTGGTAGAGACCGCGTTTCGCGATGTACTGGACCACCCCGTCGGGGACCAGGTACCAGATGGGCTCCCCGTCCGCGACCCGGACACGGCACTCGCTGGAGGATATGGCGAGCGCGGGAATCTCCACCAGGCTGACCTTGCCGTCCGGCAGCCCGACCTCGCTGAGCCGGTGGCCCGGCCGGGTACACCCGACAAAGTGGGCCAGCGCGAACAGTTCCTCCACGTCGTGCCAGGACAGCATGCTCTCCAGCGCGTCGGCACCGGTAATGAAGAAGAACTCGTCCTGGGGGGCGGCGGCCGCGCGCAGGTCCCGGAGGGTGTCGATGGTGTACGTCGGCCCCGGGCGGTCGATGTCGACCCGGCTCACGCTGAACCGCGGGTTGGACGCGGTCGCGATCACCGTCATCAGGTAGCGGTCCTCGGCCGCCGAGACGTCACGCCCTTCCTTCTGCCAGGGCTGACCGGTCGGCACGAACATGACCTCGTCGAGCTCAAAGATGTGCCCCACCTCGCTCGCGGCGACGAGGTGCCCATGATGGACCGGATCGAACGTGCCGCCCATGATCCCGATCCGCCGACTGTCCCGGCCAGCGTTCATAACGGGATGGTATAGGCCCTGGCGGGCAACTCGCGGCCGGGCGGGGCAACTGTTCCCCCGTGGCCTGCGGCCCGTTCAGTCCCGTTGCTTTCGCCGTTGATTTCGCCGTTAATTTCGGGGGCGCCGTTGCTCGCGGACGGGGCTAACATACGAGATATGACTCCAGTGCCGGATCGAGCGCGCGTACGCCTGCCAGACATCAGTTCCCGGGCGTACGAGCATCCCGCCGATCGTTCCGCCCTGGTGGCGATGCGCAAGCTCACCGGGTTCGACGTGCTGCTGCGCAAGCTGTCCGGGCTGTTCAACGAGCGTTCGCTGCGGCTGCAGTTCCTGGCCAGCGGCGTGCGCGTCTCCGAGCTGCAGTTCCCGCAGATCAACGACATGGTCCGGGACGGGGCTTACATCCTCGACCTGCCGCAGATCCCCGAGGTGTTCGTCACCCAGAACCCCATCGTGAACGCGATGACGCTCGGCTCCGACAAGCCGTTCATCGTGATCAACACCGGCCTGGTGGAGCTGCTGGACGCGGAGGAACTCCGCACGGTGGTCGGGCACGAGCTCGGGCACGTGCTGTCCGGCCACGCCGTCTACCGGACGATGCTGTTCCACCTGATCAACCTGGCGGCCCGGATCGCCTGGATGCCGATCGGCTACATCGGCCTGCGCGGCATCATCATGGGCCTGGAGGAGTGGTACCGCAAGTCCGAGCTGTCCTGCGACCGGGCCGGCCTGCTGGCCAGCCAGGATGCGGACGCGGCGCGGCGGGTGCTGATGAAGCTGGCCGGCGGGGCCCGGCTGTCGGAGCTGAACCCGGACGCCTTCATGCAGCAGGCGCACGACTACGACGCGGTCCCCGACGTGCGGGACGGGCTGCTGAAGATCCTCCAGCTGCAGGGCAACACGCACCCGTTCGCGGTGGTGCGCTTCGCCGAGCTGAACCGGTGGGTGGCCAGCGGTGAGTATGAGCGGATCCTGGCCGGGGACTACCCGCGCCGGGAGACCGACTCGACCACGACGATCGGCGAGGAGATCCGCGCCGCGGCCAAGTCCTACCAGGAGTCGTGGAACCGGACCGAAGACCCGCTGGTGGGTATGTTCCGCGGCGCGGCCGAGGGAGCGATGCGCGCGGGCGAGGGCCTGTTCGGCCGGTTCGGCGGCGGGCGCCGCGACAGCAACGGCGACGACTGACCGGACTCGCGGCCCGTCGGCGTGAGTCACGTCGAAGCCGGTCACCTCGGCTACGTCCTGCCCGACGGGCGCACGCTGCTGGATGACGTGTCCTTCCGGGTGGGCAACGCGGTCAAAGCAGCCCTGATCGGCCCGAACGGAGCCGGGAAGACCACGCTGATGCGGCTGCTGGCGGGCGACCTGCCCACCCAGAGCGGAACGATCTCGCGCGGCGGCAGCCTGGGCGTGATGCGCCAGTTCATCGGCAGTATCCGGGACGAGACGGACACCCTGTCGCTGCTGGTGTCGGCGGCCCCGGAGCGGCTCCGGACCGCGGGCCAGGCGGTGGCCGCCGCCGAGCAGGCCATGGCCGAACGCGACGACGAGCCGGCCCAGCTGCGGTACGCCACCGCGCTGGCCGAATGGGGCGACGCGGGCGGCTACGAGGCCGAAGTCCTGTGGGACGTGTGCTGCGGTGCCGCGCTCGGGACATCGCTGGACGCCGCCCGGCACCGCCCGGTGCGCACGCTGTCCGGGGGCGAGCAGAAACGCCTGGTGCTGGAGGCCCTGCTGCGGGGGCCGGCGGACGTGCTGCTGCTCGATGAGCCCGACAACTATCTCGACGTCCCGGGCAAGCTCTGGCTGGAAGAACAGCTCCGCGCCACCGCTAAGACGGTCCTGCTGATCTCGCACGACCGTGAGCTGCTGGCCCGGGCGGCCGAGCGCATCATCACCGTCGAGGGAGGGCGCGTCTGGGTGCACGGAGGCGGATTCGCCAGCTACGTCCAGGCCCGCCAGGACCGGATCGGCCGGCTGGAGGAGCTGCGCCGCCGCTGGGACGAGGAGCACGCCAAGCTCCGCAAGCTCGTCTTCACGCTGCGCCAGCAGGCGATGTACAGCGACGCGCTGTCCTCCCGGTACCAGGCCGCGCAGACCCGCTTGCGCATGTTCACCGACGCCGGGCCGCCGGAGGCCCCTCCCCCGGACCAGAACGTCACCGTGCGGCTGCGCGGCGGCCGGACCGGCAAGCGCGCCGTCATCTGCGAGAACCTCGAACTGACCGGGCTGATGAAGCCGTTCAGCACGGAGATCTGGTACGGCGACCGGGTCGGGATCCTGGGCTCGAACGGCTCCGGCAAATCACACTTCCTGCGCCTGCTGGCCCAGGTCGCCAGGGACGCGGGCAGGGACGCCGGCGGCGACGCGATCGAAGACGCCGATCCGGCTGGCAGAGTGCCCTATTCCGGTGTGGCCCGGCTGGGCGCCCGCGTCGTGCCCGGCCTGTTCACGCAGACCCACACGCGGCCGGAACTCGAGGGCCGCACCCCCTGCGAGATCGTGATGACCGAGCACGCCCGGCGGCAGGGCGAGGCGATGTCCGCGCTGTCCCGCTACGAGCTGCAGCACTGCGCCGAGCAGCCCTTCGGCGTACTGTCCGGCGGCCAGCAGGCCCGGCTGCAGATCCTGCTGCTGGAACTGGCCGGGGCAACCCTGCTGCTGCTCGACGAGCCGACCGACAACCTCGACCTGGCCAGCGCCGAGGCCCTGCAGGAAGGCCTGCTCGCCTTTCAGGGCACGATCCTCGCCGTGACCCACGACCGCTGGTTCGCCCGTTCCTTCGACAGTTACCTCATCTTCGGCGCCGACGGCACGGTCTACCCCTCCGGCGACCCGATCTGGGACGAGGCCCGCGTCGCCCGTGCCCGCTGACCGTCCACTCTGGGCGATGCGGCCAGGATGACCATGTCGTCGCGGTGGACGACCTCGCGCTCGTACTCGTGGCCGCGTTCGCGGGCCAGCCAGCGGGTGGAGCGGCCCATCAGGACCGGGATCTCACTGGCGTCGTAGTTGACCAGGCCGCGCGCGACGACCTGGCCGTCCCCGTCGCACAGGTCGACCGGGTCGCCGGCGTCGAACGTGCCCTCGACGCCGGTGATCCCGGCGGGCAGCAGGGACGCGCGGCGGGCCACGATGGCCTCCACGGCGCCGCCGTCCAGCCGCAGCCGGCCCACCGCCACGGCGGCGTGCGCGAGCCAGAGCAGGCGGGTCCGCGGCCGCCGGCCGGTGGCCGCGAAGTAGGTGCCGGCCGGCTCACCGGCCAGCGCGGCGGCGGCGTCGGCGGCGCCGGCCACCACGGTCGGGATGCCCGCGCCGGTGGCGATCACGGCCGAGTCCACCTTGGTGGCCATCCCGCCGGTACCGGGGCCGGTCCCGCGGCTGCCGCCGATGCGGATACCGTCCAGGTCGGCGTGGTCGCGGACCTCGGTGATCCGCCGGGCGCCGGGGTGGCGCGGGTCCTCGTCGTACAGGCCGTCCACGTCGGACAGCAGGATGAGGGCCCCGGCCCGGGTCACGTGCGCGACCAGCGCGGCCAGCCGGTCGTTGTCACCGAACCGGATCTCGTCGGTCGCGACGGTGTCGTTCTCGTTGACGATCGGCAGCACGCCGAGGTCGAGCAGCCGGTCCAGGGTGCGCTGCGCGTTCCGGTAGTGGGCCCGGCGCATCAGGTCGTCGGCGGACAGCAGCACCTGCCCGGTCCGCATCCCGTGCCGGGCGAACGCCGCCGCGTACCGGGCGATGAGCAGGCCCTGCCCAACGCTCGCGGCCGCCTGCTGGGTGGCCAGGTCCCGCGGCCGGCCGGGCAGTCCCAGCGGGGCGATTCCGGCGGCGATCGCGCCGGAGGAGACGAGGACAAGATGGGTCCCGGTGCTGGCCCGTTCGGCCAGAGAATCAGCCAGCGTCACGATGCGGTCATCATCGATGCTGCCATCGGCCGTCGTCAGCGAGGAGGATCCGACCTTGACCACAATCCTGCGCGCCGCCGCGATGTCGGCGCGCGCAGGCGTGGTCATCCGGACAGCCTGCGGTCGCTGCCGCGCGGGCCGCGGCCGCCGCCCGTGCCCGACGGCACCGAGGGATCCCAGTCGAAGACCACCGCGTCGTCCAGGTCGCCGACGAGGATCTCGTCGCTCGGTTCGGCCCCCGCTTCGGCCAGCGCCTCCTCCACCCCAAGCCGCGCGAGCCGGTCGGCGAGGAAGCCGACGGCCTCGTCGTTGCTGAAGTCGGTCTGCAGGAGCCAGCGGCGCGGTTTCTCGCCCCGGATCAGGTACGCACCCTCCGGGGTGCGGATAATCTCGAAGTCGGGCCCGGCGGCGGGCCTGGGCCGGATGACCCGGCGGGTGGGCTCCGGCGCCGGTGCGGCCGCACGGGCGGAGCCGACCAGCCCGGCCATGGCGAAACCGAGCTCCCGCAGGCCCTCGCGGGTGGCGGCGGAGACCTCGTAGACCTGCAGGCCGCGCGCGACGAGGCTCTCTTTGACCATGTCGGCCAGTTCCCGGGCGGCGGGAACGTCGATCTTGTTCAGCGCGACCAGCCGGGGCCGGCGGGCCAGGTCCGCACCGGTCACGTCCTCGTAGGCGGCCAGCTCGGCTTCGAGGACGTCGAGGTCGGTCATGGGATCACGGCCGGGCTCTTCGGTGGCGCAGTCGATGACGTGCACCAGCGCGGTACAGCGCTCGATGTGCCGGAGGAACTCGAGCCCGAGACCCTTGCCCTGGCTGGCGCCCGGGATCAGGCCGGGCACGTCGGCGATGACAAACTGAACGTCACCGGCCTCGGCCACGCCCAGGTTCGGGATGAGCGTCGTGAAGGGGTAGTCGGCGATCTTGGGCCGGGCGGCGGACATCGCGGCGATCAGCGAGCTCTTCCCGGCACTGGGGAAGCCGACCAGCCCGACGTCGGCGATGCTCTTCAGCTCCAGGACAAGCTCGCGCTCCTCCCCCGGCTCGCCCTTGAGCGCGAACCCCGGGGCCTTGCGCCGCGGTGAGGCCAGCGCCGCGTTGCCGAGACCGCCCTTGCCGCCAGCGGCCGCGACGAACTGTGTCCCGGCGCCGATAAGGTCGGCCAGCACCTCGCCCTGGGCGGTCTTGACCACCGTGCCGTCGGGGATACCGATGATCAGGTCCGCACCCTCGGCGCCGGTGCGGTTGGAGCCCTCACCGGGCTTCCCGTTGCCACCGCGCCGGACCGGGCGGCGGTGGAAATCCAGCAGCGTGGACACGCCGGGGTCGACCTCGAGAATGACGTCGCCGCCCCGGCCGCCGTTCGCGCCGTCGGGGCCGCCGAGCGGCTTGAACTTCTCGCGCCTGATGGATGCGCAGCCATGACCGCCGTTCCCGCCTGTCACCCGAAGCAGCGCCTCATCGGCAAACTCCGCCACGACGTCCCCTCCTCTCTTTCTTGATCGCTTCCCAGGACATAACGAAGGCGGACCGGATGGCCGGTCCGCCTTCGCATGTCAGTGTCGCTTGGGCCGTGGACTAGCCGCCGGCCACCGGGTGCTCGCCGGACTCCGCCGGCGTAATGTTCACCGCGCGGCGGCCCCGGTGCGAGCCGAACTTCACGGTGCCCGCCACGAGCGCGAACAGCGTGTCGTCACCGCCGCGGCCAACGCCGATGCCGGGGTGGAAGTGCGTGCCCCGCTGGCGGACGAGGATTTCGCCCGCGTTCACCTTCTGCCCGCCGAAACGCTTGACACCCAGCCGCTGAGCGTTGGAGTCGCGGCCGTTCCGGCTGGACGAAGCGCCCTTCTTGTGTGCCATCTCAGCTCTTCGCCTTCACAGTGTTCGCCTTATTTGGCGCGTCGATGCCGGTGACCCGGAGCTGCGTGTACTTCTGGCGATGACCCAGACGGCGCCGGTAACCGGTCTTGTTCCGGTAATGAATCATGTTGATCTTGGGCCCGGCGGCGGCGCCGACGATCTCCGCGGTGATCCGGTACCCGCTGACCTTCGCGGGGTCGCTGATCACATTGTCGTCGTCTACCACCAGGACAGCCGGCAGCGTCAGGCTCGAGCCGACGTCGCCGGATAGCTTGTCGACATTCAGGACGTCATCGACCGACACTTTTTCCTGCCGACCGCCGCAGCGAACAATCGCGTACACCCGAGAACTCTCTCTCCCTCGTGCGTGCCCTCGCGAGTCTCCCGGTTATTGCCCCGGGGACCGGTGTCGCAACGACGGGCTCGCCTGAACTTCCAATTAGCGCTCTGGGGGCCTGCAAAGGCACGTCCCATGCGCCGACAGCCAAGGTTACCAGAGCTTCTCCGTTGCGCAGAATCTCATGTGGCCATTGATCCGGCCGGGACGCCCAGGCCTATCCCGGGCGGATTACCGGTCACGGGGTCTGGTCTTCCGGACCATGGTCTTCCGGACCATGGCCTTCCGGACCGTGATCTTCCGGACCGTGATCTTCCGGACCGTGGCCTTCCGGACCGTGGCCTTCCGGACCGTGGCCTTCCGGACCGTGATCTTCCGGAGCCGGGGGCTGGATGTCGGCGGGGTAAGGCGCGGCACCGTTCAGGTCCGCGTTCGCCGCCTCCGGGCCAGCAGTCACGTCCACCGGCGCGGGGCTGACGTGCACCGGGGTGAGGTCGGCCGCCGGGGTGACGATGATGTCCGCCGGACCGGGGCCTACATCGGCCGGGGCGGGAGCGACGTCAGCCAGGACGGGGGACACAACGGCCTGCTCGGCGGCGTCAGCCGGGCTCCCGGGCGCCGCTGTCTCAGTGGTTACGGGCCCGGTAACCCCCGCGCCGGCACCCTCTGGCTCGATGATCCCGGCCTCAGCGATGATCCCCGCCTCAGCGATGATCCCCGCCTCGACGACGGGGCTGGGGACGGACGCGGGCGGGCCGGAGCGCCGCCGGCTCTCACCACGGCTCCTACGGCCGCCACCGCCACCCGTGCTGGCGCCGTTGCCGCCATTTCCGGCTTGGCCCGGACCAGCGTTGCCGGCTTGACCGCCGTTGCCGGCCTGACCGCCACTGCCGCCGTTGCCGGCCTGACCGCCATTGCCGGCCTGGCCGGTGCCGCCGCCATTGCCGTTCGGCTTGCTGTCACGGCCGCCGCCGCGGTTGTGGGTGTGGGTGCCCGGCGAACCGCCCTGCTGGCAGCCCTGCCCGGGCGTGCCGAGATCGGTCAGGTCCAGCGAAACGTGCACGCCGCGCCCGTTGCAGCATTCACACGGCACCGAGAACGCCTCCAGCAGGCCGGCCCCGACCCGCTTACGGGTCATCTGGACCAGGCCCAGCGACGTCACCTCGGCGACCTGGTGCTTGGTACGGTCCCGGGCCAGGCATTCCAGCAACCGGCGCAGCACGAGCTCGCGGTTGCTCTCCAGCACCATGTCGATGAAGTCAATGACCACGATGCCGCCGACGTCCCGCAGCCGGAGCTGCCGGACGAGCTCCTCGGCGGCCTCCAGGTTGTTGCGGGTGACCGTCTCCTCCAGGTTCCCGCCCTGGCCGGTGAACTTGCCGGTGTTCACGTCGACCACGGTCATCGCCTCGGTGCGGTCGATCACCAGCGAGCCGCCGCTCGGCAGGTAGACCTTGCGCTCCAGGGCCTTGGCCAGCTGCTCGTCCACGCGGTACTCGGTGAAAGCGTCCCGGCGGCCCGTGTCGTCCCAGAGGCTGAGCCGGTCGGCCAGGTGCGGCGCGACGTAGCGGACGTACTCGTCGACCTCGTCCCAGGCGCCGTCACCCTCGACGATGAGCTCGCTGAAGTCCTCGTTGAACACGTCCCGGATGACCCTCACGGTCAGGTCCGGCTCGCCGTACAGCAGCTCCGGCGCGCTGGCCGTCCTGGCCTTGCGCTCGATGTTCTCCCACTGCGCGGCCAGCCGCGCCACGTCGCGGTCCAGCTCCTCCTCGGTCGCGCCCTCGGCGGCCGTGCGGACGATGACGCCCCCGTCTTCCGGCATGACCTTCTTGAGGATCTTCTTCAGCCTGGTCCGCTCGGTATCGGGCAGCTTGCGGCTGATGCCGGTCATCGACGCGCCCGGCACGTACACCAGGTAACGGCCGGGCAGGCTCACCTGGCTGGTCAGCCGGGCGCCCTTGTGGCCCACCGGGTCCTTGGTCACCTGGACGAGGATGGACTGCCCGGACTTCAGCGCGGATTCGATCCGCTTGGACTGCCCTTCGAGCCCGCTCGCGTCGAAGTTGACCTCACCGGCGTAGAGCACGGCGTTACGGCCCTTGCCGATGTCGACGAACGCCGCCTCCATCGAGGGCAGCACGTTCTGCACCTTGCCGAGGTAGACGTTGCCGACGTAGGACTGGTGGCTGGCGCGGTTCACGTAGTGCTCAACGAGGATGCCGTCCTCGAGCACGGCGATCTGGGTCCGGTCGCCACGCTGGCGCACGACCATGGTCCGCTCGACGGCCTCGCGGCGGGCGAGGAATTCGGCCTCGGAGACGACCGGGGGCCTGCGGCGGCCGGATTCACGGCCCTCGCGCCGCCGCTGCCGCTTGGCCTCGAGCCGGGTCGATCCCTTGACCGACCGGACGTCGTCGTCGGTGCGGCTCGCGGCCGACCGGGGCTCGCGGACGTGGACCACGGTGTCCGGCGGGTCGTCCTCCGTGCCCGTGCGCTCGGAGTCACCGGCCGACCCCCGGCGCCGCTTCCGGCGCCGGCGGCGGCCCTGCACGCTCCCGGTCTCGTCGTCGCCCTCGTCGTCGTCCTGGCCATCGTTATCGGTGTCCGCGGACTCGCTGTCGCGCGCGCCGCTCCGGGGCCTGCCGTCCGGGCTCCCACCGGATTCCGCGGGGTCCCCATCGGCTCCATCGTCGCCGGAGTCGTCCGGGCCGCCGCGGGCCCGGGTGCGGCTGCGGCCGCCCCTCCTGCGGCGGCGGCGCCCGGACGGGCCGCCGTCCTCAGAACCGTCGTCGCCCTCGTCGTCCGGGCTGCCCACCGCGCCCGGCGCGGCCAGGGCAGCGCTCTCGGTGGCATCCGCCGCCGGCCCGGAATTCGCCGTGTCCGCGCGGTCGTCGGCGTCGCTGCCGGGCGCGGGGGCACTGGCGGCACCGCGCCGGCCGCCGTTGCCGCCCGTGCGGAGGGCATCGTCCGTGCCGGTCCTGGTGCGCCCGCCGCTACGGCGCCGGGTACCGGCGCGCCGCGGGCCGCCTTCATCGTCGGTGTCGTCGTCCGGTCCCGGTCCGGCGGCCGGGACCGGCGTGGCCGGCGCCGGAGCGGAAACCGGCGGCGGAGATGTGGCCGCCGGGGGCTGGAAAAGGACCTGCGGCGGCTGGAAGGACACCGCCGGCGCGGGCGCACCGGCCGCCGCGGGCACGCTGGGCGGGGCCAAGGGCCCGGAGGCGCCGGGCGCCGACGTCGCCGGCAACGTGTGCGCGGTCGGCACCCGGGGCTCCGGTATCACCGGATCCGGCGGCCCAACCGGGCGGCTTGAGCGGCCACCGCGGCCAGTCCGGGCGCTTACCGCGCCGCTGTCTGATCCACCTGACCCATCATTGACTTCTCTGTCGTTCGGCTCGTTCTCGAGCATCCGGGCAATCTCCCGTCAAGCTCCCGGGCGCGCGGACCCGTGAGGGGCCCAGCGCGCCGCGCGGGAACATATCGTTTCCACATCCCTGGACGGAGCCGGCCACAACGGCGGCTACGGCGCCCAGGTTCGTTACCTGTCTCAGTTCTGCGCGGGGTCGCGAAGACTGTCCCGCGGGCCGCGCAGCCGCAGAGCCGCCGGGCCGCCTCGCGGAAAAGCAGACCTGCGTGCCCTGGGGCACGGGTCCGCAGCCCATGGGGCGCACGAGCGCCCTCATGGCACGTTCATCTGTTCTGGCGCCCGTGCTGGCGCCTGGTGCGGCGCTCCGGGCGCCTCGTCGTATGGCACCTGAGTGTGCGGTGCCTGAGCCGGCCCTGCGTGAGCCGGAAATTCCTGAGCCTGTGGCACCGGGGCCTGTGGCGCCGGGACCGGCGAACCAGCGCCCGCCGCCATCGCAGGCGGCTGCCCCGGTCCCACCAGTCCGTCGTCTCCGAGCACGCCCTGGGCCACCCTTGTCACGGCCGGCGACGAGGCGGCCGCCAAGCCGGCGATCTGCCGCAGCGCGACCAGGACGTCCTCAGGCCGCACGGCAGGCTCCGTGTGCCGAACAACCATTCGGATTATCGCACACGCGCCTGAGTGGTCAGCGCAGGCGCGCGGGCCGGCGTCCATCGTCAGCACGGCGCCGCGCGCGTCCAGGCGGCGGACACCCTTATTCGTCAGCCGTTCCACGTGCGCCTCGGCGGACGCCAGGAACTCCCGGGCCGCCGCCACGGCGGCTTCCGGCGAGACCCCGGGCAGTTCCACCAGCCACTCCGACACCATCAGGCGGCTGTTCAGCGTGCCGCCGGAATCTTCTCTGACTTCGATAACGTCTATCCCGTCCGGCAGCGCCGTGTCCAGTGCCGAACGCAGCCGTTCCGGATCCTGCGCGGCGGTCAGGGCGAGGGTCAGGTACTCGGCCTCACTCGCCACCCCGGTCTGCGTGCCGCTGGCGTAGGAGATCTTGGGGTGCGGGCTGAACCCCGCCGACCGGGCGATCGGGACCCCGGCCTGGCGCACCGCCCGCTCAAAGGCGCGGCCCACGTCGCGATGGCTGGCGAAGCGCATCCGCCCCCGCTTGGCGTAGGTGACCAGAAGGTACTGCACCGTGGGCGCGGGCGGCCGGCCCCCGGGCACGGCACGCGATCCGGGCGGCGTGCTCCGGCCGGATGCCGGGGACGCTCCGGGCGCGGAACGGACGCTGGGCGGGGACATTTCAGCTCACGCCCAGCACCGGGAGCAGCCGGGTACCGGCCGGCAGCCGCTCGCCGGTCGGGCCGGTCTGGATCTCGGTGCCCATCGAGGGGCAGACCCCGCAGTCGTAGCAGGGGGTCCACCGGCAGTCCTCGACCTCAGCCGCCCCGCTGAGTGCGTCCTGCCAGTCCTGCCACAGCCAGTCGTGGTCGAGGCCGGCGTCGAGGTGGTCCCAGGGCAGCACTTCGTCACGGTCGCGCTCACGGGTCGTGTACCAGGCCAGGTCCACCGGTTCGCCGTCCAGCGCCTCGTCGGCGCACGCCGCCCAGCGCGGGTAGGAGAAGTACTCACTCCAGCCGTCGAAGCGCGCACCGTCCCGCCACGCCGCCAGGATGACCTGGCCGACCCGGCGGTCCCCACGGGACAGCAGTCCCTCGATGACCGACGGCTCACCGTCGTGATAGCGGAAACCGATCGCGCGGCCGTAGGCCGGGTCGGAACGCAGCGCGGCGCCGAGCTTGCGCAACCGCGCGTCGACGACCTCGTGGCCGCACTGGCCGGCCCACTGGAACGGCGTGTGCGGCTTGGGCACGAACCCGCCGATGGACACGGTGCAGCGGATGTCGCGCCGGCCGGTCGCCTCCCGGCCGGCCTGGATCACCTTGCGGGCCAGCCCGGCGATGGCGAGCACGTCCTCGTCGGTCTCGGTCGGCAGGCCGCACATGAAGTACAGCTTCACCTGCCGCCAGCCGCTCGAGTACGCGGTGGTCACGGTCCTGATCAGGTCTTCCTCGGTGACCATCTTGTTGATCACCTTGCGCATCCGCTCCGAGCCGCCTTCGGGCGCGAACGTCAGGCCGGACCGGCGGCCGCCCCGGCTGAGCTCGTCGGCGAGGGTCACGTTGAACGCGTCCACCCGCGTGGACGGCAGCGACAGCCCGGTGTTGGTGTCTTCGTAGGCGTCGGCGAGGTCCTTGGCGATCTCATTGATCTCGCTGTGGTCCGCGCTGGACAGCGAGAGCAGGCCGACCTCCTGGAAGCCGGTCGCCGCCACCCCTTTCTCGACCATGGCGCCGATCGTGGTGATGCTCCGCTCCCGCACCGGCCGGGTGATCATCCCGGCTTGGCAGAAGCGGCAGCCCCGGGTGCAGCCGCGGAAGATCTCCACGCTGTACCGTTCGTGCACGGTCTCGGCGACCGGGACGATCGGCTTGCTCGGGTACTGCCAGTTGTCGAGGTCCATGACGGTGTGCTTGGCCACGACCGGCGGGATACCAGGCCGGCCGGGCGCCACCCGGGCGATCGGCCCGTCCGGCAGGTAGCTCACGTCGTAGAAGCGCGGCACGTACAGGTGGCATTCGGTGGCCAGCGTCGTCAGCAGGCCGTCCCGGCCGCCAGGGCGGCCCGCCCGCTTCCAGTCCCGGACCTTCGCGGTGATGGCCAGCACGGCCTCTTCGCCGTCCCCGAGGACCACACCGTCGAGGAAGTCAGCGATCGGCTCGGGATTGAAGGCGGCGTGACCGCCGGCGATGACGAGCGGGTACCAGGTGCCGTCCGCGGGGTCGCGGTCGGCCCCATTCCGGTCGGC
>PLRW01000178.1 GCA_003164955.1 Actinomycetota bacterium
CTGTTTTTGGGTTACTCTTCGCGAAGCGGGTCGGCGATGCCGTATTCCTTCAGCTTGCGGTAAAGGGTGGTTTTGCCGATGCCCAGCAGCTTCGCCGCCTGGAGTTTGTCGCCGTTGAGGGCGCGAACGTCCCTTCAAGGGGCCCGCGACGGCCGCAGCGGACGCCTACCGCGACGGCCGTCCCTGAGCAGGCGGGCAAGTCGGAGGCAGCCGCCGGCGCCGGGGCGCGCGCCCTGCCCTCCCACGCGCCGAGCCACCCGCACACCCCCACCACGGGTCAGCCGGTCACGACGCGGCGTCTGGAGACGGTGGCCCCGGCCAATGGCCAGCCCCTGTTCCGCCTGACCGACGGCCCGAAGGTCATCGCCCTGACCATCGACGATGGCCCGAGCCCCATCTACACCCCGCAGATCCTCCGCCTGCTGCGCCGGTACGGCATCACGGCGAGCTTCTCCATGATCGGCCGGAGCGTCGCCGCGTATCCCGGACTGGCCCGCGAGGTGGCCGCGGCCGGTCACCTAATCGTCAACCACACCTGGACGCACGCCAACCTGCCCTTGCTTGCGCCGTCCGCCGTGGCTGATCAGATGAACCGGGCCAGCGACACCATCGCGACCGCGACCGGGACCAGGCCGTCAATGTTCCGCGCCCCGTACGGCGCGTGGTCGCCGGTCGTGCTGGCCCAATGCCGGCAGATGCGGCTCATGCCGCTGGACTGGTCGGTTGACCCCCGCGACTGGGCCCGGCCCGGGGCCGCCGCCATCGCCGCGAACATCTTGCGGAACACCCGCACGGGCTCGATCATTCTGGAGCACGACGGCGGCGGGAATCGTGCCCAGACCGTCGCCGCGCTGACGTACGTACTGCCCCGCCTGCTCGACCAGGGCTATCGGTTCCGGACCCCCTGAGCCGGTTTCCCGACCGGGGCGCGTCGGCCGGGCCGGCCCGCCGGTACCGCCCGGCCGCCCGGCCGCCCGGTGGTCCCGCTCCGCGATTCCGCCGGACTGGCTACACTCACGTCAGACGCGGGCTGTAGCGCAGCTTGGAAGCGCACTGGCTTTGGGTGCCAGGGGTCGCGGGTTCAAATCCCGCCAGCCCGACCGATGTCTCGACGCTGGACACCGCGGGGGCGCGGAGCGCATGCGGGGGGTTCCGGGGGTCGCCCCCCGGGCCAGCACTGCGCCCGCGGCGGATACCGCGCTCAGCGGACCGCGCGCCCCGCGACCCGTTGCCGGGCCGAAGGTTCCCGGCGCAGCGGTCCCGACGTGCGCAGCAGGAATTCCGCGTACGTCTGGGGCGGTGCGTCCGGCTCGGTCAGGTGCTGGTCGTAGGAGAGCGCGCGGTAGGCCAGGCGGCGCTGCGCCTCGTTGCATTCGGCGACGGCCGCCGCCAGCCAGCGGGCCAGCCGCAGAATCCCTCCGGGAACGGGTGCGGTGAGGTTCATGTCTCCAGCCTCACGCACGGAACCCGTTCCGGGACAGTGGCAGGAGTGACATATAGGGATGACATCCTGCCACTCGGCGGCCATACTCGTTTCATGCTGAAGAACGTGGCCGTCGTGGTCCTGGACCGCATCGAGGCGTTCGAGCTCGGCGTGGTGTGCGAGGTGTTCGGTATCGACCGCTCCGATGACGGCCTGCCGAGCTACGACTTCGCGGTGGTGGCGGGAGAACCGGGCCCGATCCGCTGCAACGCGGGTTTCACCATCCACACCCCGTACGGCCTGGACCGCCTGGAGGAAGCCGACCTGATCGCGGTGCCCGCAGTCTCCGACCGGCGCCTGGGGCAAGCGGACCGGATCCCCGGCCTGTCCCCGCCCAGGGACCGCCCTGACCCGGCCGGCCCTGCCCCCGCCGGCCCGGTACGCGGGGGAGCAGAAAGCGGCCGGTTTCCCGACCCACTGCTGGCCGCCCTGCGCCGCGCGGCCGACCGCGGGGCCTGGGTGCTGAGCGTGTGCAGCGGCGTGTTCGTCCTCGGCGAGGCGGGCCTGCTGGAGGGACGCCGGTGCACCACGCACTGGCGGCACTCGGCCGAACTGGCCCGGCGCTACCCGAGCGCGAAGGTCGACCCCGGCGTCCTGTATGTGGACGAGCAGCCGGTGATCACCAGCGCGGGCACGGCGGCCGGCATCGACGCCTGCCTGCACCTGGTGCGCAAGGAACAGGGCTCGCGGGTGGTCAACGGGATCGCGCGGCGCATGGTCGTGCCGCCGCATCGCGATGGCGGGCAGGCCCAGTACATCGACCGCCCCTTCGCCGAGACGCCGGGCGGCAGCCTCGGCGGCCTGCTCGACTGGATGGCGCTCAACCTCGGCCGGCCGCTCACGGTGGCTGACCTGGCGGCGCGCGCGCACATGTCTGCCCGCACGTTCGCGCGCCGGTTTACGCAGGAGACCGGGACGACGCCGCTGCGCTGGCTCACCTGCCAGCGCATCCTGCTGGCGCAGCAGATGCTCGAGGACACCGACGAGACGGTGGATGCGATCGCCGAGCACGCCGGCTTCGGCAACGCGGCCACGCTGCGGCATCACTTCCGGGCCTGGCGTGACACCACACCCGACTCCTACCGGCGCCTCTTCCGTGGGCCCGCCCCGGATCGCCCCCGCGCCGTGCCCGCCCGCGGCCGGATGCGGCTCCCGGCCGCCTAGCGTCCCGCTCCGCCTGGCGTCCCCGGCTAGGCTGCTGTCCAGGCCGCCTGGCCTTTTCATGATGCCGAACGGGCGTCGGCGACCGTCGCCCGCCGTGCGATGCTTAGACGACCCGGAGCATAGGAAGGGCCGCCGCTGCTATCGGCGTTTACCGGGTGTTGCGGCCGGTAGGATTATCGGCCGTAGACGCGGCGTGTGCCGTAAGTGATGATCCGAGTTCCCGCGTTCCCCGTCGCCGCAGGCGGCAGGCAGTGGAGGGAACCAACGCAGGGAACACGAGGAGTGAGACCGACGTGAAGACAGACGTCGAGGAACTGAGCCCGACACGCGTCAAGCTGAGCGTGGAGGTGCCGTTCGACGAGCTGAAGCCGAGCATCGACAAGGCCTACCGTGAGGTCGCCCGGCAGGTCCGCATTCCCGGTTTCCGGCCGGGACGCGTGCCGCCGCGGATCATCGACCAGCGGATCGGCCGGGGACCGGTGCTAGAGCAGGCCGTCAACGACGCCATCCCCGAGCTGTACGGCAAGGCGGTCGAGGAGTCGGAGCTGTTCGCGCTGGGGCGGCCCGAGGTGGAGATCACCAGCCTGGACGACGGCAAGGAGCTCTCTTTCACCGCCGAAGTGGACATCCGGCCGAAGTTCGAGCTCCCGGCCCTGGACAGCATCTCGGTCACCATCGACAACGCCACGGTGACGCCGGATGACGTGGAGGAGTACCTCGGCAGCCTGCGCGAGCGGTTCGCCTCGCTGAAGGGCGTGCAGCGCCCGGCGGAGAGCGGCGACTTCGTCTCCATCGACCTGTCGGCCACGGTGGACGGCGAGCCGGTCGAGGACGCCCAGGCCAGCGGCCTGTCGTACGAGGTGGGCAGCGGGTCGATGCTGGAAGGCCTCGACGACGCGGTGACCGGGATGCCGGCCGGGGAGTCGAAGACGTTCACCTCCGAGCTGGCCGGCGGCGAGCACGCCGGTGACCAGGCGGAGGTGACCGTCACCGTGCACAGCGTCAAGACCAAGGAGCTGCCCGACTTCGACGACGACTTCGCGCAGCTGGCGAGCGAGTTCGACACCATCGGCGAACTGCGGGCCGACACGCGCCAGCGGCTGGAGGCGATGCGGCGGCAGCAGCAGGCTGTCCAGGCCCGCGACCGCGCCCTGGACACGCTGCTCGACCAGGTGGACGTGCCGCTCCCGGAGAGCATCGTCGGGGAGGAGGCGCACCGTCTCGAACACTCGATGCACGAACAGATCCAGCGGGCCGGCGCCGACTGGGCCACCTACCTCCAGATGGTCGGCAAGAGCCAGGAAGAGTTCAGCGCCGACCTGCAGGAGCAGTCCCGCCGCAGCGTCAAGGTCGGGCTGGTCCTGGACCAGGTGGCGCGGCAGGAGGACCTCGGCGTCGACGATGCCGAGCTGTCGTACTTCGTCACCCAGCAGGCCCAGCAGATGGGCGTCGAGCCCGAGCTGCTGGCGCGCCAGATCACCGAGGGCGGCCAGATCGGCGCCGCGGCGGCCGAGGTGCTCCGCGGCAAGGCGATGGCCCTGCTGGCCAGCCGGGTGAAGATCCAGGATGAGGCCGGCCACGAGCTGGACTACAACGCCCTGCTCGGCGTCGGCGTCGGCGACGAGGACGCGGGCGAGGGCGGCGAGGACGCGAGCGACGCCGAGGACGCGGGCGAAGCGATGGAAGCGGCGGGGACCGGCACGGACGCGGCGGCCGGGACCGATGCGGACGCTGAAGACAGCGCGGGCGAGGACGCCCCGGCCTAGCCAGGCCTTCCGGGACGACCGCCGGGCGGGCCCGTGATGGCCCGCGCCCGCCCGGCGGTCGCCGGCTGTAACGACGTGCGCCGACAGCGAAAACGGTACCGCCATGGCGTGCTCTGCCCGGCGCGGGCGCTATCGTCCAGATCAGAGACATCAGACGCAGCTAACGAGAACTGCGACATGCCGGAGCCCCCAGCGAGGGCGGATGAGGCACATCGCGCCCAGTCAATCGAGGAGAACGCAGTGACCACGCATCCCAACCCGGAGGTGCCGTCGATCGTGCAGGCGACCTCCCTGGAGGTGGCGTCGACCGTGCAGGCGGCCACGCCCGATGGCGCCGTCCAGCCGTTCGGTGACCAGCTGTTCCAGCGGCTGCTACGGCACCGGATCGTCTTCCTCGGCCAGCAGGTCGATGACGACCTCGCCAACCGGATCTGCGCCGAACTGGTGCTGCTGGCGGCCGAGGATCCCAAGCGGGACATCAGCCTCTACATCAACTCGCCGGGCGGCTCGGTCAGCGCCGGCCTGGCCATCTACGATGTGATGCAGTACGTGCCGAACGATATCGCGACCTACGTGATGGGTATGGCCGCGTCGATGGCGCAGGTACTGCTGTGCGCCGGGACCTCGGGTAAGCGCTTCGCGATGCCGCACGCGCAGATCCTGATGCACCAGCCGTCCGGTGGCCTCGGCGGCACCGCGACCGACATCAGGATCCAGGCCGAGCAGATGCTGTACATCAAGCGGACAATGGCGGAGCGCATCGCGTTCCACACCGGCCAGACGTTCGAGCAGATCGAGCTCGACTTCGACCGTGACCGCTGGTTCACCGCCGACGAGGCCAAGGACTACGGCTTCGTCGACCGGGTGGTTCGCAGCGCCACCGAAGTGCCCACGGCCGGTCCCGTCTCATGACCGCCCATTACGGAACGAAGGAGCGAGGAGTGAGCGAGCTCATGGCCGCAAATGCCCGGCCGGCGGAGGCCAGGTACGTCCTGCCGTCCTTCGTGGAGCGGACGTCGTACGGGGTCAAGGAGATGAACCCGTACAACAAGCTCTTCGAGGAACGGATCATCTTCCTCGGCGTGCAGATCGACGACGCCTCGGCTAACGACGTCATGGCCCAGCTGCTGACGCTCGAGGCGATCGACCCGGACCGGGACATCACGATCTACATCAACTCCCCTGGCGGGTCGATGACGTCGATGATGGCGATCTACGACACCATGCAGTTCATCCAGCCTGACATCCAGATGTGCTGCATCGGGCAGGCGGCCTCGGCGGCCGCGATCCTGCTCGCGGCCGGGACCAAGGGCAAGCGGATGGCACTTCCGAATTCCCGCATCCTGATCCACCAGCCCGCGACCCAGGGCGGCGGGTACGAGCAGGTCAGTGACCTGGAGATCCAGGCCCGCGAGATCATGCGGATGCGCTCGGCGATGGAGGCCATCCTGGCCCGGCACACCGGTCAGCCGGAGGAAGTGATCCAGCGCGACATCGAGCGTGACAAGTTCCTCACCGCCGAAGAGGCCATGCAGTACGGCATCATCGACGAGGTTCTGACCACGCTCAAGCGCGGGGCGGCCGCCGCCGGGGTACTGTCGTCCTAACTGGAGGAATTGCCTCTTCCCCGGCGTACCCCTGAGGGGGTTTGATGGTGGTGCCTTAGGTTCTCCCGGACCGGAGGCGGTAACGTCAAAGTCGGAGCGCACGAAGGCCTGGCGGGACATGCCCGCCGGGGCTGGCCGTGAGGCGGCCCTGGTGGCCCCATGTAAAGGAGTATCTGGGTGGCACGCATCGGTGACGGTGGGGACCTGCTGAAATGCTCGTTCTGCGGCAAGAGCCAGAAGCAAGTCAAGAAGCTCATCGCCGGCCCAGGCGTGTACATCTGCGATGAATGCATCGATCTCTGCAACGAGATCATTGAGGAAGAGCTGGCAGAGCCGTCCGAGGTCAAGTGGGACAGCCTGCCGAAGCCGCGGGAGATCTACGAGTTCCTCGACGCGTACGTGATCGGCCAGGACAAGGCCAAGAAGGCCCTGTCCGTGGCCGTGTACAACCACTACAAGCGCGTCCAGTCCGGCGGCGAGCGGCCCGGTGACGACGGGGTCGAGCTGGCCAAGTCGAACATTCTGCTGCTCGGCCCGACCGGCTCCGGCAAGACGCTGCTCGCGCAGACCCTGGCCCGGCTGCTGAACGTGCCGTTCGCGATCGCCGACGCCACCGCGCTCACCGAGGCCGGCTATGTGGGCGAGGACGTCGAGAACATCCTGCTCAAGCTCATCCAGGCGGCCGACTACGACGTGAAGAAGGCCGAGACCGGGATCATCTACATCGACGAGATCGACAAGATCGCCCGCAAGAGCGAGAACCCGTCGATCACCCGGGACGTTTCCGGTGAGGGCGTGCAACAGGCCCTGCTGAAGATCCTCGAGGGCACCACCGCCTCGGTGCCACCGCAGGGCGGGCGGAAGCATCCGCATCAGGAATTCATCCAGATCGACACGACGAACGTGCTGTTCATCTGCGGTGGTGCGTTCGCCGGCCTGGAAAAGATCATCGAGCAGCGGTCCGGCCACAACGGGATCGGCTTCAACGCCGTGCTCCGCGCGCGCAAGACGGACAACACCGATGACGCCTTCGCCGAGGTAATGCCGGAGGACCTGCTGAAGTTCGGGATGATCCCGGAGTTCGTCGGCCGGCTCCCGGTCATCACCAGCGTGCACAACCTCGATCGCGAGGCGCTGATCTCGATCCTGACCGAGCCGCGCAACGCGCTGGTCAAGCAGTACCGGCGGCTGTTCGAGCTGGACGGCGTGGACCTGGAGTTCACCCCGGACGCGCTGGAGGCCATCGCCGACCAGGCCAACCTGCGCGGCACCGGCGCCCGCGGCCTGCGCGCGATCATGGAAGAGGTCCTGCTCTCGGTCATGTACGAGGTCCCGAGCCGCAAGGACGTAGAGCGCGTCGTCATAACCCGCGAAGCCGTCCTCGAACACGTAAACCCCACGATCGTCCCCCGCGGAGTAACAAGGCGCACCCCAAGGGAAAAGAGCGCCTGAGCGCGATACCGGGCGCGAGCCCCGGGCCACCGGCCCGGGCGAGCGTCCGGTGCTATCGGCGAGGTACCTCAACGGGTTACGGCTAGGCGTTCGCTACCGGCCCAGCGATCCCAGGCCGTAGGCCTGGGTGAGTGGCCGGTGTGTNNGCATGCGGGGGGTTCCGGGGGGTCGGCCCCCCCGGGCTAGCACGGCTGGGCCGGTTAAGGGTCAAACCCTCAAGCTGTGCCGGTCACGGGTGGACCGCGGATTCCGTAGACTTCCGTCCGTGACAGGTGCAATCGAGCTTCCCCCTCAGTACGACCCCGCGGACGTGGAGGGGCCGCGCTACGCGTTGTGGGAGAAGGCCGGTTACTTCATTGCCGACCCGGAGCGGGACGCCCCTCGGTTCTCGATCGTCATCCCACCGCCGAACGTGACCGGCGTGCTGCATATCGGCCACGCGCTCGAGCACACGATCATCGACGCGATCGTGCGGCGCCGCCGGATGCAGGGCTACACCACGCTGTGGCTGCCCGGCATGGACCACGCCGGGATCGCCACGCAGATCACCGTGGAGCGCGAGCTGGCCAAGGAGGGACTGAGCCGGCACGACCTCGGCCGGGAGGCGTTCGTCGAGCGGGTCTGGCAGTGGAAGGCGACCTCCGGCGGGAAGATCCTGTCCCAGATGCGCCGCCTGGGCGACAGCGTGGACTGGACCCGCGAGCGGTTCACGATGGACCCGGGCCTGACCCGCGCCGTGCAGACCATCTTCAAGCGGCTCTTCGACGACGGTCTCATCTACCGTGCCGAACGGATCATCAACTGGTGCCCGCGCTGCCTGACCGCGCTGTCCGACATCGAGGTGGATCACAGCGACGACGAGGGCGAGCTCGTCTCCATCCGGTACGGAGACGGGGCGGATTCCATCGTGGTCGCGACCACCCGGGCGGAGACCATGCTGGGCGACACTGCGGTGGCCGTGCATCCCGGCGATGATCGCTACCGGCACCTCGTCGGCCGCGAGGTGGAGCTGCCACTGACCGGGCGGCGGATCCCGGTGATCGCCGACGAGCACGTTGACCCGGCGTTCGGCACCGGCGCCGTGAAGGTCACCCCGGCGCACGACCCCAACGACTTCGAGATCGGCCGCCGCCACAACCTGCCCAGCCTGACCGTGCTGGACGAGCGTGGCGTGGTGACGGCGCACGGCCCCTTCCTGGGACTTGACCGCTTCGAGGCCCGCCCGGCGGTCGTCGCCGCGCTGCGCGCGCAGGGCCGGATCGTGGCCGAGGTGCGCCCCTACATGCACGCCGTAGGGCACTGCCAGCGGTGCGGCACGACGGTCGAGCCGAGGCTGTCCCTGCAGTGGTTCGTCCGGGCCGCCCCGCTGGCCAAGGCGGCCGGCGACGCGGTGCGTGACGGCCGGACCCGGATGCACCCGCCGGAGATGGCGGCCCGGTACTTCGCCTGGGTCGACGACATGCACGACTGGTGCATCAGCCGCCAGCTGTGGTGGGGCCACCGGATCCCGGTGTACTACGGGCCGGACGGCGAGATCCGCTGCATCGGGCCGGACGACGAACCGCCCGCGGGGGAGGGCTGGCGGCAAGACGACGACGTGCTGGACACCTGGTTCTCCTCGGCCCTGTGGCCGTTCTCCACCCTCGGATGGCCGGACGACACGGTCGACCTGCGCGCCTTCTACCCGACCAGCGTCCTCGTCACCGGTTACGACATCCTCTTCTTCTGGGTCGCCCGGATGATGATGTTCGGCCTGTACGCGATGTCCGACCGGGATCCGGCCAGCGCGGTCCCGTTCCGCGACGTCGCCCTGCACGGTCTCGTCCGCGACGCCACCGGCAAGAAGATGTCGAAGTCGCGCGGGAACGCGGTGGACCCGCTCGAATGGATCGACCGCTTCGGCGCCGACGCCGCCCGTTTCACGCTGGCCCGGGGGGCCAACCCGGGCAGCGACGTGCCGGTCAGCGACGAGTGGGCGGCCGGCTCGCGGAACTTCTGCAACAAGCTGTGGAACGCGGCGCGGTTCGCCCTGGGCCACGGGGCGCGGGTGCCTCGGGAGCTGCCCGATGCCGGCTCGCTGTCCGTGCCCGACCGCTGGATTCTCTCCCGGCTGTCCGCGGTGACCGCGCAGGTGGATCGGGACTTCGAGCGGTTCGAGCTCGCCAAGGTGTGCGAGACGGTCTACCACTTCGCCTGGGACGAGTTCTGCGACTGGTATCTGGAGCTGGCCAAGATCCCGCTGGCCAGTGCGGGTGCCAGTGCCGATGACAATGCCGGGGTGCCCGATCCGGCCAGCGCCGGACCGGGGGCGCTGGACGCCGCCGCCGAGACCACCCGGGACGTCCTCGGGTTCGTGCTGGACCACGTGCTCAAGCTGCTGCACCCGATCATGCCGTTCCTCACCGACGAGCTGTGGACGGCCCTGCCCGGAACCGCCCTGACCGGCGAGGAATCGGTGATGGTGGCCCCGTGGCCGCAGCCGTCGCTCACCGATGCCGGCGCGGAGGCGGAGATGGCCTCCGTCATGCGGCTGGTGACCGAGATCCGCCGGTTCCGTTCCGATCAGGGCCTGCGCCCCGGCCAGCGGGTCGCCGCCCGCCTCGCCGGGATCAAGACCAGCCCGCTGGCCGGCCACGAGGAGCGGATCCGTTTCCTGCTCCGGCTCAGCCCCCCGGACGCCGGTTTCACGCCTTCGGCCTCCATCGAGGCCGAAGGCGTCACGGTGGAACTGGACACCGCCGGGGTGATCGACGTCGCGGCGGAGCGGCGCCGGATGGAGAAGGACCTCGCCGCCGCGGACAAGGTAGCCGCGCAGGCCCGCGCCAAGCTCGCCAACGCCGGGTTCACCGCCAAGGCGCCCGCCGACGTGGTGGAGAAGACCCGCCAGCGCCTGGCCGCCGCCGAGCAGGACATCACCCGGATCTCCGATCGCCTGGGCCGCCTGCCCGGGTAAGGCCGTCCGCTGGCCGGACGTCTCACCGGCCACCCAGGTAGACCGGCGGCCTCATCCGCCGCTGGGGCTTTGCCCGCGATCCGGCGACCTGGCCAAAACTCCGGCCCCTGTGACTGCCGTGACCGGCTCACCGCTGCCGACCGCGCTCACGTACGCGGCGAGCTACCTGCGGTGCCGCGACGGCGATGGATCGGCCCGATGGCCATGGCCGCGTGCCTCGTCCTGCTCGGCTGCCTGAGCCGGCCCGGACTGGTGTTCCTGGTCATCCTGGTGGTCTCGGGGCTGCTCAGCGCCTATCAGCCGCTGGGTGGCTGCTAATGGCCTGATGTCGCGAATCGTCAGGCATACCTGAAAGGGGGTAACGATCTGTATGATCCCGGACATGGCCGGGATTTCCTGGCCATCAGTCCCAATCGATGGTCATGATTCATCCTTTCCGCGAGTAACAGCATTCCCTGCTGTTCAGTCATAGCTTCAGCCCCACTCGGCGTACATGGTTCTTCCCTTCGAGAAAGCGGCATTGCAGGATATATGTCCATATGGGCGTTTTGTTACACCACAGGCTAAATGGTTTTTTTGAGCGATTTGACAGAAAAGCTGCATTAGACGTAGATTCGGCAAAATTTTCGGCAAGGAACGATGGATGAAGGTGACGGTCACGTCCGCCTGGAGAGGCCCTCGGCCGGCGGCGGTGGCGGTCCGGGACTGGCCGGTGTGGTCACTGCCCCGGCTCGCGCGTGCCTACGTCATCGCCGTGCCCGTGGCCGCTGCGATCGCGCTGGGCGTCGCCGCCGACCGCGCCACCTGGCATGTGTCCCAGCTCGGGATCTTCTTCCTGCTGCTGGCCAGCGCGGCGGCCATGGTCGAGGCGGCTAAGGATGTCAAGCTGCCGCCCGACACGCTGACCCGTGACCTGCAGGAGGTCTGGTGGCTGTCGGTCGCGCTGCTCCTCCCGCCGGTCTACGCGCTGCTGATGCCGGTCCCGCTGGTGCTCATGAAGCAGTGGCGGGTGCGGCGGAACCTCTGGCACCGGCGGCTGTTCAGTATGGGCGCGATCGGGCTGGGCTACGGCGCGGCGTCGGTCGAGTTTCACAGCGTCTTCGAGCCGCTGCTCGGTGTGCCGCCCGGCGCCGGCGCGCACAGTGCCGGCTGGCTGGGCGCCATTATCGCTGCCGCGGTGACCGGATGGGCGGTCAACGTCTGGCTGGTCGTCGGCGCGGTCAAGCTGACGGTGCCGGCGGCCCGGGTGCGGGCCATGATGTTCAGCCGCGAGGCCGTCACCACCGATGCGGTCGAGACCTGCTTCGCGGCGCTCGTCGCGTTCGCGCTGTCCTGCACCCCCGCCGTCCTGATCGTGGCGGTGCCGGTCGTACTGGTACAGAAGCGCTTCCTCATGCACTCCCAGCTCGTCGCGGAGGCGCGCACGGACGCCAAGACCGGGCTGCTGAACGCGGCGGCGTGGCACCGCGAGTCGGCCACCGAACTGTCCCGCGCCAAGGGCTCCTGGTCGCCGGCCTCGGCCGCGATCATCGACATCGATCACTTCAAGTTGGTCAACGACACCCACGGCCACCTGGCCGGGGACCGGGTCCTGCGGGTCGTCGCCGACCGGTTCAAGGCCCAGCTTCGCGAGGGCGACCTGATCGGGCGGTTCGGCGGCGAGGAATTTGCGATCCTGCTGCCGCGCACTACCGGGCTCGAGGCGGAGCGGGTGGCCGAGCGGCTGCGCGGGCACATCGCCGACGCGCCGATCGCCGTCAGCGGCGGCCGGGACGAACCCATCCTGGTCAGGATCACCGTGTCGATCGGCGTGGCCGAGCTGGCCAGCGCGCGGCAGGACCTGGACGAGCTGCTGGCTGCGGCGGACGCGGCGCTGTACCAGGCGAAGGACGCGGGCCGGAACCGGATTCGCGTCGTCACGGCCGAGCTGGCCGGCGCCCAGGTTCCGGCGCCACGGGGGCCGGGGCCGGCCGCTGCCGCCCCCCAGTAGCCTGGACGGGTGAATACTGCGACGCCCGCGAGCCTGCCGTGACCGACGACGCGACCCTGCGCGGGGTCGAGCGGGAGATCGTCAGCCGGCGCCCCGAGTCGTCGATCGAGCCGACGCTCGACCGGATCGCCACCCTGGTCAGCCTGCTCGGCGATCCGCATCGCGCCTTTCCCGTTATCCACATCACGGGCACCAACGGCAAGACCTCCACCGCGCGCATGATTGACGCCCTGCTACGCGAACGCGGCCTGCGGACCGGCCGGTTCACCAGCCCGCACCTGGTGTCGATGCGCGAGCGGATCTGCATCGACGGCCAGCCGCTGGATCCGGAGCACTTCGTCGCGCTGTATGCGGAAATTCTCCCGTACATCCAGCTGACCGACGAGCGCCACGGGACACCCCTGTCCTTCTTCGAGGTACTGACCGGGATGGCCTTCGCCGCCTTTGCCGACGCCCCCGTCGACGTCGCGATCGTGGAGGTCGGGCTCGGCGGTACCTGGGACGCCACCAACGTCGCGGACGGCGTGGTCGCCGTCGTCACCCCGGTGGCCATCGACCACACCCGCTACCTGGGTGACACAGTGGAGGAGATCGCCGCGGAGAAGGCGGGGATCATCAAGCCGGGCGCGCTGGCGGTGCTGGCCCAGCAGTCGCTGCCCGCGGCCGAGGTCCTGCTCCGCCGCGTGTCCGAGGTTGGCGCGACCGTAGCCCGCGAGGGCATCGAGTTCGGCGTCCTGGAACGGGACGTCGCGCTCGGCGGGCAGCAGCTCACCCTGCGCGGCCTCAATGGCACCTACACCGATGTGTTCCTGCCCCTGTTCGGCGAGTACCAGGCGGGCAACGCGGCCTGCGCGCTGGCCGCGGTGGAGGGGTTCGCCGGCGTGGGTGACGACACGCCCGGCGACCCGGACGAGCGTGCGGCCCTCGACCCGGACCTCGTGCGGCAGGGGTTCGCCGGCCTGCGGTCACCCGGCCGGCTGGAGATCCTGCGGCGCAGCCCGACGGTGATCGCCGACGCGGCGCACAATCCGGCCGGCATGGCGGCCAGCGTGACTGCGGTCACCGAGGCGTTCAGCTTCGCCCGGCTGGTCGGTGTTCTGGCGGTCAGCGCGGACAAGGACGTGGCCGGGATGCTCGACGAGCTCGAGCCCGTCCTGTCCGACCTTGTGGTGACGCGCAACTCCGCCGACCGCTCGATGCCCCCCGAGGAACTGGCCGAACTGGCGCGCGACGTCTTTGGCGCCGACCGGGTCCAGGTCGCCGCGCGGATGGATGACGCCATCGAACTGGCGGTGACCCTGGCCGATGACGCGCCGGAGACCGCCCTGCCCGGCGGCGGGGGGGTGCTCATCACCGGTTCGGTCGTCACCGCGGGCGACGCCCGGCAGTTGCTCCGCCCCGGCGCCGGCACCGGCGATGCGGGGAAACCGTCCGGCGGCGCGGGCCGGCACTCGTTCACGGCGGCCGATCTATCATGACCAGCCCTGGGAAAGCGGCACATCCAGCGTCTCCGCCCGCGGCCCGCACCCGCCGCCGCCGCCGCCGCCGCCGCCGCCCGATCCTGCGCCGCCTGCTCGCCTCGGTGCTGGTGTTCGAGGCCATCGTGCTGATCCTGGCCGTGCCGGTGGCGATCACGATCGAGCACCTCCGGCACGGTGTCGCCGGCGGCGTGGGCGGCGGGCTGGCGCTCGCCGCCGTGGTGCTCGCGGGCCTGGTCGGCCGGGGCCGGTGGGCCCTGATCGCCGGCACCGTGCTGCAGGTCCTGATCATCGTGGCCGGGATCGAGGTTCCCGCCCTTTACGCCCTGGGCGTCATCTTCGCCGTCTTCTGGTTCACCGGAATCTGGATGGCTAACCGGCTGGAGCAGCCCGGCACGGGCTAGTCTTATGAATCGTCGCCCTTAGTAGTTAGAAGGGAGCGATTGGTGATAAATGGTTCGCGAGCGTCCGGCTCTGAGCCCTTACGCTGCCCGCACCCGACCGGGCCAGCGCCTCCGTCGCGGCCCCGGCCCCGTCGTGATCGTGATCGTGATGACCGTCATATCTATCGCCGGCCGGGCGGGCGTGCCGCGCCGGTGCTGCAGGCCACGGGCGCGGGTAAGCTTCGTGCCGCGGGTTATCTCCCTGATCTGCTCGCGACAACTACCCAGTTGCCCTGCGAGAAGGAGCGTCGTGCCGGAACGTACTCTTGTCCTCATCAAGCCTGACGGTGTCCAACGCGGCCTCATCGGCGCGGTTATCTCCCGGATTGAGCGCAAGGGCCTGACGGTCGTCGCGCTGGAGCTGAGGACCCTGGACCGGGAGACGGCACATACCCACTACGCCGAGCACACCGGCAAGCCCTTCTTCGATCCGCTGGTCGATTTCATCACGTCCGGGCCGCTGGTGGCCCTCGTGGCGGAGGGCCCCCGGGCCGTGGAAGCGTTCCGCGGGCTGGCCGGCGCGACCGACCCGGTGCAGGCCACCCCGGGCACCATTCGCGGGGACCATGCGTTGGAGATAGGGGCGAACGTCGTGCACGGATCCGACTCAGTGGAATCGGCACAGCGTGAAATCAAGATCTTTTTCCCCGAGCTCACATAATTCCCGGCCGGGGCCCAATCCTCTCGGCTAGGGCCTGCGTATCAAGGTCCAGCCGGATCACAAATGAAGATCCTTCCTCTCCAGGCTCACATTTGACCCGCGCGGCCCAGACGGCGCGTCTTAGGTAATTTTTTCACAAATGCTTCACCCGGCCCCCCGGGCTCCGAAGCGCCCGATCGGGAAGGTTGCCGTCCCCCATGAGTAACGCGATGGGCTTCCTCGGCCGCGACATGGCGGTCGACCTCGGCACCGCCAACACGCTCGTGTACGTGCGTGGGCGCGGAATCGTGCTCAATGAGCCCTCCGTGGTGGCGTTGAACACGAACAACGGCCAGATCGTGGCGGTCGGCATCGAGGCTAAACGGATGATCGGCCGGACGCCGGGCAACATCGTGGCCATCCGGCCGCTCAAGGACGGCGTGATAGCCGACTTCGACGTGACCGAGCGGATGCTGCGCTACTTCATCCAGAAGGTGCACCGGCGGCATCATATGGCCAAGCCGCGGATCGTGGTCGCCGTCCCCAGCGGGATCACCGGGGTCGAGCAGAGCGCGGTCAAGGAGGCCGGCCACCAGGCCGGCGCGCGCCGGGTCTACATCATCGAGGAGCCGATGGCCGCGGCCATCGGCGCCGGCCTGCCGGTCTACGAGCCGACCGGCAACATGGTGGTGGACATCGGCGGCGGGACGACCGAGGTCGCCGTGATCTCCCTGGGCGGCATCGTCACCTCACAGTCCATCCGTATCGGCGGGGACGAGCTGGACGACGCGATCATCAGCTTCGGCAAGAAGGAGTACTCGCTGATGCTGGGCGAGCGCACCGCCGAGGAGATCAAGATGGCGCTCGGATCGGCGTTCCCGAGCGCCGACGAGCCGCACGCCGAAATCCGCGGCCGCGACCTGGTCAGCGGCCTGCCGAAGACGATCGTGATTTCCGCCTCCGAGATCCGGCGCGCCATCGAGGAACCAATTAATCTGGTCATCGACGCGGTGAAGACAACGCTGGACAAGTGCCCGCCCGAGCTCGCCGGTGACGTGATGGACCGGGGCATCGCCCTGACCGGTGGCGGGGCCTTGCTGCGCGGGCTCGACCAGCGAATCCGCGAGGAGACGGGCATGCCCGTCCATGTGGCCGACAACCCGCTGGACTCGGTGGTGCTCGGGACCGGGAAGTGCGTGGAGGATTTCGACACGCTGCGCCAGGTCCTCGTGCCCGAGTCCCGCCGCTGATGGAACTGGGCCGCCGCGGTAGCGGGGCCCACGAGGAGTCGCATTGCACGACACCCGGCGAGTGCGCCTGGTCCTCGGCGTTCTGCTGATCGCTGCGGTCGCGCTCATCACGGTGGACTTCCGCGACGGCGGCTCGTCGCCGGTCCGCAGCGTCGGGGCCGGCATTTTCGGCCCCGTGGAGCGGGTGACCAGCGACGTCACCAGCCCGGTCTCGTCCCTGTTCGACTGGGTCACCGGTGGCCCCTCCGCGAACAGCAAGATCTCAGCCTTGCAGAAGGCCAACGCCCAGCTGCGCGCGGAGCTCAGTTCGGCCCAGCTCAGCCGGGCCGATCAGGCCCAGCTGTCGTCCCTCCTGCAACTGGCGGGGCGCGGCGGTTACCGGATCGTCGCGGCCAGCGTCATCGCAGCGGGGCAGGACTATGCGAACTCCGTCACCCTCGACGTGGGCAGCCGCGACGGCGTGCACGCCCAGGAGACGGTCCTCAACGGTGACGGCCTGGTCGGGACCGTGACCCAGGTCAGCCGGGACACCTCGACGGTGCTGCTGGCCACGGACGCGTCCTCGGTGGTGGGGGCGCGGATGGCGGCCAGCGACCAGATCGGCGCGGTCACCGGCACCGGGAAGTCGCTGTCCGGGCCGTACCTGCTCCGGCTGCGGCTGTTCGACGGGAACGTGGTGCTGCACCCCGGGCAGAGCCTGGTCACCTTCGGTTCGGTGCAGGACCGGCCGTTCGTGCCGGGCGTGCCGATCGGGCAGGTCACACAGGTGCAGGGCAACGCCGGGTCGCTCACCCAGACGGCGCTGGTCAGGCCGTTCGTGAACTTCACCTCGCTCGGCATCGTCGGCGTCGTGATCGCCGGGCCCGCGCAGAACCCGCGGGACTCCGTGCTGCCCCCGGGCCCGAAGCCCGTGCCGACCGTCACGGTGACGGTCACGCCCGGCGCATCCGGCGTGCCCAGTGCCCAGCCTTCCGCCCGCGCGACGCCGGGCGGGTGAGATGCGCCGCTTCCTGATCTCCTGTGCGGTCGTCGCGCTCGCCCTCCTCGCCCAGCTCACCTTCATCAACCGGCTCGCCCTGCCCGGCGGGGCCGGCCCGGACCTGGTCCTGCTCACGGTGGTCGCGCTGGCGCTCACCGGCGGCCCGCTGCCGGGCCTGCTGACCGGCTTCCTCGCCGGGCTGGCGCTGGACGTCGCGCCGCCCGCCAGCCATACGATCGGCCAGTACGCGCTGGTGTTCTGCATCGTCGGGTACGCCTGCGGCCGGCTGGCGGAGCTGGGCGAGGCGTCACCCGCCCTGTACGTCGGGATCTCGGCCGCGGCCGCGGCCGTCGGCGCGGCCTTGCATGCCGCGCTCGGCGTGATGCTCAGCGACCCCGAGGTGACCTGGGCGGCCGTGCGGCACGTGCTGCCGCCATCACTGATCTACGACGTGATCCTGAGCCCGTTCGTGCTGTACGCCGTGGTCCGGCTCAACGGCGCGGCCAGCCGGGCCGCCGCCGGGGAAAGCGCGGCGTCCGCGTCCGCCGGCTGGGCCGCCGGTGCGGCCGGCCTGTCCGGGGTCGCGGCCGGAGCCGTCCGGCAGGCGAGCTCATCGGGCACCCCCCGGCTGCATCTCGGTGATCGCCGTGGTGGCGAGGCCTGGCTGTCCGCGGCTACCCGGACGCCCGGCGCGGCCCGCCCGGGCGTGCAGTGGCGCCCGGCCGGGCAGCGTGCACCCCGGTTGCGGCCCACCGGCTCCGCCGGCACCCACGTCACCGGCGTGAAGGTCCCCATCCCCAAAGTGCGCTTTACCCCCGGGCGGCGGCAGAGCCGGGCCGGGGGAAATGGCGGCGCGGCCCGGGCCGCCGTCCCGCGCTTCCGCAGGCGTAGCGTCACCGGCACGATCGGCACCGGCGGCACGCCGAGCCGGACCACGCCACGCCGCGGCACGTTCGGCGGCCGCCGTTCGCTGGGCAGGCGCCCGGCCTTGGGCGGGGGAGCGTCCGGCGGCGGTATATCGCCCCGGCGGGGCCCGTCCGGCAGCATGACCAGCGGCCGTAGCGTGTTCGGGCGGCGCGCGTTCGGGCCGGGCATGCTCCGGCGGAACTCAATGGGCCGGGCTTCGTTCGGCAGTACGTCCAGCGGGCGCGGCTCCCGCGC
Organism: Actinomycetota bacterium; assembly: GCA_003164955.1. Classification (GTDB taxonomy): domain Bacteria; phylum Actinomycetota; class Actinomycetes; order Streptosporangiales; family Streptosporangiaceae; genus Bog-532. The sequence continues at coordinate 18,367 of PLRW01000178.1, forward strand.
TTTCCCCGGCGGCGGCCTGTCGGCCGGGCGGGGCTCGCCCAGCCGCGGCCCGGCCCCGCGGCTGCGCATGCGCCGTGGCTCGGTGCGCGTCCGGGTACTTGCCCGGGTGCTGCGGTTTTTCGACTGGGGTAGGGGAGGTTATCGGTGATTTCGGCATCCCGGCGGCGCATGGTGGTGCTGTACGTGGTGATGGCCTCGCTGCTGATCACGCTCGGCGGCCGGCTCTGGTACATCCAGGTGATGAACGGCGCCAGCTACGTGAAGCTGGCCTCGGCGAACCAGACCCGGAACATCGTCGTCCCGGCCGTACGCGGCCAGATCCTCGACGACGTGGGCCAGGCCATGGTCACCAACCGCACCGCGCTGGTGGTCTCCGTGGACATGATGACGCTGTCCCAGCGCCCCGACGGAGGTGTCTCCGTCCTGCGCCGCCTGGCGTCCCTGCTGGACACGCCGTACCCGCTGCTGCAGAAGAAGGTGCGGCTGTGCAGCCCCACGGTGACCCAGCCCTGCTGGGCCGGGTCGCCTTACCAGCCGATCCCGGTGGACCAGAGCGTCAGTGCTCAGGTGGCGCTGCAGATCATGGAGGAGCAGAGCCAGTTCCCCGGCGTGACGGCGCAGACCCAGGGGGTCGTCGACTACCCGTCACCCGGCGGCGCCGACCCGGCCCAGGTGCTGGGGTACCTGCAGCCCGCCACCACCCAGGAGCTGAAGGCGGACCACCTGCCGTCGGCGGTCGGCTACTCCACCGCGGACCTCGTCGGGCAGAGCGGGCTGGAGGAGCAGTACAACACCGCGCTCACCGGCAAGACCGGCACGAATACGGTGTCGGTCAACGCGGCCGGGGACGTCACCGGGACCGTGGGCGGGACGCCCGCCCAGTCCGGCGACGACCTCGTCACCAGCATCAACTCCACTATCCAGGCCGACGCGCAGCAGGCGCTGACCACGGCGATCAGCAAGGCCCGGGCCTCCGGCAACGACGCCAACCAGGGCGCGGCCGTGGTCATGACCACCACCGGGCGCGTCGTGGCCATGGCCAGCTACCCGGACTACGACCCCAGCGTGTGGACCAACGGCATCTCCCAGTCGCAGTTCAACGCGCTGTTCGGCGCGCAGGACGGGGCGCCCGCCATCAACTACGCCACTCAGGGGCAGTACGCGCCCGGCTCCACCTGGAAGGTGACCTCCACCGCCGCGGCGGTCGCGGACGGCTACCCGCTCGACGGCTCCTACGACTGCCCGGCCTCGGTCAACATCGGTGGCCATAACTACATCAACGACGGGGAGCCGAACCTCGGGGCCATGTCGTTCAGCGAGGCGCTCATCCAGTCCTGCGACACCGTGTACTACAACCTCGGCTACGAGATGTGGCAGCGCGACAACCCCGGCGCCAACGTCGTGACCAGCCCCAAGGCGCCGGTGCAGAAGATGCAGCAGATGGCGCTGCACTGGGGCTTCGGCCAGCCCACCGGCGTCGACCTGCCGGACGAGTCCACCGGGACCGTGCCGACCCGGGAATGGCTGTACTACTACTGGAAAGACAACGCCTACACCGGCCAGGACTGGTGCAAGTACGGCAAGGCCGACGGCAGCTACGTCCAGCAGATCGAGTACCAGGACTGCCAGGACGGCAACGTCTGGGAGCCCGGCCAGGCGGCGATCGCCGCGATCGGCCAGGGCTATGACCTGGTGACCCCGCTGCAGCTCACGAACGCCTACGTCGCCCTGGCCGACGGCGGCACGCTGTACCAGCCGCGCATCGGCGAGGCGCTGGTCAGCCCGACCGGGAAGCAGGTCCAGCAGATCAACCCGCCGGTCGCCGGCCATCTGCCCGTCTCACCCAACACGCTCGCGTACATCAGGAATGCGCTGGCGGGTGTGGTGACGCAGGGCACCGCGGCCGGGGCGTTCTCCGGCTTCCCGCTGAACCAGGTCTGCGTGGCCGGCAAGACCGGTACCGCTGAGGTCATGGGCAAGGTCGCGACCTCGGTGTTCGCCTCGTTCGCGCCGTGCGGCAATCCCCAGTACGTGGTGGTCGTCATGATCCCCGACTCCGGTTATGGCGCCGACGCCTCCGCCCCGGCGGTCCGCCAGATCTGGGACGGCATCTACGGCCTCGAGGGGCACAAGGCCGCGGTGCCGGGCGGCCGGGTACCCGCCTCGCTGCCGCAGATCGCCTCCACCGGGCAGATCACCGCTCCGAAGGGATACTCAGGATGAGCATGGGCCGCCCGGGCGCCAGCTACGACCGGATCGGGGGGGTGCAGCGCGGTTACGGCGGCCCGGGCCCACGGGCCGGCGCGTTCCGGACCCGGCCCCGGTCCCTGCTGACCCGGGTGACGTCACGGGACTCGTTCCTGCGCCACCTGGACTGGGCGCTCATCGCCGCCGTCCTCGCGCTGTCCATCCTCGGGGTGCTGCTCGTCTGGTCGGCCACCGAGCCGTCGCTGGCCGCCAGTGGTGCCAGCACCCGGACCTACCTCGACAAGCAGGCCATTTACGTCGTATTCGGGCTGGTCCTCATGATCGGGGTCAGCCTGGTCGACTACCGGCAGCTCCGCGTCTACGCCCCGGTCATTTACGGGCTGGCCGTCGTTGGGCTGCTGGTGGTCCTGACCCCGCTCGGCTCCAGCGTCAACGGTGCCAAAGGATGGATCGACCTGCCCGCCGGCTTCCAGATCGAGCCGTCCGAATACGCCAAGATCGCGATCATCCTGATGACCGCCATGCTGTTCAGCGAATTGCGGGAGGGCGCCAGCGGCCCGGACGCCGAGCGACGGGGCCCCCGGCTGCGGGACGTGGGCATCGTGATTGCATGCGGGCTGCCGCTCGTCGCCCTGGTCATCATCGAGCCGGCCCTGGGCATCTCGATGGTCCTGGCCGTGGAGCTGGCCGGGCTGATCCTGCTGTCCGGCATCCGGCTGCGCTGGGTCATCTCCCTGGCCGTGGCGGCGGCCGCCGCGGTGACCGCCGTGCTCAGCCTGCACCTGCTCAAGGGCTACCAGCTCACCCGCCTGACCAGCTTCCTGCACCCGTCGTCGAACGCGGCGGGCGCGGGCTACAACGAGATCCAGGCCAAGATCGCGATCGGTTCCGGCGGAATGTTCGGCGAGGGTTTGTTCCACGGTCAGTCGGTGTCCGGCAGCTACGTGCCGGCGCAGAGCACCGACTTCATCTTCACCGTGGCCGGCCAGGAGCTCGGCTTCGTCGGGGCCGTCGTGATCGTCGCCCTGCTCGGCGTGGTGGTGGTCCGCGCGCTGCGCATCGCGACCCGCGCGGACGATCAGTTCGGCATGCTGGTGGCCGCGGGCATCGCGATCTGGTTCCTGTTCCAGTCGTTCGTGAACATCGGCATGACCGTCGGCATCATGCCGATCACCGGGCTCCCGTTGCCGTTCATCTCCTACGGCGGCTCCGCCATCTTCGCCGACATGATCGCCATCGGCATCCTGCTGTCCGTCCACCGCAAGCACCCCGTCTTCGAGTAGTGGTGCTGGCCCGGGGCGACCCCCCGGGGAATATCTGCGAGGGTCGTGGCGCTGCAGCCGGTGTCTTTCCCTTTGCGTTCCGTGCCGGATGGCCCCTTTCGCTCTGGCCCCTTTGCTCTGGCCCCGGCGCGTTTGGCGGCGGAACGGTTGTCCGCGGTAGGTAGGCTGGTCCAATGCCAGTAGAGTCGGTGTACCCGCGCCTCGAGCCATTGCTCCCGTGCGTCCGGAAGCCGATCGCCTATGTCGGCGGTGAGGTGAACTCGGTCGTCAAGGACTGGGACGGCACCGACGTCCGCTGGGCGCTGCTCTACCCGGACGCTTACGAGGTGGGACTGCCCAACCAGGGTGTGCAGATCCTCTACGAGGTCCTCAACGAGCAGGACGGAGTCCTGGCCGAGCGGACCTACAGCGTGTGGCCGGACCTCGAGGCCCTCATGCGTGAGCACGACCTGCCCCAGTTCACCGTGGACGCCCACCGGCCCGTGGGCGCCTTCGACGTGCTGGGGGTGAGTTTCTCCACCGAGCTCGGCTACACGAACCTGCTCACCGCGCTGGACCTGGCCGGGATTCCGCTGCACAGTGCCGACCGGAATGGGGCCGACCG